>NZ_JBIIDX010000040.1:0-21398 GCF_044238155.1 Aestuariivirga sp. | reverse complement strand
AGCTTTATCACGCGCGCGTGGCGCTTGAGGGCATCGTGCTTAAGCCGAACATGGTGATCTCCGGCAAGAAGTGTCCACGACAGGCCGGTCGTGCCGAGGTGGCCGAGAAAACCCTGAAGGTGCTCAAGCGCTGTGTCCCGGCAGCGGTGCCAGGCATTGCATTCCTGTCAGGTGGCCAGTCCAGCCTCGATGCGACCGCCCATCTCCACCTGATGAATGCGGCAGGTCCGCTGCCATGGAAGCTGACTTTCTCCTATGGCCGCGCGTTGCAGTCCGACGCGCTCAAGGCATGGGGCGGCAAGACGGAGAATATTGCCGCTGCTCAGCGCGCCTTCAGCCACCGCGCCAGGATGAACGCACTGGCGTCCACCGGCAGCTGGAGCCAGGAACTGGAGACCGCGGCCTGACGCCCCGCCTGTTTCTCGTGGCGCCTGGCGATCTGAGCGCGGTCCAGATCCTGGACTGCCTCACCGCCGCCTGCACGGCAGGCGACGTCGCGAGCCTGCTGGTGCCTGCGAGGCTGGCGGGAGAGGTTAGCGTCGAGGCACAGCGCCTGGGAGTTGCCGTGATCGTGGCGGGGGAAGCCCGTGACGCCATACGCTGTGGCGCGGACGGCATACAGCTTGACGCGCAGGCCGAAGACTTGCCCGGCACCCGGCTCGCTCTTGGCAAGGACCGCATCCTCGGCGCCTATGTGGGTGGCTCGCGCCATCTTGCCATGGAAGCAGCCGAGGCGGGCGCCGACTACATTGCCTTCGACCAGACGGCCCCGGCACTCGGGGGCGAACCCCTCGTCGCGTGGTGGCAGGCGCTCACCGAGATCCCCTGCGTTGCCTTCCGGCCGGTCAGCCTCGACACCCTTGACATATTGCTGCCTCAGAGGCCGGACTTCATCCGCCCCCCGGATGCGATGTGGCAAGGCGCTGAAGATGCGCGCCGGATCGTAACGACACTGTCGCAACGCCTCGGTGCATGATGAAACTTGCTGCCGCCGCCACCCTTGCCCTTCTTGTCGTCACGACGCAGGCATTCGCCAACGACATGACGGAGGCGCAGGCGCAGATGGCTGAGGCGCGTGTTTATCTCGACAAGGCAAGCGGTCAATATGACTATGCCAAGGGCGAGTCGCTGCTGCGCAAGGCGGCGGAGACTGGCCTGCCGGAGGCCCAGTACACCATGGGCCTGCTGTCCCTCGGGGCCTTTGGCAATCCTCCGGATTTCGTGGCCGCGGCGGACTGGTTCGCCAAGGCATCATCCCAGGGGTATACGGCAGCGACGCATGAGCTTGGCGTGCTCTACATGGATGGCCGCGGAGTTCCAAGAGATGTCGTCAGGGCTGCCGCCCTGATCGGCGAGGCGGCGGAAAAGGGCAACACAGACGCCATGCTTGATTACGGCGTGCTGGTATTTCGTGGCGAAGGCGTCCAACAGAACGAGAAGATCGGTGCGCAGTGGCTGCTACTTGCCGCAAGGCGCGGCAACGTGGTCGCCCAGAACCGCGTGGCGCGCATTTATGCATTCGGCAAAGGCGTCGCCAGGGACCCGGTCGAGGCGATGAGCTGGAACATTCTCGCCAGCCGTGGCGGTCGGTCAGATTCGGAACTGGATTCGATCCTCGCCGATCTCAGCGAGGCGGACAAGGCGGAAGCAATGCGGCGCGCCGACGCCTTCAAGCCAGCGTCCAAGCCCTGACGCGTGGCCCTATATCGACCGGGCGATTTCCCTGAGCTTGAATTTCTGGATCTTGCCAGTGGAGGTCTTGGGAAGCTCCTGGAAGACCACGTGCCGGGGCACCTTGAAATTTGCAAGGCCGGCGCGGCACCATGTGATGATGTCCTCCTGCGTTGCCTGCTTGTCCGGCTTCAGTTCAACGAAGGCACAAGGCGTTTCGCCCCACTTTTCATCCGGCCGGGCCACCACGGCTGCAGCTTGAACAGCCGGATGTTTGTAGAGCACATCCTCGACCTCGATCGAGGAGATGTTTTCACCTCCTGAAATGATGATGTCCTTGGACCGGTCCTTGAGTTGGATGTAACCGTCCGGATGCATGACACCAAGATCACCCGAATGGAACCAGCCGCCGCGGAAGGCCTCTGCCGAGGCCTTGGGATTCTTTAGGTATCCCTTCATGACAATGTTTCCCCGGAACATGACTTCACCCATGGTGAGGCCATCGGCCGGCACCGGCTGCATGGTTTCCGGGTCCATGACCGCAAGATCTTCAAGTGCGTGATAGCGAACACCCTGCCGTGCCTTGCGGGAGGCCCGGATTGATCCCTCGAGATCGTCCCACTCCGCTTTCCAGTCGTTGACCACCGCCGGACCATAGGTTTCGGTCAATCCATAAAGATGAGTCACGTTGAAGCCCGCCTCCGCCATGGAGGCCAGCACCGCCTCTGGTGGCGGCGCAGCGGCAGTGAAGAACTCAACCTTCTGCGAGAGCGTGCGCTTGTCTTCAATCGGAGCGTTGAGAATCGTCGACATGACGATGGGAGCACCACAGAGATGGGTGACCTTGTGTTCGTCAAGTGCCTGCCAAATAGCCCTGGAACGCACCCAGCGCAGTGTCACATGGGTACCGCCGACGACCGACAGCGACCATGGAAAGCACCAGCCATTGCAATGAAACATGGGCAGCGTCCACAGATAGACAGGGTGCTTGGGCATGGACGCCGTCAGCACATTGCCCTGGGCCAGCAGATAGGCGCCACGATGATGATAGACCACGCCCTTCGGGTTGCCGGTGGTGCCGGACGTGTAATTCAGGGAAATTGCCTCCCACTCGTCATCTGGCCACAACCACTCGAATGTTTCATCGCCACTGGCGAGGAACTGCTCATAATCGATGGCGCCGAGCCGTGCGCCCTCGACCGGGTACTCGGGGTCGACATAATCGATCACGATCGGGTGGGGTGCAGGCATGAGCGCCAGCGCCTCTGCTGCTAGCTTCGCAAACTCCGAGTCAACGACCAGGACCTTCGCCTCTGCGTGGCCAAGTGAAAAGGCAATGGTCGCAGCATCAAGACGAGTATTGAGAGTATTGAGAACGGCGCCCATCATCGGCACGCCATAATGGCACTCAAGCATGGCTGGCGTGTTTGCGAGCAACACCGAAACGGTTTCACCCTTGCGCAGGCCGGCCTTGGCCAATGCGCTCGCCAGCTTGCGAGAGCGGGCATAGAATGCGGCATAACTCAACTTTTGCCGGCCATGAATGATGGCAGGGTGATCGGGGTAAACCGCCGCCGAACGAGCCAGAAAGCTAAGGGGGGTCAGCGGCTGGTAGTTGGCGGGGTTCTTGTCGAGGTCAAACTCATAAGCGGACATCGGGTTATCCTTGGTCTCTTGCGGAAAGGTTCTAGCCCAACCCGACTGCCCGTCAAAGCCACGCCGGAGCCATGGCATCAGGTGATGTCCACAGAATTTCGCCGGGCTCTTGCCAGATACCCGTGCGACTGAGGATAAGAGAGCAAAGTTCCCCACCTGCGAAAGGCCCGCCCGATGAGCCGATATCAAGAGACCTACGCCCGCTGGAAGCGGGACCCCGCGGCTTTCTGGGCCGATGCCGCGGCCAGCATCGACTGGATCAGGCCCTGGCGGCAGGTGCATGCGAAGATCGATGGTCTCGACCGCTGGTTCGCAGGCGCGGAATGCAACACGTGCTGGAACGCGGTCGACCGCCACGTCAAGGCCGGCCACGGCAGCAGACTCGCCGTGATCTATGACAGTCCGGTCACCGGCAAGATCTTACGCTACAGCTATGACCAGCTGCTCGATGAAGTGGCGACGCTTGCAGCGGCTCTTCAGGATCTGGGGCTCCGCAAGGGTGATCGCGTCATCCTCTATATGCCGATGATACCCGAGGCGCTGTTCGCCATGCTGGCCTGCGCGAGGCTCGGCGCCATTCACTCCGTGGTGTTCGGCGGCTTCGCGCCCCTCGAACTTGCAACTCGCATCAACGATGCCAAGCCAAAGCTCATCCTTTCGGCCTCATGCGGCATCGAGCCCAGCCGCGTCATCGCTTACAAGCCGTTGCTGGACGAGGCCCTCGACCTTGCCAGCCACAAGGTGGACGCGAGCGTCATTTTCCAGCGCGAGCAAGCCGTGGCAGAGCTGATGCACGGGCGAGATCATGACTGGGCCGAGATCACGCGGCAGGCAAGGCAGCGGGGGAGGAAGGCCGAGTGTGTCAATGTCGAAGCAACCGACCCCCTTTACATTCTTTACACGTCAGGGACCACGGGCCAGCCCAAGGGCGTTGTGCGCGACAATGGCGGACACATGGTGGCGATGAAGTGGTCCATGGAAAACGTCTATGGCGTCAGGCCGGGAGAGGTGTTCTGGGCTGCCTCGGATGTTGGCTGGGTGGTTGGCCACTCCTACATCGTCTATGCGCCTCTGCTGCACGGAGCCACCACGATCCTGTTCGAAGGAAAGCCCGTTGGCACTCCTGATCCTGGCACGTTCTGGCGCATCGTCGCCGAGCATGGGGTCAGCGCCCTGTTCACGGCGCCCACTGCCTTCCGTGCCATAAAGAAGGAAGATCCGGACGGAACCCATATCCGCCGGTACGACCTGTCCTCGCTGCGCACTCTGTTTCTTGCCGGAGAACGTGCCGATCCGGACACGGTCATGTGGGCGGAAGAACATCTGAAAGTACCGGTTGTCGATCATTGGTGGCAGACGGAAACCGGCTGGGCCATCGCCGCCAATCCTGTTGGACTTGGCATGCTGCCAGTCAAGTATGGCTCGCCCTGCGTCGCGATGCCCGGATATGAGGTCGAAGTGCTGGATGAGGCCGGCAAGCCGCTGCCCGCAGGCCAGCTCGGCGCCATCTGCATCAGGCTGCCTCTGCCACCGTCGTGCCTGCCGACGCTGTGGAACAACGACGATCGCTTTCGCAAGAGCTATCTTTCGCGTTTTCCCGGCTACTATGAAACAGCCGATGCGGGCTATATCGACGCCGACGGCTACATTTTCATCATGGCTCGTACCGACGACATCATCAATGTTGCCGGGCACCGTCTCTCGACCGGCGGGATGGAGGAGGTTCTGGCCGGCCACCCCAATGTGGCGGAAACAGCCGTGATCGGCATCGCCGACAAGATCAAGGGGCAGGTACCCGTTGGCCTTGTCGTGCTCAAGGCCGGCGTGACCCGCCCAGCAGGCGACATCGAGGCCGAGTGCGTGGCACGGGTGCGGGAGAGGATTGGCGCTGTTGCAGCTCTCAAGACGGTCATCGCGGTGCCACGGCTTCCAAAGACACGATCCGGCAAGATCCTGCGCGCCACCATGCGCAAGATCGCTGACCGGGAGGACTTCAAGATTCCCGCCACCATAGATGACCCCGCTATTCTGGAAGAGATCAGGGTGGCACTCGCCGGCAAGGGAATCGGTGTCTGATCTAAGACACGGCCGGGTCAACGACCCGCGTGTAGAGATGCCATGTTGCATACCCGAGGACCGGCAGGACCACCAGCAGGCCAAGGAACAGAGGGACGAGGGCCGCGAAACTGAGCAGCGCCACAATCAGCCCGAAGCCGATCATCGGGGCAGGATTCTCAAGGACTGCCTTAAAGCTCGCCATGATGGCCGTGACGAGATCGACCTCGCGGTCGAGCAACAGCGGAATGGCTACGACCGTCGCGCAGAAGAGCATGAAGGAGATGGCAGCACCGACCAGCGTTCCTGCGATCAGGAAGCCTGCGCCCTCCGGCGTGGTCAGCACGACGGTGAGAAATGCTTCGATGCTCGAGAACGACTTGAAGCCCAGGAACACCGCCAGCAGCATCCGAAACTGATAAAGCCACATCCAGAAGATAAACAGGACGACGAACGCCATCCAGCCAACTTGCCTTTGCCGCTGAGCCAGAACGACCTTGAGGATTTCGCCAAAGCGGAGCGGCTCGCCGAGGCTCAGGCGACGGCTTGTGTCGTAGAGTCCCGCCGCAACAAAGGGACCAAGCAGTGGAAAACCGACGGCGACCGGGAGAATCCACCAAGGCTCATGGAAAACCACCAGCAGGAGCCAGATGACAATTCCACCAACAGCATAAATGCTGCCAAAGAACAGTCCGATGAGTGGCGCCCGGCCAAAATCACGCAGGCCAGCGGCCAGGGCTGCCCCCACATCAGCCAGCGAAATCCGCCTGATATGGATGGCGGGTGTCCGCTGAGGGGCAGGCGAGGAATGTTCCTTGGCGTCCATGGCTTTTGTCCCTGATACGCGCTTCGCAGCTTCCCCGGATGCCAGAATGCCCATTGGCGAAGTTGCTGGCAATCGGCTAGAGCAAGAACCTCAAAAAGAGTTCCTGGTTCCATGACAACCACATCTGCCTCAAAGGCCCGATGGGCCTTGGTGGCCACTTTTCTGATCCATGGCATCCTTCTGGGTGCGTGGGTGCCGCACATTCCGCTGGCCAAGGACCGGCTTGACGCCGGTCCCGCCGTATTCGGACTGGCGCTGCTGGCCATGGCAGGAGGCGCGATTTTCGCCATGCCCCTGGCCGGCGTGCTGATCAACCGCTTTGGCAGTGCAAAGCTGATACTCGCATCGGGACTTCTGTTCTGCCTGTCCTTTCCAGGTCCGATCCTGGCCCAGGATCTTGCCAGTTTCGTGCTGGCTGCGCTGGTCATGGGGGCCGGGATCGGCAGCATGGATGTGGCGATGAACGCCCATGGGCTTGCCGTTGAACGTGAACTGCGTCGGCCAATCATGTCGATGCTGCATGGCAGCTTCAGTGTGGGCGGCATGGCAGGGACATTCCTCGGAGCCGCTCTTCTGGAGCTTGAAGGTGTCGCAGCGCAGATAGTGATCGTTATCGCGATCTGTCTTCCAGCCATGCTGATCGCATCCCGCTTCTTCCTGTCCAGCACAATCGACAAGGGATTGTCGGGAACGCATTTTGCATGGCCGACACGCGCCAGCGTGGGGCTTGGCTTGCTGTGTTTTCTCGCACTGATGATCGAAGGATCGATCCTGGACTGGGCAGCGATCATGATGCGCGAGACCTATAAGGTGGAAGCCAGCATCGCAGCGCTTGGCTTTGGTTTCTATCAGGGCGGCATGGCCGTCGCACGGTTCAGCGGCGACTGGATCAGGCAGCGTGCCGGTGCTGCGCCGATGGTAAGGACGAGCGCCATCATTACCGGCGTGGGAACTGCCGTTGCCCTCACTGCACCCACACCATCGATCGCCATTGCAGCCTTCGTGTTTGCAGGCCTCGGCCTCGGCAACATTGCTCCGGTACTGTTCGCGGGAGGCGGCAGACTCGAGCCCGATGCCCCCGGACGGGGTATCGCTGCAGTCACCACACTAGGCTACATGGGCTTTCTGTGCGGTCCGCCGCTCATTGGCCTTGCAGCACAGCTGACCAGTCTCACGACTGCCCTGTTCATCACCGTCGTGGCCGCACTTATCATTGCCGTTTTTGCCGATAAGGTTAAGCCAGCAGACAGCTACTGATCAATCCGACCACTCAGGAGGTTCTTGTCGTGAGACTGACAGATCGCATCGCCGTCATTACCGGCGCCGCCCGTGGCATCGGGCGCGCCATTGCAGAGCGCTTTACGGCAGAGGGTGCACGGGTGATTCTTACAGACATTCTCGACGACGAGGGTAAGGCTGCAGCCGCCGCAATTGGTGCAAGCTTCCGGCAGTGTGATGTTTCAAGGTCAGGGGATGTCAACAGTCTGGTTGCCCACGTCGTCGCTCAACATGGCGCCATCGACATACTGGTGAACAATGCCGCGATTGCACCGGGTGGTGACTTTCTGGATGTGACGGAAGCTGACTTCGACCGCGTCATCGGCATTAACCTGAAGGGCTCATTCCTGATGCTGCAGGCCTGCGCCCGCCACATGGTGAAGCAGGCAGAGGCGGGGCGCAAGCCAGGCGCCATCATCAACATGTCGTCAGTCAATGACACGCTGACCATTCCCGGTATCGTGACCTATTGCATCGCCAAAGGGGGCGTATCGCAACTCACCCGCGCCACGGCTGTCGCGCTTGCGCCGCACGGCATCCGGGTGAACGCCATCGGCCCCGGCTCAATTGCCACGGATATGATGAGGGGTGTTCTGTCCGACAAGTCCGCTCTGAACCGCGCTCTGTCCAGAACGCCGCTGGGACGAGTGGGCGACCCCTCGGAAGTGGCGTCAATCGCGGCCTTCCTGGCTTCGGACGACGCGAGTTACGTCACCGGCGAGACCATCTACGTGGATGGGGGACGGATGCCACTGAATTACACCGTGGCGGTGAAGGACTGAACTGCTGTCAGTCCACGAGGAAGACCTGCCCGGTCAACCCGCCCTCGACGCTTTTGACATAGGCCAGCCCGACGCGGGCCGAGGATACCGGCTGGTGCCCAGGAAAGAACCCATCATATTTCTGGGCTGACTCCTCCAGGAGCCCGGGGCTCACCGCATTGATGCGGATACCGCGCGGCATCTCGATGGCCGCTGACCTGACAAAGGCTCCGATCGCGCCGTTGACAGCTGCGGCATTTGCACCTGCCCTGACCGGATCGCGATCCAGAATGCCACTCGTGAGCGTGAAAGAGCCGCCATCGCTTATATGCGACAGACCGAGCAGCACCAGATGGATCTGCCCCATGAGCTTGTCGTCAAGCCCCTTGCGAAACTCCACGGGGGTCATGGCGGTGACGGGTCCGAAATGCACGTGTCCCGCGCAGGCCACTACGGCATCAATCGTGCCCAGGCCAACATACATCTGACGTACCGATGCCTCGTTCATCAGATCAACGGAAACATCGGCGCCGCTTCTTCCAGCCGTCACGATCTGATGGCGGCGCGAGAGCTGTGATACCGCCGCCTTCCCGACGGTACCAGAAGCGCCCACCACCAACACGCGCATCGGTCTACTCTCCGCCCTCTGGCGTTCGCTTCAGCGACTTTAGCTTGGCAAAGACCGAATCCGCGTCATATGTGGGCTCCACCTCGCGGGGTGCGGCTTCAGTCGCAGCAAAGGTGGGCTGTTCCTCGGCAGCCTGAGCAGCGGCATGTGCGGCCGTGCCCTCGACTTCGGACGCAGGAATGAGGGTGCGTGCAGGTGCCTGGTCCGCCGCCGGACGACCTGCCTTGCGGGCAGCCTTCTGAACCGCAAAATCCAATGCCAGCTGCGAACAGATGCCAAGCGAGACAGGATCGACCGGCTTGATGTTGGATGCGTTCCAGTGGCTGCGGTCACGCACGGCATTGATGGTGGACTTGGTGGTGCCCACCAGCTTCATGATGGCGGAGTCCGGAAGTTCCGGGTGGTGGCGCAGCAGCCAGGCAATCGCGTCAGGCCGGTCGCCGCGACGCGAGACAGGTGTATAGCGCGGACCAGAGGTCGATTTCTGCACCTGGATGTTGACCTTCGACTCCAGAATCTTCAGCCGGTGATCAGCATCCTTCTCGCCCTTTTCGATTTCCTCACGGGTCAGCTGGCCGCCAGTGATCGGATCAAGGCCCTTGATGCCGGCGGCCACGTCACCATCTGCAATACCCTTTACCTCCAGCTCATGGAGATGGCAGAAATCAGCGATCTGCCGAAAGGAGAGGCTGGTGTTTTCGACCAGCCAGACGGCAGTGGCCTTGGGCATCAGCGGGACGTTTGCCATGATCTTCTCGCTCCTTGAGAACCACTGTTTCAGGTTCCCTGTCATTACGACAGCTTGTTTGGAATGGCGCTTATATAAGCGGCAGGCGGGCGGTGCGCAATCCTTGTTTTTGAGCAGCATGGCCACGACCAAACAAACTCGTGCAGTCCCAATCGGCCGCGCCTGCTGCGCCCATGATACCAGAACCTCCGCTACCCGGCCGTCAGGACGATCTTGCCGATATGCTCACTGCTTTCCATGAGGGCGTGGGCCGCAGCGGCCTCGGCCAGCGGAAAGGTTCGGAAGATGAGAGGCTTCAAACGCCCATCGGCAAGGAGCGGCCAGACCTGGGCTTCAAGAGCACGGGCAATCGTCGCTTTTTCGGCAACGCTGCGGGTCCGCAGGGTCGAGCCGGTGAAGGTGAGTCGCTTGAGCATCAGGGGCATCCAGTCCGCCTCGAAGCGCGAGCCCTTCTGGAAAGCGATCATCACGATGCGAGCGTGCATGGCAGCGACCTTCAGGTTCCTGTCAACATAGTCGCCGCCCACCATGTCGAGGATGACATTCGGTCGCAGCGCTCTTTCGCTCAGCACTGCAGCAAAATCCTGTGTCCTGTAGTTGATGGCGAAATCGGCACCAAGTTCAAGACACGCGCGGCATTTCTCATCCGAGCCCGCCGTCGTGACCACCACGGCTCCAAACGCCTTGCCGAGCATGATTGCCGTGGTACCGATGCCGCTCGAACCGCCATGAACGAGAAGGATTTCGCCTGCTTTTAGCTGGGCGCGATCGAAAACATTCGTCCACACGGTGAAGAAGGTTTCCGGCAGTGCGGATGCCTCCTGCAACGACAGCCCTCCCGGCACTGGCAGGGCATTATCCTCATGCACGAGGGCGTACTCCGCGTAGCCACCGCCGGGCACCAAAGCACAGATCCTGTCCCCCGTTTCAAATCTGCGCGCTCCGTCGCCCAGAGCGACAATCTCCCCTGCAATCTCGAGGCCGGGGGTATCCGGGGCGCCGGGCGGAGGTGGATAGGCTCCCTTTCGCTGCAACACATCGGGCCGGTTCACTCCTGCGGCATGAACCCGGACCAGCACCTCGCCTGCTCCCGGCACCGGTACCGGAAGCCTTACAGGCCGGAGAACCTCCGGCCCACCAGGAGCCGTTATGGCTATTGCGGTCATCTCTCTCATGGGCAAGCCTCCGGCGGTGACATATGTATCAGTTTGAGTTGAAGCCCACCGGCCTGCAATGACAAAATGATACACATCAGGGAGCATGCGTGATGAGCTTTGAAGACCTGCCTAAGAAGCCTGTCGGTGTTATGATCGGAGAGCCACTGGATCTGTTGTCTATCGCGGAATTGGAACAGCGTGTCCGGCAGCTGGAGGAGGAAATCACGCGCGTGAGAGCTATGATCGGGACAAAGCGGGCTTCCAAGTCAGCCGCTGACGCCTTTTTCCGTTCGTGACTGCCAGCGGAACAGTACACGCGTCACTGGCCCGCCAGGGCATTTTCGCCGCACAGGTTGCGGACATTAACTGTTTGTTAAGGAATTAGTCATATTTTGCTAATTTGTAATCCTTGAGTGGATTTCGTCGAGTGACGCCAGTCACTCTGTTTGACGCCTCCCTGTTTGAAACTTCAAAGCCGCGCCGTCTCGCGCGGCTTTTCTTGTTTCTGGCACGAGTCTTGCTAACCCCTTTTGACCGAGAAGTGGCGAACGCCTCATTGACCGCGATGACCCGCGCGGTCATTATCGTTGTTTTGCTGCGCTCTGTTGCATAAAGAGCCGAAGGACCCCAGCCATGCAGACCGCCAACACTTCGCCTGTCACCGTTGATTTCATGAGGCGTTTCACGGCATCAGAGCAGTTCGACAAGGTATTTCGGGAAGGCATGGGGCTCGTCGAGGAAACGGCAGACTATCTGGACGGGCCGGGGCGAAAGGATGCCCGCCTGCTTGATCGTCATGGTGCTGTGGCCTACGCCGCTGAAAGCATGCGGCTAACCACCCGCCTAATGCAACTTGCCTCGTGGCTTCTTCTGCAAAGGGCGATCGGCGCGGGCGAGATGAACCCCGAAGAGGTACAACACGAACGTCGCCGCATTACGCTTGGTGAAATCGGCCACGGCAACCCTGTCAGCGGTGCTGAGCAATTGCCTACTGCCCTGCTGGACATCATTGACCGCTCGCTCTCCCTGCATCAGCGCATCCTGAAGTTCGATGCGATGTTGGGGCTTCAGGCCAGATCCGAGAACACGGGCAATCTCAGCCCGGTCAGCAGCCAGATTGACCGCATCGCCGCTGCCTTCGGGAACCGCTCCTGAGGTCGGAACAAGAAAGCCCTCGCCCGGACTATCGCCGGGCGTGGTTCTGCCTAGAATGACAGACCAATATTACTTGTTGAGGAAGGAAAACTTCTGGTTGAAACGCGACACGCGGCCACCGCGGTCGAGCAGGGTCTGCTGGCCGCCTGTCCAGGCCGGGTGAGATTTCGGATCAATGTCGAGGTTCATCGTATCGCCAGCCTTGCCCCAGGTGGACCTGGTCTGGAAGGTGGTGCCATCGGTCATGACCACATTGATCATGTGATAGTCGGGGTGAACGCCTTGCTTCATGGCCAAAACTCTCTTGAAGGCGGGGATACCCGCACAGAACTTACCGATTTCCGGTTTCAAGAGGGGCGTATACAGGAGACGGTCAGGTCAGGCAAGAGCGGCAAACAGCTGAGCCAAGGCCTTGCGGCAGCTTGTTTCAGGCATGATTCAGGCGCTTCCATTCCCGCGGCCATCAGCTAGAAAGCGCGCATGAGCAACCTCTACGAAGAAGAGGCCCGACGGCGCCCGAAAAGCCGAAACCTGCGCCCTCTCCTGCGGCTCACGCCGTTTCTGCGCCCCTATCGACGGCAAATGCTGTTCGCACTTCTTGCCCTGCTCACAGCTGCCGCAGCCACGCTTGCACTGCCGCTGGCGGTGCGGCGCATCATCGACCACGGTTTTACCGCCGCGGACGCGCCTCTGATCGACAAGTACTTTCTGGCGATGTTGGCGGTCGTGTCAGTTCTGGCGCTTGGGTCAGCCCTGCGCTTCTACTTCGTGATCTGGATTGGCGAGCGGGTGGTGGCCGACATCCGTGACCGCATCTTCAGCCACCTTCTTGATCTCAGCCAAACCTTCTTCGAGGTACAGCGCACCGGAGAGGTCGTCTCGCGGCTTACCGCAGATACCACCCAGATCAAGGCAGCCTTTTCTTCAACTGCCTCAATTGCTCTGCGCAACGTGGTCATGCTGGCCGGAGCTGTCATCATGATGGTGACAACCAGCCCCCGCCTGGCGGGGCTGTCCCTGCTGGCCCTGCCGCTCATCGTCCTGCCACTCGTGATCTACGGGCGGCGGGTGAGAAGCCTGTCGCGCCTGTCCCAGGACACGCTGGCCTCTTCCGCCGCGTTTGCCCAGGAGCGGTTGCAGGCCGTTGCAACCGTCCAAGCCAATGTGCAGGAAACCGCCGCGCGCAAGGCGTTTTCCGACGCCACCGCCAGCGCCTTCGCTGCCGCGGCTCAGCGCACAGTGGCGCGGGCTCTGCTGACCGCGCTGATCATCGGCGTGGTGGCCGGGGCCGTCGTCATGCTGCTGTGGTATGGGGCGAGCGCCGTCATTTCCGGCAGCATGACTGCGGGCGTTCTCAGCCAGTTTCTGATCTACGCCATTCTGGCCGCCAGTTCGATGGGACAGCTTTCAGAGGTCTGGGGCGAGGTTCAGCTGGCAGCAGGAGCAGCCGAGCGCATTTCGGAACTGCTCGATGAAGCTCCCGACATCGCCGCACCAGCGGCACCACAGCCGCTGCCTTCTCCGCCACAGGGCAGGCTGGCCTTCGAAGACGTCAGCTTCTCCTACCCGACACGATCAGACACGCTGGCTCTGTCTGGGATCTCCTTTACAGTCAAGACCGGTGAGACCGTTGCCATCGTTGGCCCCTCGGGGGCAGGCAAGAGCACGGTTTTCGCACTCGTCCAGCGGTTCTTCGACCCGCAGGCAGGTCGGGTCACCGTCGATGGCATCGACGTGAAAACTGCCGTGCCGCAGGCGGTGCGTTCACGCATCGCTGTTGTGCCACAGGAAACGGTGATCTTCTCAGGCAGCGTTGTCGACAACATCCGGTTCGGCAAGCCCGAAGCAAGCGAGTTCGAGATCATGGAAGCTGCCCGCGCCGCGCGGGTGGACGAATTCGCCGAACGGCTGCCGAACGGTTATGACACGCAGGTGGGCGAACGTGGGGTGACCCTCTCCGGCGGCCAGCGTCAGCGCATCGCAATTGCACGCGCCATTCTGCGCGATGCCCCTATCCTATTGCTCGACGAGGCAACCAGTGCACTCGACTCGGAGAGCGAAGCCTTCATCCAGCAGGCGATCGAACGGCTCACTGCCAACCGCACGACGCTCGTCATTGCCCACCGGCTGGCCACCGTGCGCAACGCCAACCGCATTCTGGTACTCGATGGGGGAGAACTGGTGGATGAGGGGACCCATACCGAGCTGATTGCCTCAAGCCCGCTCTATGCGAGGCTCGCCAAGCTTCAGTTTCAAGCAGCCTCAGGCTGATAGCGCACTCACCGTTCGGTAAGCTTCAGCTCGATACGGCGGTTGCGGGACTTTGCCTCTTCGGTGGAGCCAGTGTCAATCGGCTGGAACTCGCCGAAGCCCGCTGCCACCAGATGCTGAGGCGACACGCCGTTGGCGATCAGGAAATTGACCACAGCGATGGCGCGGGCTGCCGAAAGCTCCCAGTTCGACTTGAATTGGGGCGACTGTATGGGGTCGATGTCGGTGTGGCCATCAACCCGCAGCACCCAGGCGATGTCGGCTGGTATCTCACGCTCGAGTTGCTTCAGCGCATCGGCCAGTTTCAGCATCTCGGCCTGGCCTTCGGCGTTGAGCGAGGCCTGCCCCTTGGGAAAAAGAACCTCGGCCTGGAACACGAAGCGATCGCCCACCACAAGTACATCCGCGCGCTGCGACAGTATCTGACGCAGCCGCCCGAAGAACTCCGAGCGGTAGCGGGTCAGCTCTTGCACGCGCTGCGCCAGCGCGGAATTGAGGCGCTTGCCAAGATCGGCAATCTGGGCCTCTGACTCGCGGTTCTTTGTTTCAGCATCGCTCAGGAGTGCATTCAGGGTCTGCAGCTGGCGGCGCATGGCGGCAATCTGCTGGTTGAGCAGTTCGACCTTGGCCAGCGCCTCCGATGAGATGGATTTTTCCTTATCGAGCGCGGTCTGGAGACCGGTGATGGTCTGACTTGCACTGCTGCCCTTCTCACCTGCGCTCTCAAGCATCTGCGAGAGTTCGGCGGACTTGCCCTTCTCGGTCGCAAGATCGTCCTGGAGGGCAAGCAGGTTCGCCTCGGCATCCGCTTTTGCCGCCTGCTCCAGAGCAAGCAGCTGCGTCAGCTCAGCGATCTGCGCCCGCAGCTGACCCAGCGCTGAATCCTGGCCGGATATCTGCCGGGCAAGCAGGAATTGCGCTACCATGAACACAGAAAGCAGAAACGTGATGACGAGGAGGAGTTGCGCCAGTGCATCGACGAAGCCAGGCCAATAGGCGTCCTCGCTGCCGCGCCCGCGCCGTCTTAGAAGACCTGCCATTACGGACGCTCATCCTCGCCGCGTGGACGGGACGTGCCGCGCGACAATGGTCCCGTCGCGCGCAAGAGAAGTCGCTGTATCTCGTTCTGTTGGGTCTGCTGGCCCTGCGCCCATTGCCGAACGATCTTCTGCTCTTCCCGCATCTGCTCGACGAGTGCTGCCACGGCATCTGCCAGCTGCTCGGAGGCATCCGGTCCTGACCGCGGCGCCGGAGTGGAGGCCAGGGACCTCTGGTTCTCGAGGGCCGTGGTCAGCCGTTCCATCGTCCGCACCATTGCCTGCATTTCACTGCGCGGGAACTGCGGCATGCGACTGGCCGACGCCTGCATCTGCTGGCCGTCACCTGCGGCGATGTCAGTGATGCTCGACAGCCAGTCCTCAAGGTCGATGTAGAAACGGTTCTGCGCCTGCGCTGCCTTGAGATCAAGGAAGCCAAGGATCAGGGAACCTGCAAGGCCGAGGAGCGAAGAGGAAAAGGACAATCCCATGCCACGAAGCGGCGCCTGCAATCCCTGCTTCAGCTGATCGAACAGAGTAGCAGACTGAGCCGAGGTGACATCGAGCCCCTCGATCGCACCGCCGATTGACTGCACGGTTTCAAGCAGGCCCCAGAATGTGCCGAGCAGGCCGAGAAAGATGAGAAGTCCAACCAGATAACGAGACAGGTCACGCGACTCGTCGAGGCGGGAGGCCAAGGAGTCGAGAAGCGAGCGCATGGACAGTGGCGACAGCACCGTATCCTGCCTGTTGCGGAGCAGGAGCGCCATTGGCGCAAGCAGATGTGGTGGGCGGGATACATCCTCCTGCTCGCCCTCGCGGAACCGGTTTACCCAGTTCACCTCGCGGAACAGACGCCAAACCATGCGGAAGGAATGGAACATGCCGAGCAGCAGGGTTCCCAGGATCACCCCGTTCAGCATCGGATTCGCCATGAAGGCACTCGTCAGCCCGGGCAGGATAACCACCACGAGTATCCCCACCAGCAGGGTGAAGACCAGCATATGAACAAGATAAACCCTTGGCGGTTCAAGGGGTTGGGCTGCCGCCGGCTCAGACATGTCGATTCCCACCGCTAGACGCGTTGATCTGTGGACATCAATCTAGACGATTGCATGACCAAGCGGGAGAGGGCTTGTCAGGCCCTCAGCAGGTGGGCTCAGGCCATCGCCTTGTTGATCTCTTCGGTCATTTTCTTGGCATCACCAAACAGCATCATCGTGTTGTCACGCCAGAACAGCGGATTATCCACTCCAGCATAACCTGACGACATGCCGCGCTTGATGAACATCACGGTCTTGGCCTTCCACACCTCCAGCACCGGCATGCCATAGATCGGAGAGGCCGGATCGTCCTTGGCGGAGGGGTTGGTGACGTCATTGGCGCCGATCACGAAGGCCACGTCGGCCTGGCCGAAATCCGAGTTGATGTCCTCGAGTTCGAACACCTCGTCGTAGGGTACATTGGCCTCGGCCAGCAGTACGTTCATGTGGCCGGGCATGCGGCCCGCAACGGGGTGAATGGCATACTTGACGGTGACGCCTTCCTTCTTGAGGTGGTCGGCCATCTCGCGCAATGCGTGCTGGGCCTGGGCCACCGCCATGCCATAGCCCGGTACAATGATCACCGAACCCGCATTCTTCATGATGAAACCGGCGTCGTCCGCCGAGCCCTGCTTGACGGGCTTCGCTTCTCCCTGTGCGGCAGGACCCGCGCTCTCGCCGCCGAAGCCGCCGAGGATCACCGAGATGAAGGAGCGGTTCATGCCCTTGCACATGATGTAGGAGAGGATGGCGCCCGACGAGCCCACCAGCGCGCCGGTGATGATCAGCGCCGTATTGTGCAGCGTGAAGCCGATGCCCGCCGCCGCCCAGCCGGAATAGGAATTAAGCATCGATACGACCACCGGCATGTCGGCGCCACCAATCGGAATGATGAGCAGGAAACCCAGCGCCAGGCTGATCGCAATGATTGCCCAGAACCACAGCCAGACAGGGCTGAGGTAGAACAGCGCAATACACGCCACGAGCGCAACACCCAGCGCAATGTTGATCACATGACGGGCGGGCAGCAGGATGGGCGCGCCGGACATGCGGCCATCCAGCTTGAGGAAGGCGATGACAGAGCCGGTGAAGGTAATAGCGCCAATGGCGGCGCCCAGCGACATCTCGATGCGCGAGATCGGCTGGATCGCGCCGTCGACAACGATGTGGAAAGCCTCCGGGGCGTAGAAGGCAGCCGCTGCCACGAATACTGCAGCAAGGCCGACGAGCGAGTGGAACGCCGCTACCAGCTGCGGCATCGCCGTCATGGCGATCTTCTTCGCCATCACGGCGCCGATGCCGCCGCCGATTGCCAGGCCAAGCACCACAAGCCCGATGACCATGGGCGATAGCTGCATGGTGGCAAGGGTGGTGACCATGGCAATCGCCATGCCAACCATGCCGTACATGTTGCCCTGACGCGACGTGGCGGGCGATGACAGCCCGCGCAGCGCCATGATGAACAGCGCGCCGGACACAAGGTAGAGAATGGCTGCGAGATTGACCGACATGTCGCCTATTTCTCCTTCTTCTTGTACATGGCGAGCATGCGGGAGGTGACGAGGAATCCGCCGAAGATGTTCACAGACGCAAGCACCAGCGCGATGAACCCAAACACCATGGCCGTGACCGAGCCCGACTCGAGCGCGCCCACGCCCACTGCCAGCAGCGCTCCCACCACGATCACCGAGGAAATGGCGTTGGTCACCGACATCAGAGGCGTGTGCAGCGCCGGAGTGACGTTCCACACCACGTAATAGCCCACGAACACCGCCAGCACGAAAATGCCGAAGAGTGAAACAAACGGGTCAATCGCTTCCATCGTTCAGGCTCCCTGGAACATGGGGTGCACCAGCGCGCCGCCGCGCGCGATCATCGTGCCCTTGATGCATTCATCGGCGTCGTCGATCTTGAGCGAGCCATCCTTCTGGATCATCAGATCGAGGAAATTGGCGAGGTTCTTGGCAAACAGCGGCGAGGCGTTGCCGGCCAGCCTGCCCGCCAGATTGACAGTGCCGACGAGGGTGACACCCTTGTGATGCACGATCTGATCCGGCTTCGACAGCGGGCAGTTGCCGCCGCGCTCCACCGCGAGGTCGACGATCACCGAGCCGGGCTTCATGCTGTCCACCATGGCCTCGGTGATCAGCACCGGCGCCGGGCGGCCGGGGATCAGCGCGGTGGTGATGATCACGTCCTGCGTCTTTACATGCTCGGCCACCAGGGCGGCCTGCTTGGCCTTGTCCTCGGCCGTAAGTTCCTTGGCGTAGCCGCCGGAAGTGGCCGCATCGGCGATGTCGGCATAAACAAACTTGGCGCCGAGGCTCTTCACCTGCTCTTCGGTGGCCTTGCGCACGTCGGTGGCCGAGACGATGGCGCCCAGGCGGCGTGCCGTGGCAATCGCCTGCAGGCCCGCGACGCCCACACCCATGATGAACACCTTCGCGGCTGGCACGGTGCCAGCGGCCGTCATCATCATCGGGAAGGCGCGGGTGAAATGATAGGCAGCATCGATCACTGCCTTGTAGCCAGCGAGGTTGGCCTGCGACGACAGGATGTCCATGGCCTGGGCTCGGGTGATCCGCGGCATCAGTTCCATGGCAAAGGCGGTCACGCCAGCCTTGGCAATGGCCTCAAGCCCCACCTTGTCGCCATAGGGTTCAAGCCCGCCCATCAGGATGGCGCCCGGTTTCAGCGCTGCGAGCAGGTCCGCCGCGGGCCGGCGCACGGTCAGCACCACGTCCGCCTCACCCCAGCCGCCATTGGTAATCTTCGCGCCCGCTGCGGCGAAGGCGTCGTCCGAAATGCTGGCGCCCTTGCCGGCACCGGACTGCACCCAGACCTCGGCACCCTTCTTTACGTAAGACTTTATGGTATCCGGGCTGGCCGCTACGCGGCGCTCCCCGACCTGAGTTTCCGTGGGGATCGCGATTTTCATGAGCCCGCCTTGATGATCAACCGAGCATTACGGCGGTGATCAGACCGAAGATCACCAGCCAGCCCACAGAGAGGTACCACGCATTTCCCACCCGGGCGTCGATGACAAGCGCCAAGGTACCGATAATCAGGCCGCCAAAGCCCAACAGCAGGTTACCAGACGACACGAAGGCAAAGGCGACCAGCGCCACGAGGACATAAAGGCAGAAAATACTGAGGATAATTGAGCCCTTGATGAAGCCCTGGTAGGTCGCCCTGTGGGCCTCGATATTCTGAGAGTGGGCACCGCTCGCGCCGTGGTCTGCCATGATTCCCTCCGCATGGAAGTCAGTTTGGCGAGGCTTCTAGCCAGTCCTGCCGACCCCCGCAAGCACCCGGTCTGCCGGGCGGCGATCAGTCACGCGGATCGTGCAAGTTCCTGCAAGTTCTCGAAGATGTAGATGGTTTCATCCTGGTTGTAGCCGTGCCATGGATAGACGTCAGGCCTGACAAATCGCGCACCCAGCGCCTCATAGAAGGCGCGCGCCGGCTGGTTGGCGGTCAGCACCCCGACGGAGAGCGCCTTGCCGCCCTGGTTGACCCAGTCCCGCGCCGCCGGCCGATGCCCAGGCGGTGGAAGCGCTTCAGAATATAGAGCGCGAAGATATGGCCGTCCGCGCCCTCGGCAACCGGCTCCTTCACCGGTCCCGCCCGGATGAACCCCGCCGCCTCGCCATCGGCCCGCGCCAGATAGGTGGGCGCACCCGTGACCTCGAGATAACCGCGCCAGCGCGCAGTGCGGTCCGCCAGGTCCGCATTCTCAAGAATGCCCGGCGGGATCATGCCGGAGTATGTCTCTTTCCAGCTGGTCAGATGCAGCAGCGCGATCGCCGCCGCGTCATCGACGCCGGGGGCCTGGTAGGTGATGTGCCCGGTGTTCATGGTCCCATCCCGCGCCATGGTCAGTTGAAGGACGTTTGATCAAGTACCATAGCATCCTTCATACTTCACCTATGCCACGGCTTGACCGTGGCATCTTTTTCCTGGCGGCCGAAGAAGACCCCCGGATCAAGTCCGGGGGTGATGAGCACTGCTGATCACGACTCTCCCAGAAAAAGCATCAAATGCTATGTCTTCTCCAGTTCGTCGATCATGCCGGAGATTACCGACAGGCCCTTGTCCCAGAAGGCGGGGTCAGTGGCGTCGAGGCCGAAGGGCTTCAGAAGCTCGGCGTGGTGCTTGGTGCCGCCCGCCTTCAGCATCGCAAAATACTTCTCCTGGAAGCCCTGCGCGCTCTCGCGGTAGCGGGCATAGAGCGAATTCACCAGGCAATCGCCGAAAGCATAGGCGTAGACATAGAAGGGTGAGTGGATGAAGTGCGGGATGTAGCTCCAGAACGTCTCATAGCCCTCGCCCAGCACGATGCCGTCGCCGAGGCTTTCCGCCTGCACCTCAAGCCAGATGGCGTTGATCTGCTCCGGCGTCAGCTCGCCTTCCTTGCGCGCGGTGTGCAGCTTGCGCTCGAACGTATAGAAGGCGATCTGCCGCACGACCGTGTTGATCATGTCCTCGACCTTGGAGGCCAGCAGCGCCTTGCGCTTCTTCGGATCCTCCGTTTTGGCGAGCAGCGCCTGGAAGGTCAGCATTTCGCCGAACACGCTGGCCGTCTCGGCCAGCGTCAGCGGGGTCGAGGCCATCAGCGCGCCTTGCGGCGCCGCCAGCACCTGATGCACGCCGTGGCCCAGCTCATGGGCGAGCGTCATCACATCCCGCGTCTTGCCGAGATAGTTCATGAGCACATAGGGGTGCGCGGAAGGAACGGTGGGATGCGCGAAGGCGCCCGGCGCCTTGCCGGGCCTCGCGGGCGCATCGATCCAGTTGCGGTCAAAGAACTGGGCGGCGATCCCCGCCATCTCGGGCGAAAACGCTCCGTAGGCGGATAATACCGTGTCCCTCGCCTCCGCCCACGGCACGTCGCGGGTGTCTTCCTGCGGGAGCGGCGCGTTGCGGTCCCAGTGCATGAGCTTGTCCTTGCCCAGCCATTTGGCCTTCATGCGGTAATAGCGGTGCGACAGCTGCGGATAATTGCGCCGCACCGAGTCAACCAGCGCCGCCACCACCTCGGGCTCCACGCGGTTCGAGAGGTGGCGGGCGTCCGCGATGTCCTTGAAGCCGCGCCAGCGGTCGGAAATTTCC
>NZ_JBIIDX010000039.1:0-21636 GCF_044238155.1 Aestuariivirga sp. | reverse complement strand
TTCCAAAGTCTGTCTTTTTCTTCCGCCGTGCTGCAGTCATTCGTGCTGCAGTCATTGATGAGTGATGTCATTCAAATTTGCGACGGAAACACCATGCCAGGCAAACTTCTGCAGAAAAGCATTGCTCGTCAGGAGTGGCGGCCGTGCAGCCGGCTAACCGGCAGCGCAGATGTGGAGAAGTTCGGGGGCATATCAGGTGACAGCAAAGGCAGGATCTGACTGCGGCAACCTTTGAGACGCTCGAATTTGTTGCTGATGGTGCTCACCGTCTCTAGGCCCGCCTTGAGGGACTGATAGAGGAGGTTATGTGCAGCCCGATAAGAAAAACAATCAGGTCGTTGTCCCGGGGGCATTATCGGACGCTTGGATATAAAAACCTGAAATAGCTCGGTATTCTGGCCGATCTGTAATTTGCCAAGCATCTACTAAAGATTGAGCATTATTCTTATTTGCGACTTTTGATTTACCTATGACTGAGTGGCGCATCTCTCGCCAGTATCCTGGCACGCTGCAGTCAGCCGCGCCGCGGCCGCGAACCACGGGCCCAAGTCCCAAGTCCCAAGTCCCAAGTCCTGACCAGCTGTAAGAAGCTCGCGGAGTGAGGGACTACCTGACATTGGTGGAAATTCTCACCATCCACGAGAATCAGTTCGAAAGATATGGCGCTATCCTTGGCGTGAGAGATGGCGCGATGCCCAAGGCGGCCCTCTACTGACCGCAGACTGGCTATTATAAGGGCCTTGTGGAGGAGGCTGCCGCACTCTGGGAGAGCCTCGCGCAGAGCCATCCCTACTTTGACGTAAATAAGCGCGCCGCATTCGCCATCACTTACACCTTCCTGACAATTAATGGCGCCCATATCACTGCGGACGCGGACGAGATCTTCTCCTTCATCGACGAACTCAACCAAATTCGCTCATTCCATTTGGCATCTCTTTTGGCCTGGCTTCGCGCGAACACAGAGCCGGCATGAATTGCGTTCCCGCAGCAGTTGAGGGCGTCGACCCGCGTCTCGGTTTTCCGTCTCATCTGCGCCCTTCATGTGAGCTACGATCAGCCAGAAATCCTCCCTCTCTCAAGTAATCCGGCTTGTCTCAAGAGCGCTGATGCCGGACCAATGAATGACATTGGAGATCTGATGGCCATCTCAATTGTCTTTCGCTGTGAATGGATTAACATGAATGAAATTCATCAGATATGCCGGTAACGTCTGACATGTACTACATTTGTACCGTTCACTTCAAAAACGAAATTTGGATTAAAAAGCAGATCCGCTATCTCCAGCAAAATGTGAAGTGTGATTGGCCTGACCGACATTTTGTACCAGGTCGAGTGAGAGACTATTGCATGTTTGCGGTTCCGTCGAGTGCGGGTGGTAGTGCGATGGTCACGGGTGCTGGCGGACGGTATCCGAGGGCCGAGTGTGGCCGTCGCGTGTTGTAGTGGATGCGCCATTGCTCGATGACAACCTTGGCTTCCCGGAGGCTATAAAAGATCTCGCCATTGAGGCATTCATCCCTGAGCTTGCCGTTGAAGGACTCGCAGTAGCCGTTTTCCCAGGGTGATCGTGGCTCGATGTACAAACTCTTTGCGCCAACCCCTTACAGCTCTTGGCGCAGGACCATGGCGATCATTTCCCGGCCATTGTCCCACCTGATGAAGGCAGGTACTCCTTCGAACAGCATGGCGTCCGCCAGCGTCTCGATCACACCGATGGCGTTGATCCGGCGAGCTACCCTGATTGCTAGGCACTTGCGGGTGCACTCATCGATCAGGGTCATCAGCCGGATACGGCGGCCATCATGGGTCGCGGCCTCAACAAAGTCGAAGCTCCAGACGTGGTTTGGATGTTCCGGCCGGAGCCGGATGCAGGACCCGTCATTGAGCCAAAGACGCGACCGTTTCGGCTGCTTTTGCGGTACTCTCAGCCCCTCACGGCGCCGCTCGCCATGGTCCTCGGACCGATGGCGGACCAAGGCTCGCAGCTGAACCCGGTCCTTGCCCACCATTATTCCACTGTCGTTGAGCATGGCCGTCACCCGGCGGTAGCCGTAGCGGCCATAGTTCGCGGCAATCAGGACGATGTTCCGGGTCAGCTCATCCTCGTCGGGCTTCAGCGTCGGAACGTATCTCTGCGTCCCAAGTGGTTGCCCGACAATACGGCAGGCTGTGCGCTCGCTCAGGTGGTATTTGTCCCGCGCTGCCTCAACAGCCTGCCGGTGCCGCTCGGGGCTTACAAGTTTCACTGACGCGGACCTTCGGTTCCCTCCGCAATATCCTTCAGGACCTGCTTCTCGAGCGACAGGTCAGCCACCAGCTTCTTCAGCCGACCGTTCTCAAGCTCGAGCTGTTTCAGCTTCCGGGCCTGCTCGACGTTCAGACCACCGTATTCCTTCCGGTACCGGTCGTAGCTCTGCTCGGTCATACCGGCCTCCTTGCAGGCCGCGGCAACTCTCTTGCCCTGGCTTTGCAGCACCTCAACCTGCCGCAGCTTCGTGACGATCTGCTCGGCTTCCAACCTCTTCTTCGGCATAGGCTTTCTCCTTTCCAGGCTAACTTCTCTCAATTCCCCTAGTTCAGAAAATGCCGGTCAGGTCAATCGTACCGATGTAAATGTGAAACTGGTGCTGCCCTCTTGTGAGTGCCGATTGGAGCACAAGCCCGATCCGGTCTGGGGGAATTGGCGGATCGATCAGATTCTGCCATGCGGCGAATGCCAATTGCCAGTAATTGACCAGCGCTGATGAACCAGCGTCCTCAGCGCCGACGATGGGGTCCAACGCCCAAATGATGAACCGGCAGTTTTCACCAGTGGCACGAGGAAACTCTTGCGGAAGAGTGTAGCGTAAATCTCGCTGTAGAGCATATCGTTCGTATCTTGCGCGCCTTAGCACAAACTGGCCTTGTTCGTCCTCGCAAACGGAGGAGTGGCATTTCTCTGATCGCAAGAAGCGGTCGACGGAACAACTGGGATGTTCACGATTCGGGACCGACAGACAATCTTGACATTGATCAGGCACTCGGTCCCCTTCGTTCTGTCGTGAGGGAGAAAACCAATGATCTTGATTGACACTCTTGACCGCGCAGACCTGCGTTTGAAAGGGAACGACGTCCTGATCAGCTGTTGCTTTAGCTGTGTCAGCCAGTAACAAGAGCTCCACCATACAAGTCAGTAAGGTGAGGCACGGAGAAAGCCCCCCCCCGACAAACGCTTCATGATGCGATGGGTAGTCCCTGTATTCAGTTCCGGTCAGAACACATTAGCCTTGGCTGAGCCTGCAGCACAACTGGCGCCTACCTTCGGAAGTGTGGACAGCAGCGCAAACTGCTTCGGAAATGACTGCCGCAACAAGGGCCAAAGGCGCGTGCCAGAACCGCCGCAGAGGAGGATTGGGTGGATCAATAAGGTTATTCCTTTTTCAATCAAGAGCGGACGCTTGATGAGTGATCGAGGAACCAGCGATAGGTCTCCTCAAGACCCTCGCGAAGATCAATACTCGATCGCCATCCGAGACGGGAAATGCGAGATACATCAAGGAGTTTGCGAAGAGTGCCATCCGGCCTGCTCCTGTCGAATCGAATAATACCCCGGAAGCCTGTGATCTCGGTTATCATTTCGGCAAGTTCCATGATGCTTATGTCAATACCCGTGCCGACATTGATGTGGCTGAGCATTGGCTGTGTCTCTGCCTGATAAACGTCCTTTGGCAGATCTAAGAGGAATAGGCACGCTGCTGCCATGTCGTCGACATGCAGGAATTCGCGACGCGGCGTGCCTGTTCCCCAGACTATAACTTCGTTCCTTCCATCACATACAGCTTCATGGAACCGACGGATGAGCCCGGGCAAGACATGGCTGTTCTCGGGATGAAAGTTATCGCCCGGCCCGTAGAGGTTCGTCGGCATCACCGAGCGGAAATCTGTGCCGTGCTGGCGGTTGTAACTCTCGCAGAGCTTTATGCCGGCGATCTTCGCGATGGCGTAGGGCTCGTTGGTGGGCTCCAGCACACCGGTCATAAGAGCATTCTCCGACATCGGCTGCTGCGCATCCTTCGGGTAGATGCAGGACGAGCCGAGAAAGAGAAGCCGGTCCACGCCCGCCTTATACGCGCCATGGATCAGGTTAGTCTCAATCATCAGGTTTTCGTAGATGAAACTCGCCGGATAGATATTGTTGGCGTGGATGCCGCCCACCTTGGCGGCCGCAACCACTACCGCATTCGGTCGCATGCGCTCGTAGAAGGCGCGCACATCCGCCTGCGAAGTGAGATCGAGCTCGCCACGGCTGCGAGTAATGGTCTCGATGCCCTCGGCCTCAAGCCGACGTAGGATAGCGCTGCCAACCATCCCACGATGGCCCGCCACGTAGACGCGCATCTCAAACCTCGACCGAAATGGGCAGGTCGAGCCCGTGCTCCTTAAGGAGACGCTGTCGGCGCGCGGTTTTTAGGTCTTCGGCAACCATTTCGCGGCACATCTCCTGCGCCGTGATCTGCGGCACCCAGCCAAGTTTATCATAGGCTTTCGTAGGGTCGCCGAGCAACGTTTCGACCTCGGCGGGCCGGTAGTAGCGCGGATCGATCCGAATGATCACCTGACCGGGCTTGACAGCGGGGGCGGCGTCGGAGGTGACCAGCTCAACGACTGCCACTTCAGCCTCGTCCTTGCCCTCGAAGCGCAGCGTCAGCCCCAACTCCGCCGCCGTCCAGGTGATGAACTCGCGTACCGAATGCTGCTTTCCGGTGGCGATCACGAAATCCTCCGGCTTTTCCTGCTGCAGCATCAGCCACTTCATCCGTACGTAATCCTTCGCGTGTCCCCAATCCCGTAGGGCGTTAATGTTGCCCATGTAGATGCACTCCTCTAGGCCCTGCGCGATATTGGCGAGGCCGCGGGTGATCTTCCGCGTGACGAAAGTCTCTCCCCGCCGCGGGCTCTCATGATTGAATAAGATACCGTTACAGGCATAAATCCCATAGGCCTCGCGGTAGTTCACCGTGATCCAGTATGCGTAAAGCTTTGCCACGGCATAAGGAGAGCGCGGGTGGAAGGGCGTTGTCTCGCGCTGCGGCGTTTCCTTCACAACGCCGTATAGCTCGGAGGTTGAGGCCTGATAGAACCGTGTCTTTCGCTCGAGACCGAGGAAGCGGATCCCTTCCAACAGACGCAGCGTGCCGATGGCATCGACATCCGCCGTGTATTCGGGTGTATCAAAACTAACTGCAACATGGCTCTGTGCAGCCAAGTTGTATACTTCGTCTGGCTGTACTTGATGTATAATTCGTGTTAGATTTGATGTATCTGATAGATCACCGTAATGAAGCCGAAGTTGCGGATTTGAATTGTGAGGATCCTGATAAATGTGGTCAATCCGTGCGGTATTGAATAAGGAAGTACGCCGCTTTATCCCATGCACCTCGTAACCTTTTTCAAGAAGAAACTCCGCCAAATATGATCCATCTTGTCCGGTTATCCCTGTAATTAACGCTCGCTTTGTCACGCAGTGTTCCTCCGGATAAACTGAAACAATTTTCGCGTGTTTTTAACTACCAAAGTCATTATACCTCCAACTCGATGATAGTGAATAGCACGCATGTCCTCTATGCTTTTAATAATTATTTGCCTTAGGTTGCGGTTACTCTCCCCGCCTAGGCGCATTCTCACCAACACTTCAGGTATGTAGGCAAGTCGTAGCTGCCCACGCACGAGGTATCGCAAGGTAGCCTCGTAGTCAGCTGCGATTTTGAATGAAGTGCCCTACAGGATCCACACAGTTTTGACCGATAACGGCATCCAGTTCCGGTTCCCGCCGCGCTACGCCAAGGGTCCGACTGCCCGGTACATTACCCACATGTTCGATATGCGCTGCCGAGAACATGGGATCGAGCATCGCTTCACCAAGATCAATCATCCGTGGACCAATGGACAGGTTGAGCGAATGACTCGAACCATCAAAGAAACCACAATCAGTCGCTACCACTACGATGATCACAAGCAGCTAAGACAGCACCTCGATACTTTCATTGCAGCCTATAATTACGGCCGCCGTCTCAAAACACTCAAGGGTCTGACCCCATATGAGTTCATCTGCAAATGCTGGACAAATCAGCCAGGCAGGTTCAGGGTCAATCCAATCCATCAAATGCCAGGACTAAACACCTAGTTGCGTCTTACAAATTCAAAATCTGGATGTTGGGAGCCAGGAGCCCATATTCGTTCGAAATGCGTTTTGCCGGAGCTCTATACACCATATCAAACGACGGACGTTTACCTCAGGATGATGAGATCTCCTTTTGCAATCTGCTGTCCAATCCTGCGCATATGGTTGTAGAGGAGGTGACTGTGCAGTCGCTCGAGAAGAAACCCTGCGCTCCTGCGCTGTTCTCTGTCCCGCGGCACAAAAGTAGGCGAATTGACGAAATTCGCCGCACGGGCAAGGATTATGAGAATGTCCCTGAGCGTCTCCCTGCGATAGATGCCGACTGTCGCCGACGGGATCAAGTCGGGACGGGTCACAAACTGGGCCAACTCCGCGTCCGACAGTATTGCTTCCCGGCAAAGAAACATCCCAAATGAAAGGAAGTCCTCAATTTTATGGCAATGTGCGAATTGACCAAGTACTTGGCCCAAGTTCGATTGCAGATGCAAAGGCTTGCTGACTAGTTCGGCCACTGCGTGTCGCTGAAATTGTGCCGACAGTGCAGGAAGCTTCTCAAGATCGAGCCAAAGAAAATGACTACCGTCTGAGACCGCACCACACGGAGCGCTGGAGATAAATTTCCGATATTGAATAAGTCGAATGAATTCTTTCTCTTTCGTGATCTCGTCGAAGTGATCGCTCAACCAGATCAACTGGCTGAACTCCGATAGTGTGTGTCCATTCGGACCCAGCCTTGCATCGTTAGCTATAATCAGCTTGCAAGGGCCATCGACATGCTGGTCGACGGGGCTGATCATGACATCAACGTATCCGAGACCAACCCCTCGAAATGGCTCGTGCCCAATGCAGATGTTGATTGTATTGGCTGAAAGGCCATTAGCGTGCTCACGCTCAAATTGAAAGCCACTGATCAACCGATTGATGGCAAGCCCCGGTCGAGGCACCCGGGGCGGGGGGCGCCGGAGAAAAGGTGCCGGCTTGGGCCACTCGACACGCCGGAGACCCGCAACTAGGTCGAGTGCGGATGCGGCACTGACGCCCGTGGCGATGACCGCACAGCCACGCTTTGCTCCGGTTTCCTCGCAAGAGGGTAGGTTGGGAAAATAGAGGGCTAACCTGTCGGATTGCGACGATGCGAGAATATCCGTCGTTAGCCGCCGTCCAGGACCGTAATCGTCGAAGCCGTAGCCAGGATCGCCAGGAACTTCGAAGTCGTCAATGACGATGACGGTATCCTTGTTGGCGCCCAACACCAGTTCGATCTCTTTGATGAGCGGCAGATCGGGGTTCCAGTGCGCATCTAGATACAAAAAAAGCGGGTCTTCGACCGACGATAGCCGCCTCGCCAGAAAATCTCGGCTATCTCCCAACTCCACAGTGATGGCAGGGAACTCGGCAAGTTTGCGGCGCGCAGTCGCAAACCAGCGGCGATCCAACTCACAAGTATAGACTGGGCCAGCAAAATTTTCAGCGAAAAACCGCGTGGTTGTTCCCCGAAATGTTCCCGTCTCGAGAATCGTCCGGAATGGCAAACTTCTGAGAATTGCCTCAATCACCCTTCTCCTGCCGGCTTGTCCATTGAACGGGGAAGACCACCACCCCACCGGTTCGGGAACCTGATCGTCCAGAAGAGACGCGGCATCGGCAATCCGGCTCCCGACGTCATGCAGGCCCAATGCAACAAAGTCATTTGCCAGCAGCTGGATCGCATCCGCTGCCTGCAGAAGTTGCGCGTCCTCCAGAGCTCTCTCGAAGAATAACTCGAAGTACCTGCCACCCTCCGGATGCTGGGCCTGAACAACCCGCCCGGCAAGGACAAACCCCCTTGCCCGAAGCCAGCTTTCGATCTCATCTGCCCTCGCACAACCTTCGTACGCCTCGAAATCCGCCGTCTCTACCCTCAGACGACGAATAGTTGTGAGCACCCGTTCGGCACCCTTCAACACCAAAAGCTCACTGCCTTGAGTATCGAGTATGAGGGAGTCGATCCCGTTCAGATCAAACGCCCCCTCAAGTAATAGCTGGTCGAGCGTGGTCGAGACGAGGTCAACACTCCCAACGAAGTCGACTTCCGGCCATATCTCTCTATGCTTTGCGAGCTCAAGAATAGACGATGACTCGGCATTGTTGTTCGAGATACGAAACTTAAACTTCTGGCCGACCATATCCGTGACCAGAGCCCTGACTGCAAGCTGCCTCGGGATTTCCGCAATGTTTCTGGCCAACTGCTCAAATACGTCAGGAAGCGCCTCAATCCAGACAACCTTCAGACCGTGACGAGCGTAGACATGCCGCTCCTGTCCAGTGTTGGCTCCGACATGGATAACTCCGCGCGAAAGGCTCAGAAGGTTAGTATCATGATCCTGCATGGACTTCTTTCTTCGGCAGTCGAATTGAACCTGAGACAATTATCACTCTCGGACAAGAGCTTGTCTAAGCGCGAGCCTGCAAGACGCCCCCAACTCAATTACTATCATTGGTTGTTTTTCATGATGGACCAAGTGTGAAAGGTCGAGTGACCAGAGTGACCCCTCGATCTGAATACGAAACATCTCTAAATACTGCAATGTAGAAAATTCATTTTTGTGTCATGCCTGATGGCATCAGCCTGATCCCTCAGCTAAATGATCCCCGAGAACAATCATTCTCGGAACTAAACACCTAGCTAAAGAAACAGATCACACGAAAACCTCGACGGCAACTTCCACTAACGCCACTGCGTCTCAAGTTCTTCAATCAACTGTGTCGCAACACAATAACTTAGATTGCCATGTCACCTGGCGATCTCACACAGTCATGACAACATCTGACATTGCAGCATTGCTTCCACAGAACCTGAAGCCACAAGTTCATTCAAAGACCGATCAAGCAAATGCAAACCGCCTTGCAGATAGCATTTCAATAATTCAGATGATGCTGACCGTGGGCCGGGGCACGGTTTCTTGAGACAGTCTGCTGCGCTACCGATCGTATAGACGGAGGTAGAGCATGGACGGGAAGAATGGGTTGGAACCGGGTGTGACGGAGGCCGCGGCGGCGCCAGCGCGCGCCCAGAACGCTGGCGATGGCGACGCCGGGGGGCCGGACCGCCACTGCGGTTTTCGGCGAAGAGGAAGCTGGCGGCCTTGCAGCGACTGCTTCGGGGCGAGTCCCTGGAGAAGGTGTCCCGGGAAACGAATGTACCCGTGCACCGGTTGTCGGAATGGTGCGACCGGGCGCTCCTGGGTGCGGAAGGTGCTCTGAAGGAACGTGAGCGGGACGCCAGAGACGAGGAGATCGAGCGGCTCAAAGCCAAGGTGGGCGAGATCACCATGGCCAACGAGCTGCTCTACGCAAAAATCGACATGCTGGAGGGCGGGCGCCCTTTGGCCGGACGGAGGTTGAGGAAATGACCCGCACCACCTCGGTCTCCACCCAAAACTGCTATCCGGTCGCGGCGGTCTGCCGCGTCTGGAAATTCCCGCGGGCGACGCTGTACCGGCATCGGGCGGCAGAAGCCATGCCAGCCCCTCCGGCACGCCGGCGCGGGCCCAAGGGTGCCTGCAGCGACGCGGAATTGCTGGCGAAGATCAAGGCCGTCATTGAGGCGTCGCCGTTCAACGGGGAAGGCTATCGCAAGGTCTGGGCCCGACTGCGGGCAGACGGCGTTCGCACGGCGGCGCGCAGGGTGCGGCGGATCATGCGGGAGAACAGCCTGCTTGCGCCGCAAAGGCCGGTGGACAGGGAGGAACATCCGCATGACGGGACGATCGTGACCCACAGGGTGGACCAGATGTGGGGAACCGACATGACACAGACGGTCACGACCGCCGAGGGCCGTGCCTATGTCTTCATCGCCGTCGACCATTGTTCGGGCGAGCTGATCGGAACCCATGCCTCTTCCAGCGCCAGCCGCTGGCAGGCCCTCGAGCCGATCCGGCAGGGGGTGGCGAAGCACTTCGGTGCGGTGGAGGAACACGTTGCGGCCGGTCTTGTTCTTCGTCACGATCACGGCCCCAACTACATGGCCGATGACTTTCAGAACGAGATCGAATTCCTCGGGATCGAGAGCTCTCCCGCCTTCGTGCGCCAGCCGGAGGGCAACGGTGTCGCCGAAAGGGTCATCAAGACGCTGAAGGAGCAACTGCTCTGGGTCCGGTACTTCCCGACCATAGAGGCACTTCGCAAGGAGCTCGCCGAGTTCGCCGACATCTATAACGCATCGTGGTTGCGGGAGCGCCACGGGCACAAGACGCCCAATCAGATCAGGGCCGAACAGAAGGCCCTTGCATCCGAAGCCGCCACAGTGTTCAAATTGGCAGCGTAACCGGCGCAGCGAACTGTCTCATAGACGTGCCCCGGTACAAGATGATGCTGACCGAGCGACCAGAGAGACCACCGTTGACTGATACAAAAAAAACATCGATCAAACGAACGATTAATCCCAAAGCACCTTTTAAGCTGGAATTAATGAATTTTTTCACCCTAACGAACCCTCTCATTCAGCACGGTCGCAACGTCGAATCGCAAAACGGTGAGGATGGGATCATCGAATACATTTTTGGAATTCTGCCTCCTGAAAACCATAGGTACTGTGTAGAGCTTGGCGCATGGGATGGAAGATATTTGTCGAACTGCTTTAATCTAGTTCGCAACCATGACTGGCAAGGATTGTTCATAGAAGCCAATAAGGAGAAATTCCAGAAATTACTAATTAACCACAAGGAATATAATAATGTAAAATGCTTGAATAAACTTGTTGAATTTGAAGGAGAAAACAAGCTTGACAACTTCATTGCCGAGGCTGATTTTCCGCCACAGTTCGATCTGCTCTCAATAGATATCGATGGCGCAGACTACTTTGTCTGGGAAAGCACAGAACGCTTCAGGCCAAAAGTCGTCATCGTAGAATTCAACCCAAGCATTCCAAATGACGTCGTATTTGTTCAAGCAAAAGACATGGCGGTCAACCAAGGCGCTTCATTGCTGGCCCTAATCCTGCTTGGCAAGCAGAAAAGCTACGAACTTGTCTGTGTTACGGCGTGCAATGCGATATTTGTTACTTCTGAATTTTTCCCCAGATTCAATATTGACTCCAATCACATTTCACAAATGTACAGCCCTTTGTGCAACGGACGAATCTTCCACGGTTATGACTCCTATATTCATGTAACGGGAATGCCTCATCTGCTGTGGTCGAACACGACGGTCGCTTCTGAAGATTTTCAGGTATTGCCAATATCTCTCAGACGATATGGAGATGCACAGACGGAATGATGTTCCGTCGAACATTTATCGGTAGCGCAATCTAGGTATTTGATATCAGGCTTTGATGGTGCAATTTTTCTCAGGAATGGAAGGAGGCACTATAGGCCAGGTTCGTCACGGTAGCGCCACTACGACTGAGGCAGTCCGTCGCGCAATACAGAATAGTCAAGAAAGCCTGAGGCAGCTAGCGAAGCGCTACGGGATCAATCAGAAGACAGCTGCCAAATCGAAAAACCGGAAACCGTCGCCGATCTCCCTACTGGCCCGAGAGATGCAAGATCCACGGTTCTCTCGCTGGATGAAGAGGCCATTGTCGTTGCCTTTCCAGGCTATCTTCTCTTAATTTGCCTGGTTGAGAAAAGGCCGGTCAGGTCAATCACATTTAGAAGTCGAACACGGCGATACGGTCAGTCAGCGGGTATTCCTCAGGTCAAGCAAGGAATGCGTCATCGCGCCTGGGCCTTGGTACGGATGCATATAAAGCGTGATCATCGAAAAAGCAGTTGCCACCGATATGCAAGTCACGGCAATCGCAAACAGTGCAGTCCGTGGATTAGGTCTGTGCACCGCACCTACGCCTACATAAGCCATAAGAGCAAGAAGATAGAAGCCAACAACCCCAAGGTAACCCCGCCACGGGTGGTCAATGGCCCTACCCTCCTCGTTGGCCTTGCCACCTGCGCAAGCTGTGGTGCCGGCATGACCCGCACTGGCACCACGAGGCGTGGCAAAAGCTATACCTATTATAGCTGCGGCGGCCATCACACCAAGGGCCGCTCTGTCTGCAAAGGCCTCCACCTTCCGACCGAGAAACTAGACCGGCTGGTGACCGACGCCGTCCGGGAAAAGCTCCTGACGTCTGAACGGCTCGCCATCATACTTGAGGCTCTCATTGACCGGCAGGCAACGAAGGACATCAGTGTCGCTAACCGCAGGGCCGCCCTCGAAGCCGAGGTCAGGGAAACCTCCGACAAGCTGGCCAGGCTCTACCACGCAATTGAAGACGGGGTCGTGGATCTCGACAGCCAACTCAAGGAGCGCATCACTGCCCTTAAAGCGACCCGTGACGTTGCACAGGCTTCGCTCGAGCGCATCGCTGAGCAGGCACACACTTCCAAGGCCCTGACACCTGAGCGCATTGACGCCTTCGCCTTGATTCTCCGTGACAAGCTCGGCACTGCCGACATCCAGGCCCGCAAGGCCTATCTCCGCGCCGTCATCCAGGAGATCCGCGTCGATGACCACAAGATCCAGATCATCGGCGACAAGGCTTCTCTCGCAGCCGTCATCGCAGGACAGCATACTAGCGCTGGAAAAGTTAGTGGTTTTGTTCGGAAATGGCGACCCCGGCAGGATTCGAACCTGCGACCTAGTGCTTAGAAGGCACTTGCTCTAGTCCAGCTGAGCTACGGGGTCGTCGGGCGCGTCAGTGTGTCCAGTTATCAGACCGGCCAAACTTGAAATTGTCAGAATAGGATTTCTTGATCACCCGAGCGACCGGGGCCTCGGGCAGGACGACATGGGCCAGCCCCTCGCGCTCACAATAGGCAATGGCCTCGTCCTTGGTGGCGAAGGTAAGTCTGACCTGCTGGCGCGTATCGGCCGACGAGGTCCAGCCCATCAATGGCTCGGCACTGCGCGGCGCCGCAGCCTCGAATTCCACCACCCAGAGACCTGCGGCGGCCTTGCCGGACTGCATGGCGCTTCGGGAGGGTTTGTAGATTCGAACGGGCATGGTCTGTGCTCCCAACTCGGTCATGGCGCGGAAACCATGGTCGGGGTGGCCAGATTCGAACTGACGACCCCCTGCGCCCAAGGCAGGTGCGCTACCAGACTGCGCTACACCCCGACTGCGGCTTCCGCTCGCGATCAGCCTCTTATCCGATAATACCGCAGCGGGGCAAGGCCAGACGGGCAAGGCCCATTGAGCCCGGGCCTGGCCACCCGCACTCTGCGTCACCCATTTGACCGCAGGTCCACCGCCAAAGCTGCAAGAGTTGCGTTGCAGCGCATTAAGGGCTTATTCCGTTGCCTCATCAACGTTCCCGGAGTAGTCGAGAGCTCGGGCGTTTGCCCGCACCGGGGCAACCCGAACCCGCCATGCCAGGAGAATTGACCGTGCCCATGTTCACGCTTGACGAAAAGCTTGCCCGCATCAGGGCCGGAAAATACACCCGCGCAGATTTCATCATTGCCGACGCCAAAGATGGCGACATGGGCCCGAGCATGACTGCGACCGGCCCGAAACGCGCCAGGGACGGCAGCTTCACCCGCCACCACACCCGCCCGGAATTCCTGCAGAACATCCGTGCCATCATCGACCAGGCGATCGTCGACATCATGCTCGTCTCAGCCTCGAACCTGGAGGCCTTGCACGAGGCGGGCGCCTTCCGCAACAGCGCCGTCAAGCCCGCGATTCGCGCCAATGACACAACCGACATCTGGGTGATGCGTGGCGCGGGCTATTCCAAACTGCCTTCCCGGCCATTTCGCTCGGCCAATCTCGCCCGGGTCATGCACGGCGGACTTGAAGCCAATCCCAACGCAACCGTTACCGGCACAGATCTCGGTCTCTATTCGATCACCTTCAACAATGACCTCGACCGTGACTATGCATCACTCGAGGCTTTCTCGGCCTTCCGCGAGGACGCGGCGCGCAATGGCTTCAAGTATTTCCTGGAAGTGTTCAACCCGAACGTCGGCACCGGCATCGACCCGGAGCAGCTGCCCTTCTATGTCAACGACTGCATGATGCGCTGTCTCGCTGGCGTGACCAAGGCAGACCGCCCGCAGTTCCTGAAGATCCCGTTCAACGGTGCGAAGGCGCTGGACGAGCTAGCCTCTTACGATCCAAGCGTCATCGTCGGCATATTGGGCGGAGGCGCCGGCACCACGCGGGACTGCTTCGAGCTCCTGAACCAGGGGGAAAAGTACGGCGCCCGCGTGGCGCTGTTCGGCCGCAAGATCAACCTCGCCGAAGACCCGCTCGCGATGGTGAGTTTCATGCGCGAGGTGGCAGGCGGCAACATCGCGCCAGCTGAGGCGGTGAAGGCTTATCATGCAAGCCTTGCCAAGAATGGCATCAAGCCGTTGCGTGATCTGGCCAGCGACAACGAGATCACCGAGAAGGTTCTGAAAGGAGCCTGACATGACGGCGCGTGCGCGCAGGGGTTTCGTCACTGGCGGCACCTGGTGCGTGGACGCCAACAAGATCGTGAGCCACTGGCCAAGAGAAGACGGACTTTCGGAATACCTGGGCGAGGAAAAGGCGAATGGCGGGTCTGGCAGCAATTTTGCTCTCGACATGCGCCAGCTCGATCCGGCCATGCCGCTCGAGACCATCACCCTGATCGGTGATGACGAGGACGGACGCTTTCTGATGGACGTTGCCGACAAGGCAGGCATCGACCGAAGCCGCATGCAGGTAACGAGAGATGCGCGCACCCATTACACCGATGCCTTCATCTCCGCCGAGAGCCATCGCCGCACACACATCTACTTCCGGGGGACTTCCGCCCTCCTGTCGCCCGATCACTTCGACTTCAGCACGGTCAGGGCCCGCATTCTGCATCTCGGACTTCCTGGCGTGCACCGCATCATGGACGAGCCCTGGGGCAGCGATGCCAATGGCTGGGTGAGCGTGCTGCGCAAGGCGCGGGCGGCTGGGCTTGAAACCAACATGGAGCTGGCCAGCGTCGGCGCCGAAGCCATCAGGCGCATCGTCACACCCTGCCTGCCGCATCTCGATACGCTGGTGGTAAACGACGTCGAGATCGGCGCGCTGGCCGGTGTCGTCGCCTCCCACGACGGCGTGACAGACATAGCAGCAGCCGAGCGCGCGGCCCGGCTGGTCCTGGATCAGGGCGTGAAGCACATCGTCGTGGTCCACTCGCCGACGATTGCCATCGCCGTGATGCATGGCCGACCGACTGTGCTCAAGGGTTCCGCCACGATCCCATCCGAACTCATTGCCAGCGCCAATGGCGCAGGCGATGCCTTCGCTGCAGGAATGATGTTCGCCTGGCATGAGGGCTGGGAGATCGAGCGCTGCCTCACGCTTGCCCATGCCAGCGCCGCGTGCTCTCTTCGCGGACTAGCCACAACCGGCTCGCTGGAGACCTGGCAGTCCTGTCTGGATCTTGCCGATGGCTGGGGGTGGCGCAGCTGAATAGGCAGGGCCTCTCAGCCCAAACACGTGGAGGGACGGGCATGACGCATAACTTCCTGAGCGGGCTGACCGGGTCCTTTGCCATGCCTGCAGCGGAAAACCCCACCGTCGCCATGGTCGAGGCGGCTTATCGCCACCACGGCCTCGACATCCGCTACATCAACTGTGAAGTAACACCCGAACGCCTGGGCGATGCGGTCAGGGGCGCCCGTGCCATGGGCTGGATCGGCTTCAACTGTTCGATTCCGCACAAGGTGGCGGTGATCGAGCATCTGGACGGCCTCGGCGAGTCCGCCGCCGTCATGGGGGCCGTCAATTGCGCAGTAAGAAGGGCTGACGGCTTCATCGGCGAGAACACGGATGGAAAGGGTTTTCTGCAATCCCTTCGTACAGTCACCGACCCGAGGGACAAGACGGTCGTCATGTTCGGGGCGGGAGGCGCGGCGCGGGCCATTGGAGTCGAACTCGCCTTCGCAGGTGCGAAACGCATCATCATCGTGAACCGTAGCGCCGAACGCGGCCGCGGTCTGGCCGACTTGCTCAACAGCCGGACAGCCGTGCAGGCGGAACTTGTCACCGACAGCGCGCCTTACCGCGTCCCGGCGGAAGCAGAAATCTTGGTCAATGCAACGTCGATTGGCCTCTATCCCGATATCGAAGGGCGCATCAATCTCGACGTGTCGAGCCTCCATCCAGGCCTGATCGTGGCTGATGTCATTACCAATCCACCACGCTCACCGCTGATCCGGGATGCTGAGGCGCGCGGTTGCCGCACGCTCGACGGGCTCGGCATGGTGGTCAATCAGGGCGTCATCGGCATCAAGTACTGGACCGGCATTGACGTGGATGCAGCTGTCATGCGCCGGACTTTGCAAGACCTCCTGCTCTGATCCGCTCAACTGATTTGTTGACAAGCCCCGGTTTTTGGGGCGCAATCAAACTCAGGTTCCGAGGGGATCAGCGCCCCGCGGTTCTGACATTAGACGATCAGTCGCCTCAACCAATATGCTCCGCTCCAGGGGCACAGTTCCGATGGGAGGATCCACGTGAAGACGTTTCTGAAAGCCACTCTGCTCGGCGCCGCCGCAATGGCGGTATTCGCTGCAGCTCCATCTCAGGCCGCTGGCATCGGCGCCTGCCTGATCACCAAGACCGAAACCAACCCGTTCTTCGTCAAGATGCGCGAAGGCGCTTCTGCCAAGGCTGCGGAACTGGGAGTTGATCTAAAGACCTATGCCGGCAAGGACGATGGCGACAATGAAGGCCAGGTTGCGGCGATCGAGACCTGCATTGCCGATGGCGCCAAGGGTATCCTAATCACGCCGTCTGATACCAAGGCCATCGTGCCCTCGATCAAGAAGGCGCGTGACGCCGGCATACTGGTAATCGCACTCGACACGCCGCTCGAGCCCATCGACGCTGCCGACATGACAATGGCCACTGACAACTTCCAGGCTGGCTTCCTGATTGGCGCCTATGCCAAGGCAAAGCTCGGCGATGCCGCAAAGGATGCCAAGATCGGCTTCCTCGACATCAACTCCAAGCAGGTCACTGTGGACGTGCTGCGCGACCAGGGTTTCATGGCGGGCTTCGGCATTGACGTTAAAGACCCCAATGTGATCGGCGACGAGGATGATCCTCGCATCGTTGGCCATGACTATACCAACGGCAACCCCGAGGGCGGCCGCAAGGCCATGGAGAACCTTCTCCAGATCAACCCTGACATCAACGTGATCCACACCATCAACGAGCCTGCCGCAGCAGGCGCCTATGAAGCGCTGAAGGCCGTCGGCAAAGAGGGCCAGGTGCTGATCATGTCAGTGGATGGCGGTTGCCCAGGCGTGAAGGATGTTGCGGCCGGCATCATCGGCGGTACCTCGCAGCAGTACCCGCTGCTGATGGCTTCGATGGGCGTCGAGGCGATCAAGAAATTCGCCGATACCGGCGAGAAGCCGAAAGCCACCGAAGGCAAGGCCTTCTTCGACACCGGAGTGCAGCTCATCACTGATAATCCGGTCGAGGGCGTGCCCTCAATCGACACCAAGAAGGGCCTCGAGCTCTGCTGGGGCTAAGCGTCATCGCCTTGCGATGAACCAGGCATGACAAGTGCCGGAGGGCGGCCTGCGCTGGCCGCCCTCCCCACGGCACAACATCGAACGACACTGACACAAGAGCGGCGGCATGGTTCCGCCATGAAGCCGCAACGGCGGCAAGGAGGAATGGGCCGATGGCGCAGGCGCAGGATTTCGAGAAAAGCCTCGAGCAGACCGATGCAGCGGTCGTCCACTTCAGCGAGGGCGACTCGGCCATCCGGCGCTTCCAGCAATTCCTGCATGCCAGCCCGGCAGCAGTACCGCTCATCGTACTGATCCTTTCGGTCGCGATCTTCGGCGTGCTGGTCGGTGGCAAATTCTTCAACGCCTATTCACTTACACTCATCATCCAGCAGATCACAATTGTTGGCATCGTGGGCGCAGCCCAGGCGCTCATCATTCTCACCGCCGGCATCGATCTCTCAGTAGGCGCCATGATGGTGCTGTCCGCGGTGGTGATGGGGCAATTCACATTCCGCTACGGCATTCCGGTTCCAATCTCGATCCTCTGCGGCCTAGCCTGCGGCACCCTGTGCGGTTTCATCAACGGTTGGCTTGTAGCGGTCATGCGGCTCCCGCCGTTCATCGTCACTTTGGGAACCTGGCAGGTCTTTAATTCCATCAAATACATCTACTCCCGCAACGAGACGATCCGCGGCCAGGATATTGAGGCCGAAGCCCCCCTGCTGCAGCTTTTTGGCGCACAGATCAATCTAGGCGGCGCGGTGTTCACGCTAGGCGTTGCCTTCATGTTTGCGCTGGTACTCCTGCTTTGGTACGTCCTGAACTATACGGCTTGGGGGCGAAGGCTTTACGCTGTCGGTGATGACCCCGACGCTGCAGAGCTCTCGGGCGTGCCCGTCAAACGCATGTTGATCACGGTCTATACTCTTGCCGGCCTCATCTGTGGCATGGCCGGGTGGGTCCTGATCGGGCGGATCGGTTCCGTCTCGCCCACCTCCGGCGAATTTGCCAATATCGAATCGATCACCGCCGTGGTGATCGGCGGCATGTCATTGTTCGGCGGGCGTGGCTCGATTCTCGGCATGATCTTCGGTGCGCTCATTGTGGGTGTATTCTCGCTCGGCTTGCGGCTTTATGGAGCTGACGCGCAGTGGACGTGGCTACTGATCGGCGTGCTGATCATCGGCGCCGTCACGGTTGACCAGTGGATCAGAAAGGTTGCAGGCTGATGTCGCAAGCTCCCATTCTCACCGCGCGAGGGCTGGTGAAGCGCTATGGCCGGGTTACCGCCCTCGACAAGGCAGATTTCGATCTCTACCCCAACGAAGTACTGGGGGTGATCGGCGACAATGGCGCTGGCAAGTCGACCCTGATCAAGGCCATCTGCGGAGCGGTCGTTCCCGATGAGGGGGAAATTCGGCTTGAAGGCAAGGAGTTGAAGTTCAGGTCACCGATGGATGCAAGACTGGCTGGGATAGAGACCGTCTATCAGAATCTTGCGCTCTCTCCGGCGCTGTCAATATCCGACAACATGTTCCTCGGCCGCGAAGTGCGCAAGCCCGGTATCCTGGGTGGCCTGTGCCGCATGCTGGACCGAAAGGCGATGGAAAAGCAGGCCCGGGAAAAACTTTCCGAACTGGGGCTGATGACCATCCAGAACATCGGCCAGGCGGTTGAAACCCTGTCAGGCGGCCAGCGTCAGGGCGTTGCCGTTGCGCGTGCAGCTGCCTTCGGCACCAAAGTGCTGATCATGGATGAACCCACTGCCGCGCTGGGTGTCAAGGAATCGCGCCGCGTACTGGAGCTGATCCTGGACGTCAAGCGCCGCGGGCTGCCCATCGTGCTGATCTCGCACAACATGCCACATGTTTTCGAGGTTGCAGACCGCATTCATATCCACCGCCTCGGCAGCAGATTGTGCACCATACGGCCCAAGGACTTCAGCATGTCAGATGCGGTGGCCTTCATGACCGGCGCAAAGACCCCGCCATCAGAACTGCTGGCCGCCTGAGTTGAGGCGATCTGCGGCGATCTGCTAACAAAACCATGACGGCAGCAGTCGCAGCAAGACCGGGTAATGGTGATGAGATGCCTTGATCTTGAGGCGCACAGCCTTTGGACCAGATGGTACTTCAGCTGACAACCAAGGTGCAACGAGCGCCGCAACGCCGATCAGGCAGGGTCAGGAACGGTAACGCATTATTGCGCATCCTTGAACAAGCGGTGGTAAACCTTGTCACCAGCACGAATGCGATGCTTGGCGGTGACACCCCCTGCCAGTTCCAGAACGGCCAAGACCGGCTCCGTGATGCCAACCGTGTCAAAAGAGCCCGGGGTCGTGTTCTGTGCGATATAGGCAATCGTGCCATCTGCCCGAATGAACAACATGTCGAGCGGGATCAGCGTATTCTTCATCCACATGTACACGGGCCTGGGTATTCCCATATCAAACAGCATGCCGCGATCTTCCGGCAGGCGCTGGCGGAACATCAATCCGCGGGCGCGCAATTCAGGCGTGTCTGCAATCTCCACCGTGAACATCAAGGCATCATCGTCGGTGGCAATGGTAAGCGGCTCGATCTTGGAGAGCAGAACTTCTTCGGCAGCCAGACCAAGCGGCCGCGTGAGCGCGACTACCGCAATCACGAGCAAAAGAGTTCTGCGAATCAAGAGTAGACTCCGCAACCGCCTTTGTGCTGCGGCCTATTGAGTGTGGGCCGGGCCGCCTTCAAGAGACAGGCGCACCTCTGCCGCCATCTTGCCCTTTGGACCATCTCCGAACCGCACATAGATCCAGCTATCCGGCAACAATTCCGGGATCGCCGTCTTGCGGAGAGTTTCCATGTGAATGAAGATGTCTGGGTTACCCTCGCCCTCCGAGGCAAAACCAAAACCACGCGCCCTGTTGAACCACTTGACCCTGGCACGTACCCAACTGCTCGAGGCGGTTACCACCGAGTGAGTGCGCGGCCGGCGTTCCACCGGGTTTATGGCCGTCGACGTATCAACCGCCAGAACGCGAAGGCACTGATAGCCCTTCTGCCGCGCCACCGCCTCGCATACCACCCGGGTGCCCTCAAGCGGGGCATCAAAACCGTCACGCTTGAGACAGCTCAGATGGAGCAGCACATCCTGCATGCCGTTGTCGGGAATGATGAAACCATAGCCGCGGCCAACATCGAACCACTTCACCAATCCACTTACCTGAATGATGCGAATGTCACTCTCGGGCGTGTCCTGCTGCGAGGAAACTGCTTCACCCTTCAATCCGCCGCTCACCGTCATGTCTTCAACTCTGTCCCCTGGCAGGCCTGGACGAACACCATGCCGCCACCCAAAACCACTCTGCGCAAATCCTGTGCATTTGTACAGAGCAAGTGCAAGCGGTATGTGGAAAACCTGAAGTGGCAATTCACGCCTCGGCCAAGGCGCGGGAAACACTCCAGATATTCCGACTATCCTGCAAACCGGCTATTGCCACACCCGGCAGAATGGCTCACCGAACCATGGCCTGTGCGCATTCTGAAACGACGCTGATTCGCGATCACTCCGCAGCAAGGCGCTGCATCAGTTTCTCCAACACGGCACTGATCTCGCCGCGTACGACAAGTTGAGCAAGCCCATCAAGCCCGGTTTCCTCCCGGTTGATGATGACGAGCGGAGTACGGTTGTGACTGGCAAGAACCGGAAGACCGGCAGCCGGAAAGACCTGTAACGACGAACCAATGGCGAGAAACAGATCGGCTTTGAGCGTAGCCGCGCGCGCTGCCGCCATCTCATGTTCGGGCATTGCCTGCCCAAAGGAGACGGTTGCAGACTTGACGATGCCGCCACATCTCATACAGGCTGGAGGTGCCTGCGCTTCGGCCAGAATGCCGCGCACCCAGGAAATTTCGTGACGCACCCCGCAATCCAGACACTTGGCGTGGGTGCCGCTGCCGTGAATTTCAATGATGCGATCAGTTGGGACCCCCGCTGCCGCATCGAGCCCGTCTATGTTTTGG
>NZ_JBIIDX010000038.1:0-21665 GCF_044238155.1 Aestuariivirga sp. | reverse complement strand
CTGATCAGCCGCCGCAGCAGGCTTCTGGGGGTTCATCTCAACGACGGCTACGGCAAGCGCGATGACGGGCTGGTGGCCGGCAGCGTGCATGTCATCCAGACCATCGAACTGCTCTATGTGCTTGAAAAACTGGGCTACCGGAACGCCATCTATTTCGACACCTTTCCGGATGCCGTGGGCCTCGATCCGGTTGCCGAATGCAGCGCCAACATCAATGCAGTGGAAGGCATGCTGAATGTTGTAAAAAGGTTGCGAAATGATGCAGATTTGTTGCGTTTCATTGCCAATCAGGATGCCGTGGGCAGCCAGCGCATCATCCAGGCAGCGCTCTATGGCGACCCATGATTGAGGTTGCAGTCGTCGGAAGTTTGCATCTCGACATTGTAGTCGCGGCGCCGCGCCTGCCCGCCCGCGACGAGACCCTGATCGGCTCCGCCTGGCACACGAAATGTGGCGGCAAGGGCGGCAACCAGGCGGTGGCCGCCGCCCGCTTCGGGGCCCACACGCTGTTCGGCGGACAGACAGGCACGGATGACTTCGGCGACAGGCTTCGCGCCAACCTCGTGGCGGCGGGCGTCGACCTCACCCATGTCGGATCGGACCCTGGCCAGGGCAGCGGCATGAGCGTGGCTATCACCGAGGCTGCGGGGGAATATGGCGCAGTGGTAGTCTCGGGCGCCAATCTGACGATCGACGCTGCGGCCATCACCACGGGCTGGGCGCGGCTGTGGCAGGCGAAGCTGCTGCTCCTGCAGAACGAAGTGCCCGAGGCAGTGAACCTTGCAGCGGCCCGCGCTGCAAAGGCGGCAGGCGCGCGGATCATCTTCAACGCCGCTCCCGCCCGCGGCATGGCAGGGGAGATGCTGGACCTCACCGACGTGCTGGTGGTGAACCGCGTCGAGGCGCGGATGCTGACCGGCGAGGACGACCCGGCCCGGGCGCTGCGTGCGCTGCATGCCCCCACGCGCGATGTGGTGCTGACGCGCGGCGGCGACGGGCTGATGGCGATGGCGCGGGACGGCGCGCGGTTTGATGTTCCGGCCCTGCCGGTGAAACTGCTGTCAAGCCACGGCGCGGGCGACTGCTTCTGCGGCGCGCTGGCCGCGCGGCTTGCAAAGGGCGATGCACTGGAGGCCGCCTGCCGCTTCGCCAGCGCGGCGGCGGGATTGTTCGTCTCGACGCCGGAAGAGCGGCACGCGGAACTGGACAGCAAGACGGTGGAGACGATGCTCGGAGATTGGCCGGGCTGATCCTGGTGACAGCCAAGAAGAAGAAGCCATGGTCAAGCCATGGCATGATGAACTTTCAGACCTCATTCTTCTTTGCGGCAACGAAGAGGTTGCCATGGTCAAGCCCTGGCATGATGAACTTTCAGACCTCATTCTTCTTTGGCGGCAACAAAGAGGATGCCATGGTCAAGCCATGGCATCATGAACTTTCAGACCTCATTCTTCTTTGTCAGCAACGAAGAGGTTGCCATGATCAAGCCATGGCATGATAAACTCTCAGAGCTCATTCTTGTTTGCGGCAACAAAGAAGATGCCATGGTCAAGCCATGGCGTGATGTGCCATCGGAAAAAAAGTCCTACCGCCGGTCGAAGATCACGCCCATGGTGAACAGAAAGCAGCCGTAGGGACGGAACTCCGCAGTCCGCACCACACAGAAGCCTTTCTTTGCGGCCTCGTAGAAGGCGAAACGTTCCAGCGCCTCCATGCCGACGTCACGGCCTTCGCATTCGCGCGCGATGGCATGGACCTCCGCCTGCATGGGCAACAGCGTTTGCGGCGCGCCCACCACCTGCATGCGGCTCACCGGGCTCGGGATGAAATCATCGAGCGGCATGACCGAGAGAATGGCGCGCGTGGCCTGCGGGATGTCGAGACCCGGAAGCTCGACGAGCCTGCCGGTGCTGGTGTGGCGGGCCACGTCATGGGCCGGAAAATTGCGGTCGACCAGCACCAGCCGCTCGCCATGGCCCATCGAGGCGAGGCACCAGAGGAGATCGGGGCTCAAGGCGGCAGAAATGTTCTTCAGCATCGCGGGGTCTCCTTCAAAGTGCGCGGGCCAGCTTGCGGCCCTCATAGATCGCCATGGCGGCATTGCGCGCCGCCACGGCATCACCGATCATCGGTGCGTCCAGCGCATCGCCCAGCCCGCGCTCGGAGACATTGGTGGCGGCGATCACCAGCGTGTCAGCAGCGATGCGCTCCGGCTTGCCGCCGAACGGCTGCACTGTGGCGCCATCACCATGCCACTCGCGCAGGATCGTCTCGGTGAGCATGCGCACGCCAAGCTCGCGCAGCCGGGCGCGCAGCTGGATATCGACATTGGTGCGGGCCATCTCGGCCATCACCGCGGCAGCGCCCGTCACCAGTGTCACCTCATGCCCGGCCTCGGCGAGCGTCAGCGCCGTGCCGCCGCCCTTCCAGTTGGCGGTTTCATCCAGCACGACCACCCGCTTGCCAGGCCTCGCGCTGCGGGCCATCACCTCTTCCGCAGAAAAAACGTTGCCATGCGCGAGGCCTGGAAGCTCATCATGCTCGGGCATGGCGCGCTGGAAGCCCTTGCCATCGGGGCTTGAGCCCGTCGCCACGATCACCTCATCGGCGCCGATGGCCTTCGCCTCCTCTTCATCGAGCGGGGAGTTGAGCATGACCTTCACCTGCAGCTTCGAGAGCTGGCGCTCATACCAGTCGAGAAAATCGATGATCTGGTGGCGGCGCGGCGTAAGGCCCGCAAGGCGGAACTGGCCGCCCAGCCTGTCGGAGGCTTCGGCGAGCGTCACGCGGTGGCCGCGCTCGGCCGCCACCCGCGCGGCTTCCAGCCCCGCCACCCCACCGCCGATCACCAGCACATGTTTCGGCTTTGCGGCGGGCGTGAAGCGGTCGCCGCCCCATTCGAATTCGCGGCCGGCGCTGGGGTTGATGAGACAGGAAATCCAGTAATCACGGTAGCGGCGGCCCCAGCACATCTGGTTGCAGGAGAGGCAGGGCCGGATATCTTCCGGGCGTCCCTCCTTCGCCTTGTTGGCGAGATGCGGATCGGCGATCTGGCCGCGCACGATCGACACCATGTCGGCCTGGCCCGAGGCCACCACGTAGTTGGCATTCTCCGGCGTGCGCACATGCGCCTCGCACTGAACCCGCGCATGCTTCACAACCTGCTTCAGCGCCTCGGCATGGGGCGCGCCCAGCTTGTCAGCATAGAAGACATTGGGAATGATGCCGGTGGAATTGAAATAGCTGCCGGTGCCGCAGGTGACGTAATCCATCAGCTGGCGGGCATCATGCCAGGCGATGATTTCCTGCAGCTGTTCGATGGTCTGCGAGACAGGGCTCGACGGGTCCATGTTGACGGCCAGGCCAATGATGAAATCATCACCCGCCATCTTGCGGATACGCTCCATGATCAGGCGCGAGAAGCGCATGCGGTTTTCGAAGCTGCCGCCCCATTTGTCGTCGCGGCGGTTGTTGAAGGGCAACCAGAACTGATCGATGATCGCATTGTAGGCGGCAAACAGCTCGATGCCGTCGAAGCCTGCATCCCGGGCGCGGCGCGCCGCCTGGACGAAGCTTTCGATGATCTCCTCGATCTCGGCCTCGGTCATGGCGTGGCTGCCATCTGAATCATGGAAGGAGGGAAGCCCCGAGGGCGACCAGTTGGGCTCATAGGAATTGTCGAAGTCTCCGTGCTGGCCCACATGATAGAGCTGGTGGCAGATCACCGCGCCATGACCATGCACCGCATCGGTGATCTTGCGGAAATACGGGATGATCTCGTCGGTGGAATGCAGGAAATTGCCACGCGTCAAGACGGCGGTGCGGTGAACCGGCACCGGCTCCACCACGATCATGGCGGCGCCACCACGGGCGCGCTCCTCGTAATAGCCGCGGTGCCGCTCCCCCGGCAGGCCCTTGTCCGACATGTTGGCGGTGTGCGAGCCGAAGACGATGCGGTTCCGCAGCGTCTTGTGGCGGAGCTGCAACGGCTTGAACAGGGCGGGGAACTGGTCTGACATGGCTGATCCTCAGTCGATGGGTGCGCCGCCCTGCTCTTTCCGCCGCGCCACGAAGTCCTGCATGGCTTCGCGGATGGCGGGATCGAGCGGCGGTTCGGCATAGGCGCTGAGCGCTTCCTGCCAGATGCCGGTGGCGCGTTCGGCGGCACTCCTGCCGCCGCCTTCCGCCCATGCGCCGTAGTTCTGTGTGGTGGACACGAGCGGTCGGTAGAAGGCGGTTTCGAACGTGGAGATGGTGCGCGACGTGCCAAAGAAGTGGCCGCCGGGGCCGACCTGTGCGATCTCGTCGATGGCGAGTGTCTCGCTGTCGATGCGCACAGGCTCCATCACCTGTGCCAGGCTCTGGACAATTTCGCAGTCGAGCACGAATTTTTCATAGGACGTGCACAGCCCGCCTTCCACCCAGCCTGCGGCATGCATGAGAAGATGCGCGCCCGCGTTCATCGCGGCGAAACAGGCATTGGCGGATTCATAGCCGCTGGCGAAATCCGGAATGTTGGAGGAGCTGAAATTGGATGACCGCATGGGCATGTTGTAGCGCCGCGCCATCTGCCCGCCGATCAGGGTGCAGCGCTGCATGTCGGCAAGGCCATAGGCGGGAGCGCCCGTCTTCATGTCGACATTCATCGCCGCACAGCCATAGAGCACCGGGGCGCCCGGCCTGACCAGCTGCGACAGCACAACGCCGAACAGCACCTCGGCGCAATTGAGCGCCATGGCGCCGGCGATGGTGGCGGGCGTGGAGGCACCGGCCATGACGAAGGGGGTGAGCAGCACCGGCTGGCCGTAACGCGCCATGTCGATGACGCCTACCGTCATCGGCACATCATACTGCAGGGGCGTGTTGGTGTTGATGATGGAGAAGACGCCGGGGCTTTCGGCAAACTGCTCCAGCGTTTCACCGCGCGCCATGGCGCAAAGCGTGAGCACATCGGCGATGCGCTGGCGGCTCTGGCAGAACACGTAAGGCACCTTGTCGGTGAGGGTGAGCATGGCGAAGGCCGCGTCAAGGTGGCGGAAGCGCACCTCGATGTCGAGCGGCTCCACCGGCCAGCCGTTCATCTGCACCACATTGAAATACTGCGTGAGCCTCAGAAGCTCCGCGAGATCGGCCAGTGTGCCTGTGCGGCGGCCGCGGTTAAGATCCGTGCAGTTGGGAGGGCCGAGTACCGCGGCGGTGGCGAGATGGTTGCCGCCCATCCGCACGGCATGGGCCGGGTTGCGCGGGGTGAGCGTCACTTCGGCGGGAATGGTGCGCAGCGCTTCTTCGACAATGTCGCGGCCCAGCCGCACGCGCTGCGTGTCTTCATCGACCAGCGCTCCCGCATTGGCCAGCAGATCTCGCGCCTCCTTGAGAGCGCAGCGCACGCCGACATCGGCGAGGAGTTTCAGCGCGGCCTCGTGGATCGCTTCCACCTCGTCATCCGAAATCAGCCGCACCGGGGCCAGCGGGTTGATCAGCTGACGCCATGGCATCTGCACGATGTCGGCGGCGCGGCGGCGGCGATGACTGCGTTCGGGGCGCATGCGCGTTCAGGTGAAGCTTTTCAGGCGCTCATACAGCGCCTGTGAAATCGGAAGGCCTTCCCGCTTCAGCCGCTTCTGGTTTGCCTCACGGCGGGCATTGGGCAGCCTGGCGCCTTTCTGAGCGGTGATCGACCTGGCGAGTGCCGCCACCTGGCCGGCGAAGGCGCCGCCCGAGAATGTCTCCGGCGCGATGGCGATGAAGAACTGGCCGCAGCCGATGGGCTTTCCGTCATTCTCCATGAACGAGCCCATCTGCGGCCCGCGCAGCGCACCGGCCACCGCCGCGCACATGACTTCGACGATTAGTCCCTGGCCGAAGCCCTTGTAGCCGCCTGACGGCGCCATGGAGCCAGCAAGGCCCAGAGCGGGATCGGTGGTGGGCCTGCCCTGCACGTCGAGCGCCCAGCCCAGCGGAATGGCGCGGCCTTCGTCTGCGGCGCGCTTCACAGCCGTCCAGGCCACCGCCGAGGACGACTGGTCGACGAGCAGGGCAATGCTGCCCTTGCGCTTTCCCGGCACCGCGAAGGAGAGAGGATTGGTGCCGATGACCGGCGTTGAGCCACCCACCGGCGCGATGACCGGCGCGGAATTGGTGAAGCCGAAGGCAACGAGGCCGCGCCGCGCCAGATAGCCGGTATGGAAGCCGAGCGTCGCGGAATTGTAGGAATCATGCACCGCCATGGCGGCGATGCCGTTCTTACGGGCGGCGGGAATGAGCTTCGCAAAGCCCGCCTCGATCGCCGGATGCGCAAAGCCGCGGTTGGCGTCCACCCGGAAGGCCACAGGCGAGAGTTTCCTGATCTTCGGCTTTGCCTTGCCGTTGACCTTGCCGCTCTTCACATGCTCGCAATAATACTGCAGCCAGTAGAAGCCGTGGCCTTCGAGGCCCGAAAGCTCGGTATCGAGGATTGCCTCGGTGAAGTAGGCGGCGTTGGCGGGCGAGGTGCCGGCGCCGATCAGCGCCTCATTGATCAGCTTGCGCGCGGTGCGCGGGGAAAGCCTGATCTCCTCTTTCGGATTGTTCATTCCGCGGCCTCCACCTTGACGATGACCGGACCCATGGAGCGCAGCACATCCTCCCCCAGATGACAGCGGATCAGATGGCCTTGGCCGATGTCACGCAACGGCGGAAGCGCCGTTTCGCACAGTGTACCCGGCACCTGGTGCTTCCGCGGGCAGCGCGTCTGAAATGGGCAGCCGGAGGGCGGATTGGTGGCCGACGGGATATCGCCTTCCAGCACCACCCGGCGCTTGCTGAAGCGGGTATCGGCGATGGGAATGGCCGACAGCAGCGCCTCGGTATAGGGGTGATAGGGCGGCTCGAAGATCTGATCCGTGGTGCCGTGCTCCACCACATAGCCCAGATACATCACCACCACGCGGTCCGAGAGATAGCGCACCACCGAAAGATCGTGGCTGATGAAGACGAGCGTGGTCTTCGACTCGCGCTGGATATCCATCAGAAGCTCGGTGACGGCGGCCTGCACGGATACATCCAGCGCCGACATCGGCTCATCGGCGATCACCGCCTTGGGACGGCCCGCGAAGGCGCGGGCGACGCCGATGCGCTGCTTCTGGCCGCCGGACAGCTGGCGCGGCATGCGGTATTCGAAGGCGCGCGGCAGCTTGACGAGGTCGAGAAGCTCCAGCATGCGCTGGCGGCGTTCGGCGATGGTCTTGCCGATGCCGAATTTCTCCAGCGTGCGCATGATCTGCGAACCCACCGTATGCGACGGGTTCAGCGTATCGAACGGGTTCTGGAACACCATCTGGATCGACGCCACGGTGGCGGTGGGCCGCGCGCCGATCTCGGTCGACTGGATTTCCTCGCCGCCGAGCTTCACCTTGCCGCCGGTGGCGGTCTCGAGCCCCAGCAGCACCTTGGCGAGGGTCGACTTGCCACAGCCCGACTCGCCGACGATGGCCACCGTCTCGGCGGCGCGCGCGGTGAAGCTGATGTCTTCATTGGCCTTCACGGTGCGGCGCTCGCCGCGGCCGAAGATTTCGTTGGCGGCCACCTGATAGTGCTTCTGGAGATGGTCGATTTCGAGTACCGGCGCGCCGGGCGGCGTGGCGGCATGCGTGGCATGGCGTACGGGCGGGGCGTTCCAATCGATCTCCGCAATTCTCAGGCAGCGGCTTTCATGCCGCGCATCGCCGGACACCGCCACCATGGCAATGTCGCCCGCGTCGCAGCGGTCTTTTTCGAAATGGGCGCAGCGCGGACCGAAATTGCAGCCCGGTGGACGCTCATGCGGCAACGGCAACTGCCCCGGAATTGCGGTCAGGGGCGCGAGGTTCTTGTCGGTACCCGGCAGTGCAATCGACCGGAACAGGCCCTGCGTATAAGGGTGGCGCATGTGGCTGAACACATCGGCGATGTTGCCGGTCTCCACCGCCTCGCCGGAATACATCACCGTGATACGATCACAGGTTTCGCGGATGAGGCCCAGATTATGCGAGACGAAAATCATCGAAGTGCCGAAGCGCTGGCCGAGATCCTTGACGAGATCGACAATGCCCGCCTCGACGGTGACGTCCAGCGCGGTGGTGGGCTCATCGAGCAACAAAAGCGCCGGTTTCGACAACAGCGCCATGGCGATGACGATGCGCTGCTGCTGGCCGCCGGAGAGCTGGTGTGGATAGGCGGCCATGATGCGCTCAGGGTCAGGGAGCTTCACCGCCTTCACCATGTCGAGGGCGCGGGCGCGGGCCTCTTCCTTGGAGAGCTTCTCATGGATCATCGGCACTTCCATGAGCTGGCGCTCGATCTTCATGGCCGGGTTCAGGCTCGCCATCGGCTCCTGATAGACCATGGCGATCTTGGAGCCCCGCACGGCGCGCAATTCGGCGGGGCTCAGTTCCGCCATGTCGCGGCCGCGGAAGTTGATCGTGCCCCTGGTGATGCGGCCAATGCCAGGCAGGTCGCGCATGATGGCGAGCGCCACGGTGGACTTGCCGCAGCCCGACTCGCCTACCAGCCCCATGCATTCGCCGGGCATCACCTTCATGGAGAAGTCCATCACCGCCGGGATTTCACCCAGCTTGGTGAAGAAGGAGATGTGGAGGTTGCTGATTTCGAGAATGGGTTCGCTCATCTGCCTCAATCCCTCAAGGATTGCTCGCGCAGCGCATCGGCGAGCAGGTTGAGCCCCAGCACGAAGGACATCAGCGCGATGGCGGGCACCAGCGCTGGCCAGGCATAGAGCCTGAGGAACTGGCTGCCGTCCTTGATGGCGGTGCCCCAGTCCGGGCTTTCGGACGACATGCCGAGGCCGAAGAATCCGAGCGTGCCAAGCAGGATCGTGGTGTAGCCGATGCGCAGGCAGGTATCGACGATGAGCGGCCCGCGCGCATTGGGGAGAATTTCCCACAGCATGATGTACCAGGGCCGCTCGCCGCGGGTCAGCGCGGCGGCGATGTATTCGCGCGTCTTGATGTCCATGGTCAGGCCACGCACGATGCGGAACACGCCGGGGCTCGAGGCGAAGGCCACCGCTATGAAGATGTTGAGCTCATTGGGCTCAATGTGGACGAAACCGAACGGATCGGCGTCGAAGACCAGACCCACATAGATGTAGCCGCCGATGATCAGCGTCAGCGCCAGCAGCACCATTAGCCGGGCGGGCTGCTTGCCATAGCCCGCCAGGAACAGCATGCAGAAGAACAGGATGGGGAAGATGAAGAAGAAGCCCGCCATGACGTAAGGAACCGGCGTCTCCATGATGCCGGGTGTCACCAGCAGGTAGAACAGGAGGATGACCGGGAAGGCCAGCACCAGATTGGCCACGAAAGAAAGCACCGCATCGATGCGGCCGCCGAAGAAACCGGCGGGCAGGCCCAGAAGCGATCCCACCACCAGCGAGATGGCAGTGGCGGCGGGCGCGATGGCCAGCACGATGCGGCTGCCGTAGACCATGCGGCTGAACACATCGCGCGCCAGCTTGTCGCCGCCCAGATAAAAGGGAATGCCTGACTCAGGCTCCATGGTGCCGGGCACGGCATGCTTCATCACCACGATCTGGTCGAGCGGGCCGAAGGGCGCCACGATGCCGGCAAACAGCGCGGTGAACACCCAGAAGGCGCAGATCACGACCCCGGCCAGCCCCACGCCAGTGCCGATGACATGGCCATAGAGGCCGAGCTTCCGGCGGTATGCGAAGGACAGCCCCAGCATCACGGCGAGCGCCAGCCACACCGGCCAGAACCTGGCGATGAGACCAATCACGATGCCCGTAATGCCGACGTTTTCCATGGCGCCGCTCAACTCATCCGGATGCGCGGGTTGAGCCACGCATAGCCGATGTCGGAGATGAGCTGGGTGATCAGCACCACCGCCACCGAGACAAGACCGCAGGCCAGCAACAGGTCGATGTCATTGTTGGAGGCCGCCGACACGAGGAGGAAACCGAAGCCCTGGTAGCGGAAGATCGCCTCCACCACCACCACGCCCGAGAGCAGCCACGGGAACTGCAGCATGATGACCGTGAAGGGCGCGATCAGCGCGTTGCGCAAGGCGTGCCGCACCACCACCTGCGAAAAGCTCAAGCCCTTGAGCCTCGCGGTGCGGATATATTGCGAGGACATGACCTCGGTCATCGAAGCGCGGGTCATGCGGGCGATGTAGCCAACGCCATAGATGGCCAGCGTCATCACCGGCAGGGTGAAGTTATAGAAGGTGATGCCGTCCGATGTGGCGGTCGCGGCCGAGCCGTTCAGCCATTTCAGCCAGGTGGCAAAAACCACCGAGAAGATGATGCCCGAGACATATTCGGGCGTGGCGGTCGAGGTGATCGACAGCACCGAGAGGTAGCGGTCGAGCCGCGAACCTTCGCGCATGCCGGCCAATATGCCGATCAGGAGTGCGGCCGGCACCATGGTGAGCATCACCCAGAACATCAGGAGGCCGGTGGCCTTGACGGCTTGCGGCAGGCGGTTCTCCACCTTGGTCTTGAACGCAGTGGAGCAGCCGAAATTGCCTTGCAGGATGCCGTTGTAGGCCGGCTCGGTGGGCTCGTCGCAGAAGCGGAACCGGGCCACGGTGGCGCCGGTCTCGGGATCGACGACCGGATGCTGCTTGACCACGCCGATCCAGCGGCCGTAGCGCACGAAGAAATTGTCGCGGTAGCCGTTGCGGGTGAGCCAGTTCTCGAGGTCCTGGTCGGTGGCGCGCTGCTGGGTCTGGAAGATGGCGAGCCGCTTCAGATTGGGCTCGAGGTTGACGAAATAGAAGACGACCAGCGTCAGGCAGAACATGGTGAGCGCCATGATGCCAAGCCGCCGCGCCAGAAATTTCAGCATCGGACTGCTCCGACACTTGAACGCCGCTTCACCACGCTGCTCCTGCGGTCATTGTCACTCCCCGGACCCAGAACGGCGACAATAGACCGTTTTTATCTTCAATCGTAGGGGTTTCCGACCGTTTTCCTTCAGGCAGTTCGTGATCTTGCCGCAGCATCTTTGCTGAGGATCGCCATTTGCGACAACGACGAGGATGCCCGGATCGAGTCCGGGCATGATGAGGTCCGAGATTTCATCACCCCCGGGCTTGACCCGGGGGCCTTCTTTGCCGGGAAGAAAGAGGATGCCCGGATCGAGTCCGGGCATGATGAGCTGCTGTGAGGGACCCCGCCTAGCCACGAAAAAAAGATGCCCGGAGCAAGTCCGGGCATCGTGATGTGTTGCAAGGAGCCTTCTTTGGTTGCCGGGACGACTATTTGTCGAGCCAGACCTTTTCCATGTGAAGTTCGAATGTGGGATGCATCTCGAAGTTCTTCACATAGGCCTTCTTGTGGCGATAGAGCGACCGCCAGAACGGCTGGATGATGACGCCGGAGTCCTGCAGGATCTGCTGGATGTCCTTCATCATTTCCTTGCGCTTGCCGGCATCCGCCACGGCGAGGGCGGCGGTCAGCTTTGCGTCAAAATCAGGGTTGGAGAAGGCACTTTCGTTCCAGGCTTCGCCGGAGCGATAAGCCAGCGCCAGAACCTGCACGCCCAGGGGCCGCATGTTCCACTCGGTGGTCGACCACGGATATTTCGTCCAGTCGTTCCAGAAGGTGGAGCCCGGAATGACCGTGCGCTTCACCTTGATGCCAGCCTCGCGGCACTGCTCGGCGATGACGTCGGCCGGGTTCTTCACATATTCCTGCTCATAGGAAATGAGCTCCAGCTCCGTATCGCTCTGGCCGGCCTCGGCCATCAGGGCCTTGGCCTTGGCAACATCGCGACCGATCTTCGGCAGCTCGTAGTATTCCGGATGGATCGGGCAGACATGGTGGTTCTCGCCCGTCGTGCCGGCATTATTGTAGCCCAGCTGCAGGATCACGTTGTTGTCGCAGGCGAGCTGAAGCGCGTTGCGCACCCGCTGGTCGTCATATGGCTTGTTGCCGACATTGGTCCGGATGACGATGGTCGAGGCCGTGACCGCTTCCGACTTCTCCAGGTCCATGCCGTCAAGCAAGGTCACGGTTTCACCGGTCGTCTGGTAGTTGGCGTCGATCTCACCAGCTTCGAATGCCGCCACCATGGCGTTCTGCTGCTCGCCGTAATCGATGAATTCGATGGCGTCGAGATAAGCCTCGCCACCCCACCACGTGAAGTTCTCGCGACGCTTCACCGCGGCGCGTGAGCCCACCTGATAGTCGGTGATCTCGTAAGGGCCGGTGCCCGGTGTCTTCAGCATGTCCGGGTTCTTGTCGAAATCCCGGTGCACGATGATGCCCGGATAATCGCAGAAGCCCGGGATAATGGTGATGTCGGAAGCCGTCGTCTTGAGCTTCACCGTGTGGTCATCGACCTTGGTGATGGCACCTTCGGCCGCCTTGTTGGTCTTGGCGTCGATGAGCGAGCCGAGGCGGCCGGCCATCGAGTTGCCTTCCACCGCCTTGTCGCACCAGCGGTTGAGATTGAATACGACGTCATCGGCGGTGAAATCATCACCGTTCGACCACTTCACGCCCTTGCGCAGGTTGAGGGTGTATTCGGTGGCATCGTCGTTGACGTCCCAGCTTTCGACCAGCTGGCCGGTGAAGGTGCCGTCGCGGTTGTAGCGCACGAGGTATTCATTGCACTGGCGCGAGACATTGGCCATTTCCGACCAGTCCCAGATGCGCGGATCCTTCATCTCCTTGATGATCATCTGCATCTTGAGCGTGCCGCCCTTCTTGCCCTCTTCGGCGCGGGCCGGGGTATAGCTGAGACCGATCATGCCGTAGGCGGTGGCCGCCGACGCGCCGAAGGCCGATGCCATGGCCAGGAATTCACGGCGACTGAAGCGGCCGGCCCTGGTTTCCTGCGCAAGCGAGTCAAACACCGCCGGCATCGGATTTCCGTTCTTCTTGAAAAACTTCATTTTCAACCTCCTGGTTTTTTGCTGCACCCGTTGGCTCGGGCCTTGTTGGTTCGATTGGTCTGCCTCGCTCGCCATTCTTCTACCGTTACGCAGTCATGGCAAGGGCCGACTGCGTGAACGGTTTTCACCCCTCCGTCTTCGCAGTTGCGAGAGGATGCTGGACTTCCCACGGCTTCACCCAGTCACCGGCAACCCTCAGGTCGATCCCGGCATCGTCCTCGATCAGCTTGCAGACGGTCATTTCGCCTGCCCCGGGCCCGTAACGTTCACCGGCCTCCCGGAACCGCGCGTGGGTGGCGGCGGTGAGCTCGTTGCGGGTACCGGTTTCGTCCATCAACTCCTTGATCAGCAACAAATCCTTGAGGCAGAGCGCGATGGGAAAGGACGGGTCATAATGGCCGGCGAAGATCGACGGCACGTCATGGCTCATGACGAAGCTGTCGGCGGCCCCGCCCTTCATCACGTTCCACCAGGTGAGCGGGTCGAGGCCGGCCAGTCTCGCGGTGACCATCGCCTCGCCGATGGCGGCGGCATGGATCTTCCAGAGCTGGTTGTTGACGAGCTTGGCGACATAGCCATTGCCATAGCGCCCCACCTTGCGCAGCTGGCCCATCGCCTCAATCACCGGGCGCACGTGCTCGATATCGGCGTCTTCGCCGCCCACGAACATCGGCATGTCGCCGCGGATCGCCGCATCGACGGAGCCCGTCACCGGGGCATCGACGGCATGGCCGCCCCTGGCTCCGAACTCGGCTGCAAGAGCGCGCATCAGTTTCGGGCTCGAGGTGGTCATGTCGATCCAGTACTTTCCCGCGCAACCTGCCGACAGAAAACCGTCCGGCCCGCGCACCACCTGCTCCACCTCTTTCGGCCCGAACACCATGGTGACGGTGACATCGGCGCGGGTCAGCACGTCGGCGGGGCTTGCACCAGCAGTGACACCCGGCTCAAGCTGGGCGGCAACGGCCTGCGGGCGGATGTCATAAACAACAATGTCGAAGCCCGCGCGGCGCACATTGCGGGCGGCATTCGCGCCCATCGTTCCAAGCCCGATAAATCCGACGATCATGGGTTGCCTCCAGAGCGACGGATGCTGCAGGCACGTAATCGCTGCCACAAGCAAATTGTCGTTATGGGCGGCATAAGCTAAGCTTAAGGCCATGGATCTTGAACTGCGCCTGCTGCGGAGCTTTGCCGCGATCTACGAAGAGGGCACGCTGTCGCGGGCGGCGGACCGGATGCACTGCACCCAGGCGGCGATGAGCATGCGCCTGAAGCTGATCGAGACCGAACTCTGCGAAACCCTGTTCCAGCGGCGTCATCACCGGCTGGAGCCGACCACGAAGGCAGCGGAGCTCTATGCCCGCGCCGTGGGCGTGCTTGCCGCGTATGACGAGATGATCTCCGCCACCCGTAGCCAGAAGTCCCGGGAAAAACTACGCCTTGGGGTGCCGGACGACTATGCACTGGGCATCCTGCCACGCGCACTTGCGAGGCTGGGCCCGGACAATGGTTACGACATCGAGATCGTGTGTGACCTGAGCGCAAATCTGGCGGCGGCCTGGCAGCACCAGCAACTCGACCTTGCGCTAGTGACACTCGCGGCGCGGCCCGCCGACAGCCTGTTCGAGACGGAACTACCCCTGCGCTGGGTTTTTTCCGCCGCATGCCCGCCCGTCCCGGGAGCCGCAGTGCCACTCGCCGCCTATCCGGAAGGCTGTGTTTTCCGAAAAGCCATGATCGCCGGGCTCGAACGGGCCCGCAAGCCGTGGCACGTGCAGGTGCAGAGCCGAACCCATGCCGGCATTCTGGCAGCGGTGCGGTCTGGCCTGGCAGTGACCTCGATGGCAGCAGGAACCTCCCCGGAGGGGCTGTGCGAAATCGAGGCCAGCGCCGACCTGCCCCAGTTGCCCCGCGTGCCGGTGTCTCTGATCGGCAGGCCCGGGTCGCAGATGGCAAAGCTGCTGCTCGACGAACTGGCCAGCATGGCCGGCACGAACGTCGTTCCGCTCCGAGCCTGACATCACCACCTTTCCAGCAACGGACACATCATGCCGCGCATCACCCGACTCGAGACCTTCCACAATGAATTCGTCGGCTTCGTGCGGGTGACAGCGGAGGACGGGGCCACCGGCTGGGGCCAGATCTCGACTTACAACGCTGACATTACCGTACAGGTCTTTCACCGCCAGGTGGCGCCCTGGGCGCTCGGTGCCGACAGCGACGATATTGCAGGCCTGGTGCGCCTGATCGAACGCCGCGAACACAAGTTTCCCGGAAGCTACCGCTGCCGCGCGCTGGCCGGCCTCGACACCGCGCTGTGGGACCTGGCCGGCAAGCGGCAGGGCAAACCAGTGGCCGCACTGCTGGGCGGCAGGACGGGGCCGGTCCGCGCCTATGCCAGTTCGATGAAGCGGGACATCACCCCGGAACAGGAGGCCGAGCGCCTCAAGCGGCTGTGCGCCGAACAGGGCTTCACCGCAGCCAAGTGGCGTGTTGGCGCGGAATGCGGCGAGGACGTCGACGAATGGCCGGGCCGCACCGAGGCGATCATCCCCTTCGTAGCGAAGGCTTTGGGCGATGGCATCGACAAGCTGGTCGATGCCAATTCCGGTTTCTCGGTGGAGCGCGCAATCGCCGTAGGACGCATGCTGGAGGACAATGGAATTGGCCATTTCGAGGAACCCGTGCCCTATTGGGAACTCGAGGCGACGAAAGCCGTGAGCGATGCGCTGACCGTCGACGTGGCGGGCGGCGAGCAGGACTGGGACATGGCGACATGGAAACGCATGATCGCGATCCATGCCGTCGACATCGTGCAGCCTGACGTGATGTACATGGGTGGCATGTGCCGCACCCTCGAGGTGGCGAAGCTTGCACAGGCGGCGGGCATGCCCTGCACCCCGCATGCGGCCAATCTCTCGCTGGTGACGATGTGCACCATGCATCTGCTGGCGGCCATTCCAAATGCCGGAAAATATCTCGAACTGTCGATCGAGGGCGACGACTACTATCCGTGGCAGCGCGGCCTGTTCGTGGGCGAGCCCTATGCGGTGAGAGATGGCTGCGTTGAGGTTGTCGACACACCGGGCTGGGGGGTTGAGGTCAACCCCGCCTGGCTCGAGACGGCCAGCTACCGGGAGAGTTCACTCGAGAAATGGGCGCCCAGCGCCTATGCGGCACTCTACCTGAAAAGCGCCCTGCCATGAGGCCCGGACCGGCTGCGGAAAACCCACAGATTCTTTTTTGACCAAACGGTACAGGCTGTTACTGTCCTCCCGGTTCGACGTCCCGCCAAAGACTGGGACGAGGAGGCGCGCATGCTCGACTTGCTGGTGAAGTCCGGAAGACTGGTGGGCAGCCGTCAGCCTGTGGACATCGCCGTCAAGGATGGCCGCATCGCCGACATCGCCCCTGTCATTGACGCCGCAGCCCGGCGGGTGCTCGATGCAGGTGGCTGCCTCGTCTCACCGCCTTTCGTCGACCCCCACTTCCACATGGACGCCACGCTGAGCCTGGGCCTGCCACGGCTCAACCGGTCCGGTACCCTGCTTGAAGGCATTGCCCTGTGGGGCGAACTGAAGCCGCTGCTCACGGTTGAAGCCGTCATGGAACGGGCCCTGCGCTATTGCGACCTGGCGGTGGCCCAGGGGCTGCTTGCGATCCGGTCCCATGTCGATGTCTGTGACGACCGGCTGACGGCGACCCACGCCCTGATCGAAGTGCGAAAGCGGGTGGCGCCGTACATCGACCTGCAACTGGTTGCCTTCCCGCAGGACGGGCTCTACCGCAGCCCCGACGCCGAGGCCAACCTGCTGCGCGCCCTTGACCTTGGGCTTGACGTGGTGGGCGGTATTCCGCATTTCGAGCGCACCATGGAAGATGGCGCGCGCTCGGTGCGCCGGCTGTGCGAGATCGCGGCGGACCGCGGGCTTCCCATCGACCTGCACTGCGATGAAAGCGACGATCCGATGTCGCGCCACGTCGAGACGCTGGCGGCGGAGGCCATCCGCTGCGGATTGCGCGAGCGTGCGGTTGGCTCGCACTGCACCTCGATGCATTCAGTCGACAATTACTATGCCTCAAAGCTGATTCCGCTGATCGCCGAGTCGGGCATCCACGTCATTCCCAATCCGCTGATCAACATCACGCTGCAGGGCCGCTCCGACACCTACCCCCGCCGCCGCGGCCTCACCCGCGTGGCGGAGCTGCGCGCGGCAGGCGTGAATGTGGCCTTCGGCCAGGACTGCACCATGGACCCATGGTACTCGCTGGGCTCAGCCGACATGCTGGAGGTTGCGCATATGGGGGTGCATGCCGTGCCCATGACCTCACGCGAGGCGATGGCCTGGGCCTTCGATTCCGTGACGCAAAACGGCGCGAGGGCCATGGGCCTTCCCGATCCGACCCTCCGCAAGGGCGGACCGGCCAGCATGGTGATCCTGCAGGCGCGCGACCCCATCGAGGCCGTGCGGCTGAAGGCAACCCGGCTGGCAGTGATCCGCAACGGCAAGGTGCTGGCGGAAACACCAGCCCGCCGTGCAACGCTATCACTGGAGGGCAGACCCGCCAGTGTCGACCCCGCAGCCTACGCTCCCGCTGCGGAAGACTGACATCAACCCAGGAAAGGAAAGAAAAATGCCGATCGTGACTTCACGCCGTCAACTTCTGGCCGGAGCAGCCGCCAGCCTCGCGCTGCCAGCCTTCGCCCGGACTGCACTTGCCGCCGGCCCGATCAAGGTTGCCGCCATCCACGCCTCGCCGGTCGAGAATGCCTGGAATTCCCGCATTCACGCGGCCATGCAGTCCGCTGCGGCCGACGGCCTCATCGAATACAAATTCTCGGAGGGTGTTTCCGCCACCGACTATCCGCGCGCCATGCGCGAATACGCCGAGAGCGGCTCGCAGCTGATCTGGGGCGAGAGCTACGCCGTGGAGAACGAGGCGCGGGCCGTTGCCGCAGACTATCCGCAGACCGCCTTCCTGATGGGATCCTCGGGCGGTCCCTCGGGCGATAACTTCGGCGTGTTCGGCACCCGCAACCATGAAGCGGCCTATCTTGCCGGCATGCTGGCCGGCAAGATGTCGAAGAGCAACGTGTTCGGTTCGGTCGGCGGCTATCCGATTCCGGAAGTCAACCTGCTGATCAATGCCTTCCGCATGGGCGTGAAGGAAGTCAATCCGGATGCCAAGTTCCTGATCGGCTTCATCGGCGCATGGTTCGACCCTGCCAAGGCCAAGGAAGCCGCGGTGGCCCAGATCGATGCCGGCGCCGACATCCTGTTCGGCGAGCGCATCGGCACCGCCGATGGCGCGAAGGAACGGGGCGCCAAGGCAATTGGCTCTCTCATCGACTATTCGCCACGCTATCCCGGTACGGTGTTCGCCAACGCCATCTGGAACTTCCGGCCAACGGTCGACGCCATCGTCGCCGACGTTGCAGCCGGCAAGCCGGTGGGTCGCGACTACACCGAATATTCCTTCATGAAGTATGGCGGCAACGACATCATCTTCGTGGCAAACGAAGTGCCCGCTGACGCGGTTCCGGCGATGGAAGCCAAGCGGGCGGCGATTGCTGCCGGCTCCTTCCAGGTGCCGATCGACGAAAAGGAACCCGGCTGACCGAGGCGTGAAGGACGCGCTCTCGCTCGCTGCCAGCATCACCTCCGGCCGGACCACCGCGCCGGAGGTGATGGCTGCCGCCCTGCAGGCAGCAGTTGACAGAGGCGGGCTGGGCGCGACCGTGCTCGTCGATCCAGAACGCGCCATGGCGGATGCGCGGCGGACCCACCACGGGCCGTTCGCAGGGGTGCCGTTTCTCGGAAAGGATCTGGGCTCCGGTTCGGGGGCCTTCCCGCCAGCTGCCGGCGTGGCCGCGCTGCGGAGCAAAGCCCGGTCGGGAGGCCCTGACAGCGAGTTGTTCTCGCGTTTTTTCGAGTCCGGACTGGTGCAGTTCGGCCTCACCACAGTTCCGCCCTTCGGACTTGCGCTGACCTCCGATCCGGCCCGCAACCCGCATGATCCGGCGCTTTCGCCCGGCGGCTCTTCAGGGGGCGCTGCAGCAGCGGTGGCCGCGGGCATCGTTGCGATTGCCCATGCCACCGACGCGGCCGGATCGATCCGCGTGCCGGCGGCATGCTGCGGACTGTTCGGCCTGAAACCTTCGCGCGATGCCATTCCAGGCGGCCCCCATTTCGGCAATCACCTGATGGGCCTGGCAGGCGAACTGGTGCTGGCCCGCTCACTGCGCGACATCCGGCAGGCATTTCTCAGCACGAACTCAGGCGGCCCGGCCGCAGGCCTTGCATCACCGGTTCGCATCGCCCTCACGATCCCGGAGCGCTGCCGCGGACCGCAGGCGCACGCAGCCAGCGCGGCAGCGCTTGTGCTTCAGCGGCTTGGGTGCAGCGTTGAGACCCGTCCTGCGCCGGACGAACTTGGCACGCGTGCAATGCACGTGGCGGGCATCATTCTGGCGGCCTCGCTCGCGGAATGGCTGGACGGCCTCGCGCTTCCAGACCCGGACATCCCGCCATTCGCGGCTGCCGTCGCCGCCCATGGCCGCAGCATGACGGCAGCCACACTGTTTGCCGCCAGCCGCGAGATGGCCGTCATCACGTCCGAGCTGTGGCACGCATTCGAGGCCTTCGACGTGATCCTGTCGCCAGTGCTGGCAGATGGGCCGCCGCCAGTCGGCGTGTTTGACTTCAATGCAACATCGATTGATGCCCACCTCGCGCAGATGCAGGCGATCGCACCCAATGCAGCGCTGGCAAATGTCGCAGGCGCTGCCGCGCTGGCCATACCGCACGGCATGGATGACAGGAGGGTGCCAGTCGGCATTCAGCTCATGAGCCGCTGCGGCACCGACCTTGCGCTGCTCGAGCTTGCAGCGCAGCTGGTGGAAGCCCTGCCGGACCCCAGCTTTCCGTTCCCGATCGCAGGCCATCCATGAGCAGCACGGTCCTGGAGCTTTCCGGCATCAGCAAGCGTTTCGGCGCGCTCGTTGCAAATGACGACATCAGCTTTTCCCTGAAGCGCGGCGAGATCCTGGCCCTGCTCGGGGAAAACGGTGCAGGCAAGACCACGCTGATGAACATCATCTTCGGACATTACACTGCGGATGCGGGCGAGGTGCGCGTCGATGGCAAGCCACTGCCACCCGGGCAACCGCGCGCTGCCATTGCCGCCGGGGTGGGCATGGTGCACCAGCATTTCACGCTGGCGGGGAACCTGAGTGTCCTAGAGAACATCATCATCGGCTCGGAACCCATGCTCCGGATCGACAGCCATCGCCGCGAGGCGGACGCAAAGATCCGGCGTCTTTCACAGACATTCGGACTGCCTGTCGAACCCGCGGCACGGGTGGGCGACCTCTCGGTCGGCGAACGCCAGCGTGTCGAGATCCTCAAGGCGCTCTATCGCGACTCGCGCATTCTCATCCTGGACGAGCCAACCGCCGTGCTGGCACGCCCGGAAGCAGAGCAACTGTACAAGACGCTTCAGGGCATGACGGCCAACGGACTTTCCATCATCTTCATCAGCCACAAGCTGCATGAGGTGATGGCAGCATCCGACCGTGTGGTGGTGCTGCGCGGCGGACGGATGGCTGCCGAGCGCAGTACCCGCAACACCACCGCGGCCGAGCTTGCCGAACTGATGGTTGGCCGCAGCGTGAAGCGGCCAATCCGCGAGCCGCACGCCAGCGGCAGGCCAGTCATGGTGGCGCAGGCCCTCAGCGTGAGCGAGGCACATGGCAGCGGGCTCGATTGCGTCGACTTCGAAGTGCGCGAAGGCGAGATCCTTGGCATCGTGGGGGTCTCGGGCAATGGTCAGGCCGCCCTCGGCCGGCTGCTTTCCGGCGTCCGCCATGCCAGCGCCGGGCGGCTCAGCTTCAATGGCGAGGACATCACGCGGCTTGCACCGCGCGGACTGATCCGGCGCGGCGTTGGCCGCATTCCCGAAGACCGCCACGCGGAGGGCGCGATTGGCGAACTCGCCGTGTGGGAAAACGCGGTGCTGGAACGACTCGATTCACCAGCCTTCTCACGCTGGGGTTTCATCCGCCGCGGCGCGGCGCGGAGATTTGCAGCAGAGCTGATCAGCCGCTTCGACATTCGCGGCGCCACACCCACGACACGCACGCGCCAGCTATCGGGCGGCAACATGCAGAAACTGATCCTGGGGCGGAACCTGGCCAACGCGCCGCGTTTCGTCATCGCCAACCAGCCGACGCGGGGCCTCGACGAGGGGGCCATCGCCGCAGTGCACGCAGAGCTTCTCGCGGCGCGATCCACAGGGGCGGCGATCCTTCTCATTTCGGAAGATCTCGACGAGGCCGTGGCCCTGTCAGACCGCATTCAGGCGATCGTCAAGGGCCGGCTGTCGCACCCGGTGACTGCCGGAACGGCAGACGCCCGCACCCTCGGCCTGATGATGGCCGGTGTCTGGGAGGACAGCCATGCAGTTTGAACGCCGCGCCGATGTCTCCCTGCCCATGCTGATCGCCGCGCCGTTTGCGGCGATTGTGGTCGCACTCCTGCTGTGCGCGGGCCTGATCCTGGCTGCGGGCGTGAGCCCGGTCACGGCCTACAGCGAAATGCTGAAGGGAGCGCTTGGCTCGCGGTTGTCGATCACCGAGACGCTGACACGCGCGATCCCCCTCATCTTCACCGGTCTTGCCGCGGCAGTCGCCTTCCGGGCGCGGGTCTGGAACATCGGCGGCGAGGGCCAGTTCTATGTGGGTGCGCTGGTGACTGCAGGGC
>NZ_JBIIDX010000178.1:0-6519 GCF_044238155.1 Aestuariivirga sp. | reverse complement strand
CTGTGTTCCCGGCGATCACATTCAAGGGCAGGAAGATCGCTGTTTTCGGGCTGGCGCGCTCCGGCACCGCCTGTATCGAGGCGCTGAAACTCGGCGGTGCCGAGGTCCATGGCTGGGATGATTTTGCGCCAGCCGTCGAAAAGGCGCGGGCGGCGGGCCTTCCGGTGAGCGATCTTCACTCGATTGATTTCCGCGGGCTCGACGCTCTCGTGCTCAGCCCTGGCGTGCCGCTCACCCACCCTCAGCCGCACTGGACGGTTCTCAAGGCCCGTCACGCCGGCATTGAGGTCATCGGCGACACGGAAGTCTTTGCCCGCGAGGCGGCCCTGGCAGGCTCAAGTCTCGTGGCGATTACCGGCACCAACGGCAAGTCGACGACAACAGCGCTCACTGGCCACGTCCTGTCCGCCGCCGGGCTTGATGCTGAAGTCGGCGGCAACATCGGCAAGGCGGTGTTCCTTTTGCGTCAACCGGTGCGCGGTCGCATCTATGTTCTTGAGCTTTCCTCGTTTCAGATTGACCTGATGCCGGGCCTCAGGCCTGACGTCGGTGTTCTCACCAACCTCACGCCGGACCACCTCGACCGGCATGGCACGATGGAGAATTACGCCGCGGTCAAGGCGCGCATGTTTGCGCGCCAGGGCAGTGGCGACACGGTGCTGTGCGGGGTTGATGACGTCTGGTGCGCCGCCATTGCGCGTCAGGCGGTTGCAACCGGCGCTGATGTGCGCCCCGTATCTGTGACGACCTTGCTCGCGGACGGGATCAGCGCACCGGATGGCATCCTTCGTGACCGGCGCTCGGGCGAACCCGCCGCCGAGATTGACTTGCGTGCCATGCCGGCCCTTCGGGGGCGGCACAACTGGCAGAATGCCTGCATGGCCTACGGCGCAGCGAGGGCGCTTGGTGTTCCGGTCAGGGCGATTGCTGATGCCATGCAAAGCTTTCCGGGTCTCGCCCACCGCATGCAGCAGGTGGGACGGGTTGGGCCGGTGATCTTCGTGAACGACTCCAAGGCCACCAACGCCGATGCGGCAGAAAAGGCACTCTCGTCTTTCGACAACATCTATTGGATCCTGGGTGGCATTGCCAAGTCGGGTGGCATCGAATCCCTGAAGCCGTTGTTCGGCCGGGTTGCTCGCGCCTATCTCATCGGCCAGGCGGCAGAGAGTTTCTCTGCGGAGATTGGCGGGGCCATACCCACCGAGATTTGTGCCACGCTTGACCGGGCGGTGGCAGCGGCGCTGCGCGACGCGGCCGTTTCGGACAGGCCCGGTGCGGTCGTGCTGCTCTCGCCGGCCTGTGCAAGTTTTGATCAGTATCCAAATTTTGAGGTACGGGGGGACGCCTTCGTCGAGGCCGTGTCACGCCTCCCTGGCGCCGTAATGACAATTCCAGGAGATGCCCATGCTGCTCGGACGTAGCGACCGCGGCCTGCTTGCCCAGTGGTGGTTCACGGTGGACCGCGGCCTGATGTTCGCCCTCTTGCTGCTCATGGCACTGGGTGTTCTGGTCAGCATGGCGGCCAGTCCGCCGGTTGCCGAGCGTATCGGCGCAGATACGTTCCACTTCATCAAGGGCCAGTTGTTCTATCTGGGATTTGCGGTTCCGGGTCTTGTGGCGCTGTCCTTTCTGCCGCTGCGTCTCGTGCGTCGGGCAGGCCTGGTCGTGTTTTTTGTCGCTCTGGCACTGATGCTGGCGGCTCTGTTTTTTGGGCCTGAGATCAAGGGCGCGCATCGCTGGATTGACATTGGGCCGATAACGCTTCAGCCCTCTGAACTCGCCAAGCCCGCCTTCGTGATCGTCGTGGCCTGGTTCCTCGCCGAGCATGTCCGCCGTCCAGAAATGCCTGGCCAGGTCGTGGCCTTCCTGCTGGCGGCGGTGTTTGTCTCGTTGCTTGTGCTGCAGCCGGATTTTGGCCAGACGGCTCTGGTGATGCTGACCTTTGGATCAATGCTGCTGATCTATGGCATTTCGTGGTTCACGGTGATCGGGCTTGCATCACTGGCAGGTGCCGGCCTGTTTCTCGCCTATGAGTTCGTTCCACATGTCCGCTCGCGCATTGACCGTTTCATGAGTCCGGACAAGGGCGACACGTTCCAGGTGGATACCGCCATGCAGGCCTTCAGCAATGGTGGATTGATGGGGACTGGTCCCGGCGGCGGTGAGGCCAAGCTGGTTCTGCCCGATGCCCATACTGATTTCAGCTTTGCTGTTGTGGGCGAGGAGTTTGGTCTTATCGCCTGCCTGTTGCTGCTTGCCCTGTTTGCCTTCGTCGTGCTCAAGATCATGGCGCGCGCAAAACATGAGCCCGACCCGTTTGCGGCGCTGGCACTGAGCGGCCTTGCGCTGATGTTTGGCTTGCAGGCGATCATCAACATGGGCGTCAACACGGCGCTGCTGCCCGCCAAGGGCATGACGCTGCCCTTCATTTCCTATGGTGGCTCCTCACTCGTTGGCATGGCTTTTGGCATGGGACTCGTCCTGGCGCTGGCGCGCAAGCGCTACGGAGCAACCGCTCCCGCCCGGCAGCCGCACCCGGTTTACGGCTGAAGCGACATGCGGGCGAAGACATCCTTCGTTCTGGCCGCCGGCGGCACTGGCGGACACCTGTTTCCAGCACAGGCCCTGGCGGAAGAGCTCAGCAGGCGCGGCCATGTCATTCATCTGATGACCGATGAGCGGGTGCGGGACTATGGCAAGTCGTTCCCGGCCGAGGCCACGCACATCGTTCCCTCGGCCACGCTGAGCCTGTCGAGGCCGTGGCTGGCGCCTCGCCGAGCCTGGCGTCTCCTCGCAGGCTATCGAACCGCACGCACTATTCTCAAGCAGCTCCGGCCGGGTGCCGTCGTTGGCTTTGGCGGCTATCCCTCTTTGCCCCCTCTGGCCGCCGCCGCGCGGCTTGGCATACCAACCTGCATCCACGACCAGAATGCGGTGATGGGCCGTGCCAACCGCATCCTCGCCCGCTGGGCCGATGCCGTCGCCTCGTCCTTTCCGAACCTCATCGGTCTGCCGGCCGAGGCGCATGGCAAACTCGTTTTCACCGGCAATCCGGTGCGGGGCATCGTACTGCGTGAGGCGGCAGCGCCTTATCCAGCCCTTGGCCGGTTCAATCTGCTGGTTGTCGGCGGCAGTCAGGGCGCGCAGTTTTTCGGCGACTTCATGCCCCGCGTGTTTGAAGCCATGACGGGAGCTGAACGCCAGGCGATCAGTCTCACTCAGCAGGTCAGGCCGGAAAACATGGCGGAGGTCAGCGCGGCCTATGCCCGGCTTGGCGTCAGCTGCGATCTGAGCGCCTTCTTCATGGACATGCCACGGCGCATCGCGGGAGCTCATCTGCTGATCTGCCGCTCGGGTGCGTCGACCATTGCCGAGCTTGGCGTCATCGGCCGGCCGGCCATCATGGTGCCGCTGCCGCATTCCATCGATAATGACCAGCTGCGCAATGCCGAGAGCTTTGCCCAGGCGGGGGCCGGCTGGGTTCATCCACAGGCAAGTCTCGAACCCCGGGCCTTTGCCCAATTTCTGACATCACTGCGCTCTCAACAGCGCACGCTTGAACAGGCGGCGGCAGCAGCACTCGGCCACGGCAAACCCGACGCCGCTGAGCGGCTTGCCGATCTTGCCGAACGGATCGCAGGGAAACAGCAGTCATGAAACTTCCGGGTAATGTGGGCCCCATTCACTTCATTGGTATTGGCGGAATCGGCATGAGCGGAATTGCCGAAGTGATGGCCACGCTGAATTACACGGTGCAGGGCTCCGATCTCACCGACAATTACAACGTGGCGCGGCTGCGCAAGGCCGGCATCGCCGTCAGCATCGGTCACCGCCCCGAAAATCTTGGCGATGCACAAGTTGTTGTCGTGTCGTCCGCCGTCAAGGAAGACAACCCCGAGCTCGTCGAAGCCCGCAACCGCTACCTGCCCGTGGTGCGCCGTGCCGAAATGCTTGCTGAACTCATGCGCTTCAAGTCCTGCGTCGCAGTGGGCGGCACTCATGGCAAGACGACGACAACATCATTGGTGGCAGCGCTCCTCGATGCCGGCAGCCTCGACCCGACTGTGATCAACGGCGGCATCATCAACGCCTATGGAACCAATGCGCGCCTCGGCAAGGGTGACTGGATGGTCGTCGAGTCCGATGAATCTGACGGCACCTTCGTCAAGCTTCCTGCCGATGTGGTGATCGTCACCAACATCGACCCTGAGCACCTTGACCACTATGGCACCTTCGATAGGGCCAAGGAGGCCTTCCTCGCCTTTGTCGAGAACATCCCCTTTTATGGTTTTGCGGTGATGTGCATCGACCACCCGGTTGTGCAGGAACTGATCGGCAAGGTGCGTGATCGGCGCGTGATCACCTATGGCCGCAGCCCGCAAGCCGATGTACGGTTGATGGACGTTCGCTACGAGGATGGCGAGACACGCTTTGCCGTCCGCCTGACCAACCGGCGCAGCGGCGAAACGCACGACATTGGCAATCTCAGCCTGGCCATTCCCGGGGATCACAATGCCCTCAATGCGACGGCAGCTCTCACTGTGGCCAAGCAGCTTGGAATGTCTGATGACGACATCCGCAAGGGCTTCAAGAGCTTCACCGGCGTCAAGCGCCGCTTCACGCGCACGGGCAGCCACAACGACATTGCCGTCTACGATGATTATGGCCACCATCCTGTAGAAATTTCCGCAGTGCTGCGCGCTGCGCGCGGGGTTGCGAAGGGACGGGTCATCGCGGTGATGCAGCCGCACCGTTACACGCGCCTGTTCTCGCTCTTCAAGGAATTCTGTACCTGCTTCAACGATGCCGACACGGTCATCCTCGCGCCTGTCTATGCGGCCGGAGAGGCGCCGATCGATGGTGTGAGCCACATCTCGCTCGCTGATGGCCTGCGCTCGCGCGGCCATCGTGCCGTGCACACCATCGACAAGCCCGAGCAGCTGGCGCCGCTGGTGCGCCGTCTGGCGAAGCCCGGTGACATTGTCATGTGCCTCGGTGCTGGCACCATCACGCAATGGGCCTATGCGCTGCCTGGTCAGCTTGAAGCTTTCGACAAGGCTGGCACATGACGCAGAGGCTTGATGGATCGGCCTTGCTGCGGCGGCTGCCGCCGGTGAGGGGGCGGCTTGAGGCCAATGCACCGCTGGCGGATCTCACCTGGTTTCGTACCGGCGGGCCGGCCGAGGTCCTGTTCACGCCTGCCGATGAAGCTGATCTGGCGGACTTCCTCAGGGCGACACCGGCCGACATTCCTGTCACCGTGATCGGTGTTGGATCGAATCTTCTGGTGCGTGATGGTGGCGTGCCCGGGGTTGTGGTCCGTCTGGGCAGGGGCTTCGCGGATGTCGTCGAAGAGCCCGGCCAGCGCATCCGAGCCGGTACCGCAGCGCTGGACGTGCGGGTTGCAAGATTCGCCCTCGACAAAAGCATCGATGCGTTAACCTTTCTGAGAGGTATACCGGGCAGCATCGGCGGCGCCTTGCGCATGAATGCCGGGGCCTATGGCGGCGAGACGAAGGACATTCTGGTCGAGGCGCGTGCCGTTGACCGGTCGGGGAACATTCACGTGCTGTCCAATGCGGACATGAACTACAGCTATCGCCACTGTGGCGCGCCCGAGGGGCTTATCTTCACTCAGGCGCTGTTTCAGGGCCGTCCCGGCAATGCCGCGGAGATTGCCGCCGCCATGGACAAGATCACCGAAAGCCGTGAGGCAACTCAGCCCGTCAAGAGCCGAACTGGCGGATCGACTTTCAAGAACCCGCCTGGTCGCAAGTCCTGGCAGTTGATTGATCAGGCGGGCCTTCGTGGTTTTGCGATCGGTCCGGCACGGGTCTCCGAACTGCACTGCAACTTCCTCATCAACGAGGGCGGGGCCACGGCGGCCCAGATCGAGGAACTGGGCGAAACCATTCGGGCGCGGGTCAAGTCCGGATCGGGGATCGATCTCGACTGGGAAATCAAGCGTATCGGCCTCGCCGGTAGCGGTGGCGCATGAGCAGGGTGCCCGCCAAGACCACGGTCGCCGTTCTGATGGGAGGCTGGTCGGCTGAACGGGACGTGAGCCTTGCGTCAGGCGACGGCTGCATCAGGGCGCTGAGCCGGGCTGGTTTTCAGGTTGTGCCCATTGACGTTGAGCGCCAGACCATCATGTCGCGTCTGCAGGACCTGAGGCCGGACGTTGCCTTTAATGCACTGCACGGCAAATGGGGAGAGGACGGCTGCTGCGCGGCCATTCTCGAGACGCTGGGAATTCCCTACACCCATTCCGGCGTGCTGGCTTCATCGCTTGCCATGCACAAGGAAAAGTCCAAGGCGATCTTTCGTGCTGCGCAGATTCCGGTTGCTGAAAGCATGCTCGTGCCGCTCGAAGAGGTTGCCACGCGTCATCCGATGCCGCCACCCTATGTGATCAAGCCGGTCTCGGAGGGTTCGAGTGTCGGCGTGCATATCGTGCTTGAGACGTCCAACGGTCCTGCGCGGGAGGTGTTGGACGAACGGCATATATTCGGCGAT
>NZ_JBIIDX010000177.1:0-6539 GCF_044238155.1 Aestuariivirga sp. | reverse complement strand
CTGCAGCGGGCGGGTCGAGGTTTCGAGTGCTTCAACGTGACCGGTGGTAGCTATGCAAGTGAATTGGAGATCGCGCAGCTGGCTGCAGCTCATCTCAACGACCTGACGTGGCAGGTGGTCCGCGGCAAGGAGCCGGGCGATGGCGAATTCGGGCCGCTCGACATCACGAGGGCCCGTGATCTTCTGGGCTATGAACCACGTGTCACGCTTGCTCAGGGGCTTGCCCTGACCTACAGGGCCCGGGCAGCAGATGGCATCAGATGATGATGTCGTCCGCGTCTTCTTCTTCGCGTTCGACCATGCGTAGGAACCGGCGCGTGCGTTCGTGCTGCGGGTGATCGATTACTTGCGAGGGCGGCCCCTCCTCGATGATCTCACCGCCATCCATGAAGACAACGCGGTCGGCGACGTCGCGTGCAAAACGGATCTCGTGCGTGACGACGATCATGGTCATGCCGGCCTCGGCCAGTCCGCGCATGACTGCAAGCACTTCTCCAACCAGTTCAGGATCGAGCGCTGATGTCGGCTCGTCGAACAGCATGAGCTTTGGCTTCACCGCGAGGGCGCGGGCGATTGCCACGCGCTGCTGCTGTCCGCCTGAAAGCCGGTGCGGCAGATGTTCGGTGTGCCGGCTCAGCCCCACGCTGCGCAGCAACTGACGGCCGAGACTGTGTGCCTCCTCGGAGCTGACGCCATAGACACGGATCGGCGCTTCTGTCACGTTTTCGAGTGCAGTGAAATGGTTGAACAGGTTGAAGTGCTGGAACACCATGCTGATGCGGGCGCTGGCGCGGGCCTTGGCGAGATCGCGCGAGGCCACGGGTTTTGCCCCCATCTTGTCATAGCCCACATAGGAACCATCGACCACGATCTCTCCCTTATCAACCTCCTCAAGGTGATTGATCATACGCAGAAGCGTGCTCTTGCCTGATCCCGATGGCCCCAGAATGGTGACGACCTCGCCGCGCTTCACAGAGAAATTCACGCCGCGCAGAACTTCGCGGTTGCCATAGGCCTTCCACACGCCCTTGCACTCGACGAAGGTTCCGCCGACATCCGTCTTCACGGGGGTTGTTGAAATCAGCTTGCTGATCCATCCGTGATCTGCTGCTGCCTTCCTGGCCTTTCCCGTTGCTGCGCGGTCCACGGGAGTGGCAGCAGCCGGGGGGTGTGGGTCCTCATTGACCGAACTGTTGCCCATGCCGAGGAATCTTGCCATGGCGCCGGAACTCTGCGCCCTGTCGCGTTCGAAGTCGAAGCGCCGCTCGAGCCACATCTGCAGGAGCGAGATCAGGCTGGTGATGACGAGGTAGATTGCGCCCGCAGCAACGAAGACGGTGAAGAACTTGAAATTCTGTGCAACGATTTGCTGCGAGCGGAAGGTGAGTTCGTTGACGAAGATGATAGAGGCGATCGATGTCAGCTTCACCATGCTGATCGTATCGTTGGCAAGGCCAGGAAGGATTGCCCGCATGGCCTGCGGAAGAACGATGCGGCGGAGCGTCAGCATGGGGCCCATGCCCAGAGACGCAGCAGCGATCGATTGGTTGCGGCTTACTGAAATGATGCCGCCACGCATGAGTTCGGCGGCGAAGGCTGCCTCGTTGAGGGAGAAGCCGATCACGGCGGCCGTGAAGATGTCAAACTTGAGGCCCACCTGGGGCAGGGCGTTGAAGATGAAGACCAGCTGAAGCAGTTGCGGTGTCCCGCGCACGAACCAGATGTAGAACCAGGCGATGGACCGTAGCGGCCACAGTGGTGACAGGCGCATGAGCGCCAGTATGAGCCCGAGGATCACTCCAAAGAACATGGAGACCACGGCGATCTTGATTGCAATCCAGGCGCCCTCCAGCAGGAAGGGCGAGAAGATGTAGCTCGGCACTTCCACGAACCAGGGCAGTTCCTGCCCCGCCTGCGCGGAGGGGTCTCCGCCCGTCCAGTTCACGCCACAGCCCGCAAGGATGATGCCGACGGCCAGCATGACTGCAAGCGAACACAGGCGGCGAGAGTCCATCAGGCTTCTGAGAGATTTGCTCATGCCGGAACGTTAACCCCGCTTCACCAGTTGGCAGTTCAAATTGAACTGGGACGCTGCACTTTCGAAGAAGACATCGAAAGCGGAACGTCCCAGCAGAGTGTGCACAGGGTTGTGGTTATTCCGTCTTGATTTCGGCCTTCACGATCATGGCCGGGTCAACGCCATACTTGGACATGAGTTCGGCCTGCTTGCCGTTTTCCTGCATGATCTGGATGCCGTCGAAGATCGCCTGGTTCAGATCCTTGTTGTCATTCTTCACGGCGGTGCCGATGTTGAAGCCCGACAGCATCATGAAGGCGCGTTTGAACTTGGCGGGATCCTTCTTCACCTGCTCATCGACCACCGTAAGGTCATAGAGCACGATGTCCGTTCGCTCGTCGGACACAAGGCGGATGGCGGCGGCCACATCCGGGTAGGTCAGAATTTCAATGCCGGGCTTACCTTCAGCCTTGCACTTTTCGTCCTGCTTGCGGACCTGAGGCTCTTCCACCGTTCCCACGCCAACCGCGACGCGATTTCCGCAGAAGTCATCAAAGCCCTTGATGTCCTTGGTGTTGTTTGCCTGGGTCAGCGCACCCGTCGCCGCTTGCATGTAGAGCACGTAGTCGACTTCCTTGGCGCGCTCTGGCGTGTAATAGAGATTGTCCCAGAAGACGTCCGCCTGTCCGGCCACCACCGCCGGCAGGATGCCCGACCAGCCGGCCAGGAACCATTCATACTTGATGCCGTGGCAATCCATGACTGCCTTGGCGAAGTCGGCATCGAAACCAACGATGTTGTTGAAGTCAGCCGCATCGCGCATCACGAATGGAGGAGTTTGGGGGTCGCCGCCGATCTTGATCGTCTTGCCCGCGAGTGAAGGATATTTCTCGGCGAGCTTGTCAGGCTCACATGCCGGGCCCGCACTCGCTGATTGAACTGCTCCGGCGCTGAACGCCGCCGCCACCGCCATAGCCGCAAGAATTTTTCCAAAGCGCATTTTTCTCTCCCTGAGACCCGGAGACATTGCGCCCGGCCAGTCCGGTGCTTGTCACCAGTGTCTGGATGTTTGGATACACTTTTTGGGTCATTAGCGTCAAGGCCGAGTTCGGTCACAAATCGGCGTATACAAACAAATTGCGCGGTTTTTGCTTGGAAGCAAAAATGTTTATTGTGGGGTAATTATCCGACAAAACGATTTGACATGGATAAGTGTATGCAATTAGCCTCATGCCAAAAAGGTAGGCTATCATGTCAAGTCATCCCAATTCGCTTTCGGCGATTGACCGCGCCCACATCGTTCACCCGTATGCAAATCTCCGCGCCAATGAGCAGGGGCAACCTCTCATCGTGAGCCGTGGCGACGGCGTGTTCGTTATCGATGATCAGGGTCGGCGCTACATCGAGGGGGTGGCTGCTCTGTGGTATGCATCGCTGGGCTTCAGCGAGAACCGTCTGGCCGAAGCGGCCTACCGGCAGATGCGCACGCTTCCCTGCTACCATGCGTTTGGCAACAAGATCTCTGACGTTACGGTAGAGCTGACGCAGCGTCTGATTGCCATCGCTCCCGCCGGGCTTCGCCATGTTTTCTACTCTTCCTCCGGCTCGGAGGCCAATGATACGGCCATGAAGATCGTGCGCTACTACAACAATGCGCTCGGCCGGCCGCAGAAAAAGAAGATCATTTCCCGCCATTTTGCCTATCACGGAACCACGCTGGCAACCTCAAGCCTTACCGGGGTTCCGCGCAATCATTTTGACTTCGACGTGCCAGCGCCGGATGTTCTCCACGCCGATTTCCCCGGTGCATATCGTGGCGCCAGGCCGGGTGAGAGCGAGGAGGAGTTCGCCTCGAGGCTGGCCGAAAGTCTCGAAGCGCTGATCCTGCGCGAAGGAGCGGAAAACATTGCCGCCTTCTGGGCGGAGCCGGTGATGGGCGTTGGCGGTGTGATCATTCCGCCGCGCACCTATTTCGACAAGGTTCAGGCGGTACTGAGGCGGCATGACATCCTGTTCGTGGTTGACGAAGTCATCTCGGGCTTCGGCCGCCTAGGCGACATGTTCGGTTCGACCACCTTCGGGCTCGAGCCAGATATGGTGGTCTTGGCAAAAGCCCTCACAAGCGGCTACCTACCGATGTCCGCCCTCCTGATGAACGATCGCGTCTACGACGCGGTTGCGGATAATTCCGTGCGTCACGGCGTACTGGGCCATGGCTATACATATACGGCTCATCCGGCTCCGGCCGCCGTCGCTCTCGAAACCCTCAAGATCTACGAGGAACTTGACATTGTCTCGAGGGTGAGGGCTCTGGCGCCTCGCTTCAAGCAGGGGCTCCAGGAAACAATGACCTCGTCGATAGTCGGCGAAGCGCGAGCGATCGGCTTGATCGGTGGCCTGGAGATTGTGGCCGATAAGGCCACCAAGGCAAAGTTCCCGCCGGAGGTGGCGGCAGCCAAGCTCGTCGAGATGAAATGCCTCGATCATGGGCTCATCCTGCGCGCGCTGGGAGATGTGCTGGCCATTTCGCCGCCCCTCATCATCAGCGGGGAGGAGCTTGAAGATCTGTTGAGGCGGCTCAAGCTTGGCTTGGCTGATGCGGAGCGCGATCTGGCTGGGCGCGGACTGATGAAGGCCGCCTGAGACCGCCCGGCGCAGCAGCGTGTTCGGTCCGTCGATCCCGATAGGGTTCGCGGGCTGGCGGTCTTTTGCTTTTCAGAATACGAGAGCCACGGGCCGCACCGGACAGCCCGTTCCGTCCCGCATGTTGAGCGGCAGGCAGACGAACAGGAATTCCTTGCCCTGCAGTTTTTCAAGGTTCGCGAGCTGCTGCACCATGCAGATATTGGCGTGCAGCCAGATCTTGTGGGTTGGCCACCACCACTCGGCCGGGTCATCCATGCCGATCAGGTCGGTGCAAAATAGTGTCATGCCGCGCTTTACCAGCCATTCCGCGGTGTCGGTGGGTATGAATGGCCGCTCCTTGATCCAGTTTCCCTGTCCCCACGTCTTGTCGCGGCCGGTCCAGCATATTATGGCCTTGCCGGGCTCGATCGGCTTGCCTGTCTTCTTCTCGGCTGCCTCGAAGTCGGCGATGGTGATCGCCTCGTTGTTCTTTTTCCAGGTGAAATCATAGAGATTTCCCGGGCAAATGAGTTGTTCGAGCGGAACCTTGCCAACCGGAATGCCGTTGCGGTCGAAGTGCCGGGGAGCATCGACATGGGTGCTGCAATGCTCCGGCATCAGGATCATCCGCGATTCCATCTCGAGCTTGCCGTCTGTATAAGTTCCCAGGCCGTCGTACGATTCAATGGGGAAGAAGGCGATTTGAACACCACCAATGTTGGGCATTCCGTTAAACAATTCGCGCCCAAGATCTATGATTTCCCTGGTTTTGGTCATGCCGTCCCTGCCATATCGAGTTTTGCATTCTTGTATCCAATGATGATACGTAATAAACAAGCATCGTGCAAGCCGCTCGGGCGGCTCTTCATGCCTGACAAGAGGGTAGTCGCAACATGGTGAGGGATGGTGACGGGGGGGATGCCGCATCTGCTGAACTTGCAGCCTACACATACCTGCACAATCGCATCAGGCGGGGCGAACTGAAGCCTGGCGTGCGCTTGCGCCCAGAGGAAATTGCCGGCGAAATCGGCATGAGCCGAATGCCGGTGCGCGAGGCATTCCGGCGCCTTGATGCGGAAGGCCTGCTGACCATCCGGCCCAACCGTGGTGCCGTGGTGGCGGACTTCAACGCCGAGCAGCTGCTTGAGCTCTTCGAGATGCGCTCGGTGCTTGAGGGGCTGGCCATGCGCCATGCCGTTGCGAATGTGGGCGGCATGGCAATCGAGGATCTTCGTGATCTGCTCTTCCGCATGGATCGCGGTCAGCATGAATGCGACCAGTGGGTCAAGAGGCACTGGGGCTTCCACGAATATCTTTGCCGGCTATCGAACAGGCCGCGTCTGGTACGCGAGATCGAGAAGCTCCACGTGATGCTTGAAGCCCAGATGCGGTTCTATTTCATCAATGTGAAAAAGCCAGTTGGCGTATTGCAGCAGCATCAGAACCTTATTGATGCACTTGTGGCTGGTGATGCCGACCGCGCGGAAATCGTCATGCGTGAACATGTGCTGGAGACTGCTCCTGCGCTCATCGCATTCCTCAACGCCAATAACGAAGACAGCGCTGGCGAATCCTGAACCGGCGGCGCAGCGGGGGCGAAACTTGAGAGATTTGGAGAAACCGGGCCGTTCGCAGGTCATCACTCGTAACGGCATGGCGGCAACGTCGCATCCACTCTCGACGCTTGCCGCAATATCCACACTCCAGTCTGGCGGCAACGCAATGGACGCCGCGATAACCGCCTGCGCCGTCCAGTGTGTGGTCGAGCCAGGGTCCACCGGAATCGGCGGCGACTGCTTTGCTCTTTACATGCCGCGGGGCAAGGGCAAGGTCGTCGCCTTCAACGGGTCCGGCCGCTTGCCGGCGGCGGCGACGCTTGAGGCTTATCACAAGGCAG
>NZ_JBIIDX010000176.1:0-6549 GCF_044238155.1 Aestuariivirga sp. | reverse complement strand
CCAGGACCGGTCCGGATCGAAGGGCTCGGGTGGTGGGAAGGCATCCGTCAGGTTCCACCAGCTGTTGATTTCGCCCGAGGTCTGCACCGCCCCATCGAGGCCGAGTTTCAGCCGCCAGCCTTCGCCTGTGAACAGCAGGGGGTCGGCTGGCGCCTCCTGCGCGCGCGCCGCCTGCGGGGCGGTGGCCCACGCCATGCCGCAGAGCGCGGCGGCCAGAATGCGGTGGCGGTATCCCGGCACTGCGGCGGTCAGGGCGTCATGCTGCTGCCGGGCTTGAGCGATCCGCCCGCCTGCCGCGGCGGGAATTCCTTCAGCGAGGCGAAGTGAGCATCCAGCAGGTCGCGCACCAGGCCGCCCAGGAAGGCCTTCTTCATCGCCAGCAGGTTGGAGTAGTGGCCGTCACGCTGCTCCAGCGGGTCCATGCGCAGGTTGAACACCAGCGCGCTGTCGCGGAAATAGTCGAAGAAGCCGTTGCGCTCCTTGAAATGGGTTTTCCACGGCCCGATGCGCACGGCCGTCATCTGGCTCTCATTGTAGAAAATCTGTGTCTCGCGCTTCGACGGCGCGCCTTGCGTCCAGTTGGCGAGGTTGTTGATGCCGTCGATCTTTACCTTGTGGCTGGCCAGCAGCTTCGCCGCCACGTCGGGCACGCCCGCCGCGGCGGCGAGCGTCGTGAACAGATCCATGTGGCTCTGGATGCCGTTCGACACCGAGCCCGGCGGGATGCGCCCCGGCCAGCGGATCAGCATCGGCACGCGCACGCCGCCTTCCCATGTGGTGGCCTTCTCGCTGCGGAACGGCGTGGTGCCGCCATCGGGCCACCAGGCGGCCATGGCGCCGTTGTCGGAGGTGTAGAGCACGATGGTGTTGTCCGCCGCCTTCATGTCATCAAGCGCACGCAGCAGCTGGCCGACATAGCCGTCATGTTCCATCAGTCCGCTGCCATAGAGATCTTCGGCCGATGAATAAGGCTGCGCCAGATAGCGGCTCTCGGGCCTCAGATGCGTGTAGATGTGCATGCGCGAGGGCGCATACCAGGCGAAGAACGGTTTTCCCGCCGCCGCCGACTCGCGCATGAAGGCGACGGTGCGCCTTGTGAAATCCTCGTCGATGGTCAGCATGCGCTCCATGGTGAGCGGGCCGGTGTCGGTGCAGACCTGCTTGCCCCAGGCGCCGAAGCGCGGATCGGCGGCGGCCGGGTTCTCAGCGTCTGTCGCCTTGCAGTCGAGAACGCCGCGCGGGCCGTAGCGGGCGGTGAAATCGGGATCCTTCGGCCAGTCCGGGTCCTCGGGTTCCTCCTCGGAGTTGAGATGGTAGAGATTGCCGTAGAACACGTCGAAGCCATGCACGGTGGGCAGATGCTCGTTGCGGTCGCCCAGATGGTTCTTGCCGAACTGGCCGGTGGCGTAGCCCTGTTGCTTCAGCACCTCGGTCAGCGTCGGGTCGAGCTTGCTGAGGCCGACGGGCGAGCCCGGAATGCCCACCGTTGTAAGCCCGGTGCGGATCGGCATCTGGCCGGTGATGAAGGCGGCGCGGCCCGGCGTGCAGGTAGGCTCGGCATAGTGATCGGTGAACAGCATGCCCTGGCTTGCCAGGCTGTCGATGTTGGGGGTCGGCACCATCATGCCATGGCTGTAGGCACCGATGTTGAAGTAACCCACATCGTCCGGCATGATCATCAGGATGTTGGGTTTTGCTCGCTCCGCATGACCTGGAACGACTGCCAGAGCGAGCAGCGCACCGAATACCAGGGCGGATAGGGACGTCCTCATGTCAGGACTCCGGAAAGTTGCTTCATGGATGGGTCAACTTTACGAACAGGTTGATTCTGTGACCTTAAAGTGTATTTAGACTGAGGGGCGTCAGTCAAGCCTCTGGCAGAGCTCGGCCCTCACAAATAGTGTCCGTCGCCCGCAATCTGCTGGCTTGATTGCTGGTGGTGCGGACGTTATGCGGTTGGGAAGGGGCGATTAGCTCAGTTGGTAGAGCGCTTCGTTTACACCGAAGATGTCGGGAGTTCGAGTCTCTCATCGCCCACCACCCTCCTGGCTTGGAGACCAGGTGTCTACTCCTCGCGGAAGGCCCTCGCGAAGCTGTCCTCGAGTGGTCGGATCAGATAGGTGAGGAAGGTTCGTTCGCCGGTCTTTATGAATGCCTCAACCGGCATGCCTGATTGCAGCGGTTTTCCGTCCAGTTCCGAAGGCAGAGGTCCCGTCAGCCGGATGCGGGCAGTGTAGAACGCATTTGTACCGCTGGAATCGATGAACCGGTCAGCTGACACGTAATCAACCTCGCCAGCAACATCCGGTGTCGTCTTGCTGCTGAAGGCGACCAGCCGGAGGTGCGCTGCCTGACCCACCTGCACGGAATCAATGTCCTGTGGTGCAATCCGCGCCTCAACCAACAACTCATTGCCGGTGGGGAGCAACTCCGCCACAACGTCGCCGGGCTTCAGTGCGCTGCCAACTGTGTTCTTTGGCAGGCGCAGAATGATGCCGTCATTTGGCGCCCGGATCACCGACTTCGCCAATACGTCCTCCTGCCTGCGAAGCTGCTGAGTGAGATCGGCGATCCTTGCCGAAAGGTCGCTCGCCTCGCTTGCCGCCGCCTCTCGCCGCCTCGCTTCAATTGTGACCGTCTGCTGGTGCAGTTCTGCGATGACCGAACGGCGCTCGCCGATCCGCGCGGTAAACGAACCGATGATGCCCATGGAATCCGCCTCGCCTCGACGCAAACTGTTGACATCGGTGCGCGATGCCAGTCCTTTGGCCAGCAGGCGCTCTTTGTTTGCAAGGTCCTCGCGCAGCACGGCGAGCTTGCGTTCCTCGGAGCTTTTCTGCGTCTCGAGACCCGCGATCTCCTCGCCCGCTGCCCGCACTCGCTGGTCGATGGCAGCCAGTTCAGCGATATGTCGCGTGCGCCGGCTATCGAATTCATTGCGCTGTTGGGCAATGTCATCGCTCACACCGGTTTCCTGCGCATCGTCTTCCAGTTCTGCCGGCAGGATCAACTGCTCAGCGCCCTTTTGTTCGGCCCGTGCTCGGGCCAGCTGAGCGGTTGCGGCAATCAGCGCCATTTTCAGTCGATCACGCTCGGCAGTGGTGCGGGTGGTATCGATGGTAAGCAGAACGTCGCCAGCCATTACCGCTTCACCCTCTTGTACGGGTATCGTGGCGATCACTCCTCCATCCAGATGGTCGACCAGTTTGTTCTGTCCGCTCGCCCGCACCACGCCAAATGCAACGACTGCGCCGGAAATGGGAACAGTTGCCGCCCAGAGGCCAAAACTGCCACCGAATAGCGCGACGATCAGTACACCACTGAAGCAGGCGCGGGCGTAGGAAACCGGGATGCGGCTCTGCCAGTTCCCTGGCTTGGTCAGGCGCCTGGTCATCACGTACCTGCCGCTTGCCGGGGAATGATGACTGGCCGCGGTCCGGTGCGTGCCGACCCATCGCGGTGACGCGCCAGTAGAACTGCCTTGTCGTCAAATTCCACAATGGTACCGTTCTGCAGTCGCATGATCTTGTCGGCGCAAGCGAGAAGAGCCTCGCGCTGTGTGATGACGAGAATGGTCGCTCCATTGGTTTTGGCCTCCAAGAGCGCACGCATGAGAGCGGCTTCGCCCAAGCGGTCAAGATTCGAGTTGGGCTCGTCAAGAATGAGGATTCGAGGCTTGCCATAAAGTGCGCGTGCCAGTGCGATGCGCTGGCGTTCGCCGCCAGAGAGATGAACGCCTCCTGGCCCGATCATGGTGTCGAAGCCTGCAGGCAGGCGCTGAATCAGGTCTTCGGCATGCGCTGCCTGTGCTGCGGACACAATGTCCTCATCTCTCGAAGCGGGGTCGAAGCGTGCTATGTTGTCGGCCACGGTGCCCGGGAGCAGTTCGACATCCTGTGCGATGTAGCCAATCGCACGTCCGAGTTGGTCCGGGTTCCAGTTCTGCAGATCATGGCCGTCGATGCGCACATGGCCACTGCGAGGCTTCAATGCACCCGCCAGCATCCGGGCAAGTGTCGACTTGCCCGAGCCCGAAGGCCCGACGACCGCAACGATCTCGCCCGGATCGAGCCGGAAAGTGATGCGTGACAGAACGGGCAGACGCGCAGCTCCCATGGCATCCGGTTGATGCAGGTCCTGCGCCTCCAACACGCCAAACGGTGTGGGAAGCGCGGTGTGATTACGATCCTGGCCACTCCTTGCCGTAAAGTCCTTCACGCGCGCCCAGGCCTGCTGGGCTGCAGCGAGCTGGCGCCATGATCCTATCATCTGGTCAATGGGCTGCAGCGCCTTGCCGGAAATCAGTGACGCCGCAAACATCAGCCCGGCGGACATCTGGTTTTCCAGAACCAGCAGCGCACCATACCCCATCACGGCGCACTGCAGCGCATAGCGGAGAAACTTCGAAAGACCACCAAACCAGGCGTTGAGGGTCGCTGCAGAGTCTGCGGCCAGGAGGCTTCCTGCCTGCGCCTCGCCCCACATGTTCATGGCATTTCCCGTCATTCCCATCGCCGTGAGACTATCGGCATTTCGTGTGATGTACTCGGCCCTGATGTTCGCGGTGCAGGAGAGCTCGGACTGCCGCTGAGCAGTGCCTGCCAGCACCACTTGACTTACCAGGGCCACCACCATCACGAGCACAGCCCCCGCCACAGTGATCCAGAACAGGTCAGGGTGTACGGCATACATCATGGCTATGAAGAGAAGAGCGAAGGGAAGATCGAGAACGGCGATCAGTGCGCGCGATGCAATAAGCGCACGCAAAGCGGCAATGTCCCGGAGGGGCTGGAGTCCCGCGGCTGTCGTGCCTGATCTTGAAATTGCAGTGCGAAGCGCAATGTCACTGAGTCTGGTTTCAAAATTCTGGGCGGCCCGTGCTGCGATGAGGCTGCGCATGACGTCAAGTGCTGCCGCGGCAAGAAGCGTGATGACAACGGCGATGGAAATATAGATGAGTGTACTGATGCTTCGCGACAGAAGAACGCGGTCATAAACCTGGATCGAATAGATCGGCTGTGCCAGCAACAAGACGTTTATCACTGCCGAAAAGGCAGCGAGAATGAATACTGCACGTCGAAATTCGCTTTTTGCATCAGAAAGTCTGGTCATAACCTACGCCTTGATTCAGTGCGGAAGTCTCATCTTGAGTGCTGTCAGATCCGGCTCATTCTCCTGCACAAGCGTTACTGATCGGTTTTATGTTGAGATCATTGTTGTGAATTATTGGCTGGATTGCGTGAGCATCTGTCAATCGACAAGATCAGGATGAAGGAACGACATCAGGTAGAAAGTGCTTGGTGAACTGTAGATGTGTTCTTCAAGTATCCCGGAAGTCAGTATTAATCACAAAGCATGGATTATGCCGTGATTGGCATGATTGGAGATCGATCATTCGTTTTTCTTGTTTTGTTTGGTGCGGAGTTAACCAGAAAGCCATTAGGCGTTAGGAGCTAAAGTCCAAAGCACGGGTCGTCATTGGATATGTGAGCGAGAAAGGAGGCGGCGTGCTGACCATATCAAGGAGCCCCCGTTGGGAACACGGAAGATCGAGGCCGTCATGTTGATGGAAGCGATCGGCGTTCAGGACTACGCCGCCCTTGGCTTTGGCAGCAGTTATGTGTGGACTGGCAGCGTCTGGCAGCAAGTCCCATCACTCGCGCTTCTGAATGAAATTGATGGCGATCTGCGATCTGCGACCGCTCTTGATGTTGTCCAAATGTTCGATATTGGTGAGGGTGCCTTCGTGGTGCCGGAAGAGCCGCCAGCTGATCCTGTGGCATCAGCAGCCGAGCGGACGTCAACGTTTTTCGATCCTGATCTTAGTGAGGTGATGGCCGATATCATCACCGAGTTTCTTGCGGCCGGCAGCGGGTTTGGAAAGGGCAATTCACTCTCGTGGAGTGGCGACCAGCCAGAGCCGCGCTCTATCTGGTATCGGCAAAATGATGGCCTCGTGGTGTTGTTTGCAGATCTGAATGGCGATGCCCATCCTGATCGAATTGCTGGCGTCGACGTCAACAGACTGTCGGCATGGCCGGTACGTCAGGAGCCCGCCAATGGCTCGCATGTGGCCAGTGTCGAGTGGGGCAAGAACGACGGCCACCTCGCTCTCGCTGAATCCATGCTGATCGTCGTGAACTTTACTGAGGCGGTCGCGGTTACGAATGGAAGTCCGGAATTGCTGTTGTCCAACGGGGCGATTGCCAGCTTTGTTCCCGGATCGGTTAGCCCGACAATGGTGTTTTCCTACGCCCCGTCATCAGGCGATGATGTTGATAAACTTGCCATCGTTGAGCTGCGGCACAACGGCGCAAAACTGGTCGATCCATTTGGCGCCTCTCCCGATGTCAGTGGAATTTCCTTGTTTCCAGCGGGGCAGGTTGCAGTCGACACGACGGCGGAGGGCCTTAATGTTGCGTTGACCACGGATAGCGGCGCGTCGTCAAACGACCTGCTCACCAACACCAGTGCGCTCACTGTCACCAGTACTGAGGCCGGTGCAACAGTTCAGTACTCGACAAACGGTGGCACCAGCTGGAGCAGCAG
>NZ_JBIIDX010000037.1:0-22247 GCF_044238155.1 Aestuariivirga sp. | reverse complement strand
GTGATCCTGGCCTGCGGCGCCATTCAGACGCCGCAACTGATGATGGTGTCGGGGCTCGGGCCTGGCAGCGAGTTGCGCGCGCAGGGCATCACGGTTCTCGCCGACCTTCCGCATGTCGGGCGCCACCTGCGCGATCACGTTGCGGCGCCGGTGGTGTGGGAGACCCACGAGGAAGTTTCAGGTTGGGAGATCTGTCCCTTCGAGGCAACCATGATGCTGCAACTCGAACCGGACGCCCCTGCGCCCGACATTCTCTTTCACTTCGGCCTTCGCGTCCGCGAGAAGTATGCCGACCGCGCCCGGCTGGCCACGCCCGGACCAGCCGTGAAGGCCTCGCCCAACGTGACGCGCGCACGAAGCGAGGGCAGCATCCGGCTTGGAGGACCGGCCATGACCGACCAGCCGGTCATCGACCTCAACTATTTTTCAGACCCCTCCGATCTGGCTCTGCTGCTGCGCGCCATGCTGTTCACACGGCAGCTGGGCAAAACACGATCCATGCAGTTGCTCTGCAAACGCGAGGTTCACCCGGGCCCCTCGGTTCAGACCGAGGCTGACTGGACGAGCTATGTGCGTGAGGTCTGTGAAACGGTCTACCACCCCTGTGCCACGGCCGCGATCGGCAAGGTGGTTACGCCCGACCTCAAGGTCATTGGCGTCGATCGACTCTATGTGGCGGATGCCTCGGTATTTCCCTCTCTCATCACCGTCAACATCAACGCCGCCGTGATGATGACTGCGGAGAAAGCGGCAGACCTGGTGGCTGCGGGCTGAGAGGCTAGCGGCGCCGACTCACCCGCCGGTGACCGGCGGAAAGAACGCCACCTCGCGGGCATCGTCGAGGGGTGAGTCCAGCTCCACGTGGAATTGGTCGACGGCCGCGCGGAGAGTGCGCCGCTCTGCAAGGGCTGCGGCAACCGCCGGATCACGCCCGCTCAGGAAGCCGATCAGATCGCTGACGGTCCTCACGGACGGCGGCACCTCGACCTCCTCCATGCTGCGCCCAGCTATCTGCCGGATTCGGGCAAAATAGAGAATCTTCACCTAGTCCACCACATGACGCAGGCCGGCGCGGAAATAGTCATAACCCGTATAGAGCGTCAGTCCCGCCGCGATCCAGAGCAGGGCAATGCCCATCTGGGTGGTGTAAGGCAGGATCGTGTCACCCGCAGGCCCGGCAATCAGGAAACCGATGGATACGAGTTGAACCGTCGTCTTCCACTTGGCAATCCGGGTCACCGGAACCGACACTTGCAACTCGCCCAGATATTCACGAAGTCCCGAAACCAGCACCTCGCGCGAAAGGATGATCATGGCTGCCCAGATGTGCCCGCCGCGGAGGATGTCATCGGCACACAGGACGAGCAGAACCACGGCGACCAGCACCTTGTCGGCGATCGGGTCCAGCATGCGGCCGAGTGATGACTGCTGCTGCCAGCGCCGTGCCAGATAGCCATCGAGAAAGTCGGTGATGGCTGCGATGACATAGATGGCAAGGGCGGTCCAGCGCGCACCGTTTCCGCCCCACAGCAGCAGCCCGGCCACGACGGGCACCGCGACGATGCGCCCATAGGTGAGGAGGTTCGGCAGGTTCCACACCTTCGAATAGGACTGTGTCTTGTCTGATTCGCGTTCAACCATGGGTCTTTTCATTCTGCACCGTCATGGAAGTGGTCGTAAATAGCCTGCGCCAGTGCATGGCTCACGCCATCGACCGCAGCAAGATCGGCCACCGGCGCCCGTGTCACCGCCCGGGCAGAGCCAAATGCCTGCAGCAGGGCCTTCTTTCTCAGCGGGCCAATACCGGGTACTTCGTCGAGCGGGCTGGAGCCGATGGCGCGTGAGCGCCTCGCCCGGTGCGAACCAATCGCAAAGCGGTGCGCCTCATCCCGCAGGCGCTGAATGTAATAGAGAACCGGGTCGCGGCCCTCCAGCATGAATGAGGCCCGGCCCGGCACGTGGAAGTGCTCGCGGCCAGCATCGCGGTCCGGACCCTTGGCGATGCCTGCCACCGGCAGGTCCGCGAGGCCCAGTTCATCAAGCACCGCCTTTGCCGCCGAAAGCTGCCCCTGGCCACCATCAATCAGCACCAGGTCGGGCCAGGCCTGGTCATCGTCCTGCTGCTCTTTCAGGAGACGGGTGAAGCGGCGGGTCAGCACCTCGCGCATCATGGCAAAATCGTCCGAGCCGCTGCTTTCCGACTGGATATTGAACTTCCGATACTGTGACTTCACAAAACCATCGGGCCCTGCGACGATCATCGCACCAACCGGATGCGCGCCCTGGATGTGGGAGTTGTCATAGACCTCAATGCGCTGCGGCGCATCGCCAAGGCCGAATACGCGCTGCACGCCCTCGAGCAGCTTCATCTGCGAAGAACTCTCGGCCAGCTTGCGGCCGAGGGCCTCCCGGGCGTTGCTCAGCGCATGCTCAACCAGAATTTTCTTTTCGCCACGCTGTGGCACCGCCACCTCGACGCGGTGCCCGGCGCGGGTGGAAAGCGCTTCCTCGAGCAGGCTACGCTCCTCGATGTCTTGTGAAAGCAGGACCAGACCGGGCACCGGCTTGTCGTCGTAGAACTGAGCCAGGAAAGACGCGAGGATCTCGGATGCCGCCAGGCCCCTGTCTGCCTTTGGGTAATAGGCTCGGTTACCCCAGTTCTGGAAGGATCGGAAAAAGAAGACCTGGATGCAGCACTGTCCGCCCTCCTGCGCCAGCCCGAACACATCCGCCTCTTCGATACCCTGCGGATTGATGCCCTGCGTCTGGGTGACGAAGCTCATCGCCTGTATACGATCGCGAAAGCTGGCGGCGCGCTCGAAATCAAGCGCCTCGGCGGCGGCCTCCATCTGGCGCGCAAGATCGGCCTTCACCACCTGGCTCTTGCCGGCAAGGAAGGCCTCCGCCTCTGTTGCGAGCTCTTCGTACGCCTCAGGCGAAACATAGTTTACACAGGGCGCTGCACAGCGCTTGATCTGATAGAGAAGGCACGGCCGGGTACGATTGGCATAGACACTGTCCGAGCAGGTGCGGAGCAGAAAGGCCTTCTGCAGCGTGTTGATGGCCCTGTTTACCGCACCAGCCGAGGCAAACGGGCCAAAGTAACTGCCCTTGCGGCTGCGCGCGCCGCGATGTTTGACGAGTTGCGCCACGGGATGATCCCTGGCGATGAGAATGTAGGGAAAGGACTTGTCGTCACGCAGTATGACGTTGAAGCGTGGCTTCAGTTTCTTGATGAGGTTTGCTTCCAGAAGGAGCGCCTCGGCCTCCGTCGCCGTGGTGACGAATTCCATCGCTGTGGTCAGCGATATCATGGTGGCAATGCGCGCCGAGTGCCCGGTGAGCCGGGCATAATTCGATACCCGGCTCTTCAGGTTCCGGGCCTTGCCGACATAGATCACATCACCCTTGGCGTCGAACATGCGGTAGACGCCAGGCTTGCCCGGAAGCCGGGCCACCGCGTCCCGGATCACGGCAGAGCCCGTCTCTTCGACCGCCTCGTCCTCGCCGTTCATCCCGCCCGCTCCTTGCCTGACGACACGGGCAGGCTAGCGCTGCCGCTCGATCTCGACGCCAACGCTCCTCGCATTGGCGAAGATGTCGGGTTTCTCCACCCGGACCCGGGCAGCCCTGACGCGCTTGTCGCGCAGGCAGGCCGCGGCAATCTTGGCGCAGAGCGTCTCAACCAGATTGATATGGCCCTCCGCGATGATGGCCTCGACCTTGCGCACCACGACCTCGTAGGAGACGACGTGGCTGATGTCGTCGTCCAGCGGACCAGCGCCCTCTTCCACCGACAGGTCGATATTGACGATGATGCGCTGGGGTTGGTGCTTCTCATGGTCATGGATGCCGATCAGCGCCTTCATCTCGAGATCGCGCACGAACACATGGCGCAAGCCCGCCGAGGCGTTTGCCACGTGATGGCTGATGATCGGCTTCTTCATTCATTCACCTCGGTCACATCGGGAGTCTGCCAGACCAGATGCTGGCCACCATCCAGCGCGATCATCTGGCCGGTGAGCGACGGCTGGGACAATATGAATTTGACGGCCGCGGAAATCTCCCCAGGCGACGTGCCGCGGCCAAGAAGCGTCAGAGCGGACTGCTTTTCGAACTCCGCCATGTCCATGCGCGCGGACGGCAGGGCCGGGCCGGGCCCGATCGCATTGACGCGGATCATTGGCGCAAGGGCCTGCGCCAGGGTTCGGGTTGCCGTCCACAACCCGGACTTCGATGTCGTATAGGAAAAGAACTTGGGATTCAGCTTCCAGACCCGCTGATCGATGATCGAGATGATGTTGCCTTCCTCACCGGCCGGCAACTGCCGCGCAAAAGCCTGCGAGAGAAAGATGGGGGCACGCAGATTTGTGTCGATGTGCTCGGCCCAGCTCCGGTGGGTGATGCTGCCGACCTCATCCGGCTCAAAGAGAGAGGCATTGTTGATGAGACAGTTAAGGCCTCCCAGCGCGGCCGAGGCTTCGGCAATCAATTGGTCTGGTACATTGGGGTTAGAGAGATCACCCCGCACCACGACGGTCCGCCGGCCGAGTTCGCGGATCTGCCTTGCCACGTCATCGGCCTCGGCGAGAGATTCGTTGCAATGCACGGCCACGTCCCACCCGTCCCGGGCGAGATCGAGCGCCAGCTGACGCCCGATGCGCCGCGCCGAGCCCGTGACGAGGACTGAGTTCATCATGATCTGGCCTTGCCCTTGGCCCGCGTCCGCGCCTTCGTCTCTGGCCCGGTCTCCGGCATCAGGATCACATAGTGCTTGCGCACCGGCTTCACCGTCTCCCAGCTGCCCTTGAAGCCGGCCGGAATGATGAAGGCATCACCTTTCCGAAGCGTCCAGGACTTGCCCTCGTCGTTGGTGAGAACCGCCTTGCCAGAGATGAAATGGCAAAACTCCCATTCCTTGTAGTCGACACGCACCTTGCCGGGGGTTGATTCCCATATGCCGCAATAGAGCCTGTCTGCCTCGCCGGTGAAATGATTCCAAGTGCGCGTGCGGTACTTGCCCGCGATCAGCTTCGTCCGGTCGGGCTTGCCCTTCTCCACGGCGGGCGCCGTCTTGCCCTTCGTCTTCATCACCAGAATATCCGCCATGCCATCCTCCATCACTTCAGTCTGTCGAGCAGGTCCTGGCGCCCGGGCGCGAACCCGGAAGCCATCCACCAGTCTTCAAGTTTGCGCAACGCATCGCCGACGCCCGGCCCGGGCGCCATGCCCATCGCAAGAAGATCCCGCCCCGACACCGGAAAGACAGGTGCCTGCCAATGCTCTGGCAGATCAAACAGTTCCTGCCAGGCGGGATCATCCATGGCCGCGCCAGACCGTGCCCAACCGATGAGCACCATATCACACCAGGCTTGCCTGCCCACTTCATAGAGAATGACGCGCTGCTCCTGTGGCCGCAACCCAGGCTGCGGCGGCGTAAGCGAAACAAGGGCCTCAAGCCGCCGCACCTCGTGGTTGGAGAGCCGCCAGCGGTCTTTCATGGTCAGCGGCTCCCGGGCAAGAATGGCCAGGCGCAGAATCGGATCGGGTGGCAGGCGCGTCAGCACACTCCAGTCTTCCGTATACGGAAGAAGACGGCCGAGAATTCCCGAGGCAGCCATCAACTGAAGGGTTGCGATGGCGCCGGGCGCCACCATCAGCTTGAACATCTCCTGCCGGACACGCTCGGCCGACAGACCATCGAGGTGGGAGGCCGCCGCCACGCAGGCCGCAAGCCCTGCCGCATCCGGATCTCCCTCGCCATAACGGGCATGGAAGCGGAAAAAGCGCAGAATTCGGAGATAGTCCTCGGAAATGCGTTGTGCCGGGCTGCCAACAAAACTCACGCGGCGGCGCAGGATATCGGCATAGCCCCCCACGTAATCGTAGACCGTGCCGCTTGCATCGCAATAGAGCGCATTGATGGTAAAATCCCGGCGCCGGGCGTCCGCCCGCCAGTCATCGGTAAACTGGACAATGGCGCGCCGGCCGTCGGTTTCAACGTCGTGGCGGAGCGTTGTGACCTCAAAGGGCTGATGATCGGCCACCACGGTGAGGGTGCCGTGCGCAATCCCCGTCGGGTGAACGCCAAGGCCTTGAGCCATGCAGGCAGCCGACACCGCCTCCGGCGACAGCGTGGTTGCGAGGTCGACCTCCGTGACAGGCTCCCCCATCAGGGCGTTGCGCACGGCGCCACCTGCAACGCGCGCCTCGCCACCAGCTGCGGCGATAACCTCCAAGATGCGGCGGAGCGGCGGCGCCTGAAGCCAGTCGGCGGCGGCAAGGCTGGGAATAGCGTTCATGATGTCTCGTAGAGAAGCGAATACATGTTGCGGATCATGCCGGCAGTGGCCCCCCAGATATAACGCCCCTGCCAGGGCATCGCATAGTAGAAGCGTTGCCGGCCCTGCCACTCCCGCGCGTGACGTTCATGATGGGCGGGATTCATCAGGAAGGCGAGCGGGACCTCGAAAATCTCGGCCACCTCGGCCTCCTGGGGCACGAGCGCAAAGCCCGGCCGCAGCAGGGCCACCACCGGCATCACACGGTAGTTGGTGCTTGTGAGGTAGGTGTCGAGAAAGCCCAAAGGCTCGACGAAGCCGGAGGTGATGCCGGTCTCCTCTGCCGTTTCACGCAGGGCCGCCTCCACAACGCCCGCATCGGTGTCGTCAATCCGCCCGCCAGGGAAGGCAACCTGGCCCGCATGCCTGGTAAGATGAGGCTGGCGCTGGGTCAGCACCATGTTGAGGCCGCTCGATCGCGGCACCAGCGGAACCAGCACGGCGGCAGGCTTGGGCGCCTCTCCCGCCGGAATGATGCGAGCCTCGGGGTTCAGGTCATCATCACTGCGCCGGTGCTCAACGGGCGGGGCCTGGTGCAGCCGGAGCGGCGCGAGTGACCTCAGCTCCGCCTCATCAAAGCGAGCCGTCACACACCAACTCCGATGTCGCTCGCCTTCTGCATCGCAAAGAACTCGCCCGACGACCAGACACCGAACCAGTCCTCGCAAACCGACCCCGCCGCCACCAGATCATAGAACAATGCCCGCGTGACAAGCGCCTCAAGGCCGGGCCGCACCAGCACGTAAGGCTTCAGACCACCCGTTCCAGCCTCCTCGGCGAAGCGCAATGGATGGCCGGAGCCCACCGTCACACGGTCTTCGACATTGGTTTCGAAGCAGATGGTCTGCGCATCGCCCGTGCCGCTCAACTGCATGCGCACGGCTGTGAAGGGAGCATCCTCAACCTTGATCCCAACACGCTCGACGGGCGTGACGAGGCAATAGCTGCCATCGGGCTCGCGCCGCAGAACCGAGGCAAAAAGCTGCACCAGAGGCTTACGGCCGATCGGCGAATTGAGATAGTACCATGTGCCATCCGCGGCAATGCGCATATCGATGTTGCCGCAAAAGGGCGGATTCCAGAGGTGGACCGGTGGCCGGCCACCAGCCGAACGAGCCTGGCCGAGGCCCTTCAGGGGATTCGCCACATCCTGGTGATCCATCGTCATGGTTTGCTCATAACACAGGACGGGGGGCTGTCACGCCCGCCTCTTTTAGGCCATTCTCCTTTCCGAAACAGATAGTCGTCGACGCCGGCCCTGACGCCGGGCCTCTCCCGCCCTCAAGATCACGAGCGAGACCCATGCCAAGCATCTCCGAAGCCGATCGCAACATCATCCCAGAGATCGAAGCCGCGGCAGCGCGGCTGCAAGAGGTCAGGACGGCCATCGGCAAGGTGATCTTCGGCCAGGACGATGTGATCGAGCAGGCCCTCACCGCAATTCTGGGTGGTGGTCATGCCCTGCTGGTCGGCGCGCCGGGCCTTGCCAAGACGAAGCTTGCCACCACACTTGGACGGGTACTGGGTCTGGCCGAGAAGCGCGTGCAGTTCACCCCGGACCTGATGCCCGCCGACATTCTCGGATCAGAAGTTCTGGAAGAATCCGAGCTGGGCCGCCGAGAATTCCGTTTTCTGCCGGGCCCCGTGTTCTGCCAGCTGATGATGGCGGACGAAATCAACCGTGCCTCGCCGCGCACCCAGTCGGCACTTCTGCAAGCGATGCAGGAACGTCACGTGACGGTGGCAGGCCTGCGCCACGACCTGCCGCGGCCGTTCCACGTGCTGGCCACCCAGAACCCGATCGAACAGGAAGGAACCTATCCGCTGCCCGAAGCACAGCTCGACCGGTTCCTGCTTCAGATTGATGTTCCCTACCCTTCTCTCGATGCCGAACGGCGGATGTTGTTTGCAACGACGGGCGCAGCCGAAGAGGATGTGGGCAACGTGCTGAACGCGGACGAACTCATGGCGGCACAGCGCCTGACGCGGATCGTTCCGGTGGGCGAACAGGTGGCGGAGGCGATCCTTCGGCTGGTGCGCGCCGCGCGCCCCGGCCCGGAGGCGGATGCCTTCATCAACGGCAATGTGGCCTGGGGCCCATCACCGCGCGCCTCGCAGGCGCTGATGCTGGGTGCGCGCGCCAGAGCGCTGCTGCAGGGCCGGCTGTCGCCCTCTTTGGATGATGTGATGGCGCTGCTGGGACCCGTGTTCCGCCACCGCATGGCGCTCAACTTCACGGCCCGTGCCGACGGCCACACTGTTGACGGTGTCATCGAGCGGCTCTCCCGGCTCATCGACTGATCCCATGCCCCAGCACAGCGCCCTCGCACTGGCCGGCCGCGCCTCCGCGCAGACACAGGCACTGCCACCGCTGCTGGTGGAAGCCCAGCGCATTGCCGCCACGGTGATCCTCGGCGAGCATGGCCGCAAGCGCTCGGGACCCGGCGAAGCATTCTGGCAATACCGGCCCTACAGTGCGGGCGATTCAACCCAGCGCATCGACTGGCACAAATCCGCGCGCTCAGACAGGGTGTTCATTCGCGAGAATGAATGGGAGGCCGCCAACACGTTGTGGCTCTGGTGTTCGCCGGCCATATCCATGACCTTCCGTTCACACCTGGCAGCCGTCAGCAAGCTGGAGCGCGCCCGCCTTCTGGCGCTGGCGGCAGGAGCGCTGGCGCTGCGCGGGCAAGAGCAGGTGGGCGGACTCGGAGCGCCGTTTCAACCCGATCATGCACGCTCGCAACTCGTCAAGCTGGCAGGCTGGCTGCTTGCAGGAGATGGCCCCGGCCTGCCAGTGCCGCAACGGCTGCGGCGCTTCTCGCACGCCATGCTGTTTGGCGATTTTCTCGACCCTGTCAGTGACATCGCACACGCCCTGGCGCCGATTGCCGAAGCTGGCGTGAAGGGCCACGTCATTCAGGTCATGGACCCTGCCGAGGAGACACTGCCCTACCAGGGACGGACCGAATTCCAGGACATGGCCGGGCCGCTCAGGTTTCTGTCAGCGCGGGCGGAAACCCTGCGCGGCGCCTATGGCGAGCGGCTGTCCGCCCATCGCGCGGAACTCAGCGCGCTGTGCCGCCGGCTGGGCTGGAGTTTCCTGATCCACCGAACCGACCAGGCGCCGGTGCCCGCGCTGCTTGCACTGCATGCCCTGATCTCCGGAGAGGCTGCACGGTGAGTCTTCTTGGCACCATAAGCTTCACAACGCCGCTCGCTCTTGCGGGCCTCCTGGCGCTGCCGGTCATCTGGTGGCTGCTGCGCTTCACGCCGCCACGGCCCGCGGTGGTTCGCTTTCCTCCGATCCGGCTGCTCATGGACCTGATCAACCGCGAGGAGCAACCGGACAAGACCCCGTGGTGGTTGCTGCTGCTGCGGCTGCTGCTTGCAGGGCTGATCATTCTCGGTGTGTCGCAGCCAGTCTTTGCGCCAGGGCATGTGGCCTCACCCTCGCGCACGGCTATTCTTCTCATTGCCGACGACAGCTGGGCGGCTGCCCCGGACTGGGACAGGCGGCGCGCCATCATGGCAGAGATCCTGGACGCGGCGGCACTGGCAGGGGCACCGGTAACCTTGGCAACCACAACACACACGCTGCGACCGCCTGAGCTTGCTGCCGCTGCCGCCACAGATGTGAAAAATCGCCTTGCTGCCCTGGTGCCGAAGGCTCTGGACCCTGACCGTATCGCCCTGCTGGATCGGCTTCGGGAGGCCTTTGCCACGCAGTCGGCGCTGCGCGTCATCTGGCTGGCGGATGGATTGGACGACGGCAAGGCGGCAGCGTTCGCCTCCGGCCTGTCGGGCCTCGCCCAAGGCCGTGCACAGGTGGAAGCGCTGTTGCCCGAGGCCTCGGACCTGCCGCTGGCACTGACGGCACCTCTCATCGAAACAGGCGCGATCACCGTGAAGGTGTTGCGCGCGCCGGGCGGCCAGGACCAGACAGTCGAGGTGGCCGCGCGCGCCGGCAACGGCCGCAGTCTCGGCGAAACAACACTGCGGCTTGCGGCAGGGGCAACCAATGCAAGTGGATCGATCGAGCTGCCCACCGAACTTCGCAATCAGGCAAGCCGCATCGCCATCTCCGGCCAGGAGCATGCTGCGGCAACCTTCCTGCTCGATGACCGCTGGCGGCGCAAGACGCTGGGCCTCATGTCCGGAACTGCATCCGAAACCGCACAGCCACTTCTGGCGCCGCTCTATTACGTGTCACGCGCGCTCGAGCCCTATGCCGATATCGCGGTACCAGACGATACCGAGGCGCTCAAAGGCCTGCTCGATCAGGGCCTTTCCATGCTGGTGTTGGCCGACATTGGCGTGTTGCCGGCCAATCAGCAGGAGATGATCGCGTCCTGGGTAAACAAGGGTGGCGTGCTGTTGCGATTTGCCGGCCCACGTCTGGCTGGAGCGCAGGATGGCCTCATTCCTGTCCGGTTGCGTGAGGGTGGCCGCTCGCTCGGCAGTGCACTGAGCTGGGAGACGCCTCAGCCCCTCCAGCGCTTCCCCGATACGAGCCCCTTTGCGGGACTGGACAGCGACCCTGGGGTGACCGTGTCGCGGCAGGTGCTGGCCGAACCCGACAGCGAACTGCCAGGCAAGGTGTGGGCGAGCCTTGGTGATGGCACCCCGCTGGTTACGGCCAGCAAACAGGGGAAGGGACTGATCGTCCTGTTTCATGTCACGGCCAATGCCGATTGGTCGAACCTGCCTGTGTCGGGGCTGTTCGTGGAAATGCTCCGGCGGGTGCTTGATCTCGCACCGGCCGCAGGCGGCGGATCAGCCACGACCGCGAGCGCGCCGGACGCCCAGGCCTTTTTGCCCTACCGCACCCTGAACGGCAGCGGCGAACTGATCCCACCCGAGCCCGACATCCAGCCAATTGCAGCCGCATCGATCGACTCGGCAAAGGCAGGGGCAGCAACACCAGCGGGGATCTATCGCCGCGGTCAGCAGGAGCGCGCCCTCAACATTGCTCGCAGCGGCGATCGGCTGGAGCCGATTGGCAATCTGCCCGGCGGCATCACCGTTGCAAGCCTGGCTCCACGCCCGGCTCTGGCCCTCGGGCCTTACGCCTTTGTTCTTGCGATGCTGCTGTTTCTTGCCGACAGCCTTGCCATGCTGCTGATCGGCGGCGGGCTCGCCCGGCTGAGGACGAGCCGCCAGCGCGCAGCGGCACTTGGCGGTGCCGTGCTGATGGTGATGGCGTGCTGGCCGCCATCTCCAAGCCTTGCCCAAAGCGCGGACCAGTTTGCAATGAGCAACGCGCTCCAGACGCGGCTCGCCTATGTCGTCACCGGCGACGCCGAAATCGACAGGATCAGCGAGCAGGGTCTCAAGGGTCTGACCGAAATGCTGAGCGAGCGTACCTCCGTCGAAGCCGGCGATCCCACCGGCATCCACATTGAACATGACGAACTTGTCTTCTTTCCGCTCCTGTATTGGCCAGTGCGGCCTGATTCGACGGTTCCATCCGACGCAGCCCTGGCGCGCATCGATGACTACATGAAGGGTGGCGGCACCATCTTCTTTGACCTGCGCGAGGACGGCGCGGGGCCAGACGCCCTGTCCGGCGGCACCACAGCCTCGGCCGATGCGCTGCGGCGCATCCTCGCCAAGCTTGACATTCCTGCGCTCGAACCGGTGCCGCCCAGTCACGTTCTGACCAAGAGCTTCTACCTGCTCGACCATTTTCCCGGCCGTTACGACGGCGGCAAGCTCTGGGTGGAGGCAGCCGACAGTGCTGGAGCCTCCGCCAACAATGCCGACGGAGTAAGTGGCATCATCATCGGTTCGAATGATTATGCCGCCGCCTGGGCGCTCGATGAGATGGGAGAGCCGCTGTACGCGGTGATCCCGGGTTCAGACCGGCAACGGGAGTTTGCGGTCCGGACGGGGATCAACATCGTCATGTATGCCCTGACAGGCAACTACAAGGCTGATCAGGTGCATGTTCCCGCTCTGCTGGAAAGGCTCGGGCAATGATGTCGTGGAGCATCTCCCTCGCCCCCGCCCTGCCCTGGATGGTGATTGCCGTTCTGGCTGCGGCGGGAGTCCTGCTCGTCGTTCTGCTCGGCCTTGCGCGCGCGCGCGGCAGCCTGCTGCGCGCCCTGGTGCTGCTGCTGCTGCTGGCAGCCTTGGTCAATCCGGTGATCCGCAACGAAACCCGCGAGGAACTGAGCGACATTGCCGTGGCCGTCATTGACCGCTCCCTGAGCCAGCAGAGCGACGAACGCAGGGCGCGAACCGACGCGGCGGCCGAAGCGCTGCGCCAGTCTGTGGCAGGGCTGCCCGGCACCGAACTGCGCGTGGTCGAGGTCACCTCGGGCATCAGCGCGGAGGATGATGGCACCCGGGCATTTGCTGGCCTGAACCAAGCACTTGCAGACATTCCACCGGAGCGTTTTGCCGGGGCAATCATGATCACCGACGGTCAGATCCACGATGCGCCCGAGGAGGCCGCGCGCAGCGGCATCGGCGGACCCGTGCACGGCCTGATCAGCGGATCGCGCAGCGAAAGTGACCGGCGCATCGTGCTGGAGAAGGCACCCCGCTTCGGCATGGTTGGGCAGGAGCAGACCGTCACCTTCCGGGTCGAGGAGACCAATGGACCCGGCACACCCGTGTCGATCACCGTCGTGGCAGGTGGTGCGGAACCCATTGTCGCTGACGTGACCCCGAACCAGTCCGTCAGTTTAAGTGTGCCCATGAGCCACGGCGGGCAAAACATCATTGAAATTGCAGTTCCGCCGCTGGCAGGCGAAATCTCGCTCCAGAACAACCGCGCCGTCACGGTGATCGAGGGCGTACGCGACAGGCTTCGCGTGCTGCTGGTGTCGGGCGAGCCCCACCCTGGCGAGCGGGCGTGGCGCAACCTGCTGAAGGCAGACCCTTCTGTTGACCTCGTTCATTTCACCATTCTGCGGCCACCCGAAAAACAGGATGGAACGCCCACCCGCGAGCTTGCGCTGATCGCGTTTCCCACCCGCGAATTGTTCGTGGACAAGCTTGACCAGTTCGACCTCGTGATCTTCGACCGGTATCGCCGCCAGACCGTTCTGCCAGCTGCCTACATGGCCAATATCGCGCGTTATGTGGCCGAAGGCGGCGCAGTACTGATCGCCTCCGGACCGGACCTCGCCGATGAGGACGGGCTCTACTACACGCCGCTCTCTGACGTCATCGCCGCTGCACCGACCGGCAAGGTTGCCGAGGGGCCCTTCAAGCCCAAACTCACCGAGCAAGGACGCAAACACCCGGTCACACGCGAACTGCCGGGATCCTCCGGTGAAGAGCCCTCCTGGGGGCGGTGGTTCCGTCTGGTCGATACCGATGCCAAGCCGGAGGAAACGGTCATGTCCGGACTTGACGCCCGGCCGCTGCTGGTCCTGTCACGCCAGGGCGATGGGCGCGTGGCGCAACTGCTCTCCGATCAGGGCTGGCTGTGGGCGCGTGGCTATGATGGTGGCGGGCCGCAGACCGAACTGCTGCGCCGGATGGCGCATTGGCTCATGAAGGAACCTGATCTTGAGGAAGAGGCGCTGGGCGGCCGCCAGGCCGGCAAGGACCTGGTGATCGAGCGCCGCACCATGGCAGACACGGCAGAGCCCGTCGTCGTGACCCTGCCGTCCGGCAGGACCGAGACGGTCAAGCTGCGGGAGGCATCACCTGGCCGCTTCCAGGGCGTTCTTCCCGTGACCGAGGCTGGCCTCTACCGGCTGAGCGATGGCAAGCTCATCGCCGTCGCCGCCGCGGGCAGCGCCGATGCCCGCGAGATGTCCTCGCTGATTGCCACCGCTGCGGTGCTGGCCCCTATTGCTGCTGCGACGGGCGGCGGCATGCATTGGCTGCAGGACGCGATGCCACGAGCGGTGAAGGTAGATCCGGGCAGGCCGATGACCGGCGCGGGCTGGATTGGGCTTCGCGCCAACCATGCCTATCGCGTGACCGCGGTGGCCGACACGCCCATCTTTGCCACGCTGTTAAGCCTGGCCGTACTTCTCCTCGGCCTGGGCGCCCTCTGGTATCGCGAGGGCCGCTGAGCGCGGCGCCTGCGCCAGACCAGACACGCCCTGCAGCGCTCCGGGCCGGAGTTCGAGGTAGAGAAACCGATTGGGATCGACCGGGCCGGGCAGCGTCACAAGGCCCGGTGGCAGCCTGCGGAACCCAACCCGTGCATAGTAGGGCTCATCGCCCACCAGCAGCACAAGTCCGTGCCCCTGCTCGCGCGCCCGGGCCAGGCCCTGACGCATCAGTTCAAGCCCGATGCCGAGTTTCTGGCGGTCAGGGTGAACCGCAAGCGGCCCGAGCAACAGCGCCTTGCTCTGCCCTACACCGATTGCGAGCGGCCAGAAACTGATCGAGCCGGCCAGCCGCACGCCTTGATCACGCACCACCAGAGAGAGGCCGGGCACAGGCGTGTTGCCCTCACGCAGCCGGTAGGAAGTCTTGCTGTGGCGGCCTGAACCGAAGCTCAGGTCGAGAAGATGTTCGATTGCAGCGATGTCATCTGGGGCCGTGTCATGGCAGACCAAAGATCCGTTCATGGTAAAAGTTCCAGGTGTTCGATGGACAGAGGGAAGCCTCGACGCGCCCGCACCCGTCAATGGGATGGAGGACCGCAAGGCCGTGTACCGCGCACAATGCGGGCTCCTCGTCGCGAGCGGCCATACACCTTCGTGATCATGGCGGCGCGCATAAACGCTGCACACGGCGGCGTCAAGGCAGACTGGCATGCTTGAGTTCATCCCCGGCAAGGGTTATGCGGGGCCATGGTCCAGAGCGTCAGCATCCGCCCGGTCCGCAGCAAGGCCGACGTCAAGGCCTTTCTCGACGTGCCCTTCGCGCTTTATCGGAGCGACCCGCATTGGGTGGCGCCCCTCCATGTCGAGCGCCAGGAGCACCTCGACCGCCGCAGAAATCCCTATTTCCAACATGCCGAGGCCGAGCTGTTTCTGGCAGTCCGCGATGGGCGGCCCGTCGGGCGCATTTCGGCCCAGCTCTGCTCGCTTCGCACAGCACGCTACCAGGATGGCGTCGGGCAGTTTGGATTTCTCGAGGCTGAGGACGATGCCAGCGTGATGGCTGCTCTCACCGAGGCGGCCGGCTCGTGGCTGCTGGACCGCGGCGCCAGGCACATGCAGGGGCCTTTCAGCTTCTCGATCAATGATGAATCAGGCCTGCTGGTCGAGGGATTTGACACGCCACCGTCGATCATGATGGGTCATGCCCGGCCCTACTATGCAGCGAGACTGACAGAGCTGGGCTTCGGCAAGGCCAAGGACCTCATCGCCTATGGGTTTGCCGACACAGGGACCTTGCCGCGCGGCGTGATGCTAGCTGCTGCAAAGGCGCGCGCCGATCACGACATCCGGATAAGATCCCTCGACAAGAAACGGCTTGCCGCAGAGCTGCGCACCATCGTCGATATCGCCAACGACGCGTGGTCCGACAACTGGGGTTTCGTGCCGTGGACCGAGGCAGAAATGACCGCGCTTGGAAACAACCTGCGCATGTTGGTGAGCGGTGACTATATTGCCATCGTTGAGTATCGCGGAGAGGCCGCGGCCATGGCGGTAAGCCTGCCCAACATCAATGACTGGCTGGCGGGCCTCAACGGCCGGCTTCTGCCCCTCGGATGGGCAAAACTGGCATGGAACCTGTTCAGCAGCCCGCCGCGATCGGTGCGCATTCCTCTGATGGGTGTCCGGCGCAAATTCCATGGCACGGCAGTCGGAGCCGTGCTGGGCATGTCTGCCATCGTGCAGATCAGGGATTTCCATACTCGCCGCGGCACAAGGCAGGCAGAGCTCTCGTGGATCCTCGAAGACAATTTGCCGATGCGAAGCATGATCGAAAGCTTCGGCGGCCGCCCCTACAAGACCTACCGCATCTTCGAGAAGCAACTCGCCCCGCCCTAGAAACATTCACAGCAATTCTGGCTTTTCCGCACGTGTTTACCATCGCGCATTTCTCTGACCTGCATCTCGGTCCACTGCCAAGCGGGGCGGCACGGCGCCATTTTGCGCTGAAGCGGACGCTGGGGGTCATCAACTGGCGCCTGGGCCGCCACCGCCTTCACAACCCGGCAATTGCCCATGCCATCGCTGCGGATATCCGTGCTGCGGCGCCCGATCACGTTGCGCTGACCGGTGACATCGTGAATGTTGCCGCTCATGACGAATTCACCAACGCCGCTCAGTGGATCCGCAGCTTCGGCGAACCTTCATGGATCAGCTTCGTGCCTGGCAACCATGATACCTATGTGCGGATGGACTGGCAGCACGGCCTGTCAGGATTGGCCGGCTATATGGAAGGCGACATGCGGGTAGGCCTGACCCAGACCACCGCGCAGATCCGCACGCCGTTCCCCTATGTACGCCTGCGCCGCAACGTGGCCCTGATCGGCGTTTCAACGGCTGTACCACAACCATTGCACCGTGCATCGGGAGTGCTGGGAGACATTCAGCGACAATCCCTCGCAGCCCTGCTGCCGGACCTGCGCGAACGCGGTTATGCCCGAGTGGTGATGATCCATCATCCGCCACTGCCAGGTCTTGCCAGCCCGCGCCGGGCGCTTATTGACGCGGCACCACTCAAGCACATTCTCGAAACTCACGGCGCTGAACTGATCCTGCACGGCCACAACCACGAAAACATGCAGAACACCCTTGCATCACGCTTCGGCACGGTGCATGTGCTGGGTGTTCCCTCCGCGTCAATGACGGGCCTCAGCCACCATGCCCCGGCTGCCTGGAATCTCTACCGCATTCAGCGCCAAAGCGGAAAATGGGACATAGAGGTAATTACCCGCAGCTTTGATCCGCTGACACGGACTATCGCAACTACCGGCCAATTCCCGCTTTCTTCCTGATCTATGAGTGCGCTAGATTGAAGCCATGATGATTTCCCCGATCCCAGCCGCCTGAGCCTCTCCTTGCTTCCCCTCGTCGACAAGGTCGTGCTGCGCCACGTGTCCCTGCCTCTGGCGGGTGCGCTGGTGATCGGCATGCTCATGCTGCTGGCCGACCGCATGGTCCGACTGCTGGACGTAACGCTTGGAAAGAAAAGTTCCTTTACCGTGGTCTTCGAGATGCTCGCCTATCTGGTGCCGCATTATCTCGGAACCGCGCTGCCGGCGGCCCTGTTCCTTGGACTGCTGCTCGGTTTTGGCCGGATGTCAGCCAACTCCGAGACAGACGCTTTCATGGCATCGGGCATCAGCCTCAACCGGCAGGCAAGACCTGTCATCGTGCTCGGCATTCTCATGAGCCTTCTGTCGTTCGTCATCATGGGATGGTTGCAGCCCTATGCCCGCCATGCCTACCGGGCCATCGTGTTTGATGTACAGAACGTCGATGTGTTCTATCTTGCCGAAGAAGGCGTGTTCATGCAGGCTGGCGATCATACCTTCATCATCGACAAGCTCAACCGCAACAACAACAGCTTTGAGCGTGTCTTCATCTATCAGGATGAAGGCAAGGATGGTTCAGAAACAATTACTGCCCAGCGCGGCTCCCTGATTACAGGCCAGAATGGCCAGCGGCCGACGCTGCGGCTTGAGAATGGGCACCGCCTGTCCTTTGACGCCCCTCCCGCTATCGACGCGCGGCCGCCCGTGCTCGGCTCGACGGCCGAATTCGGGACATCCGACACCCCACTGGGGCGCATTTCAAAAAGTGCCTTTCGGCCACGCGGCGAGGATGAGCGCGAACTGACAATTGCCGAGCTGTTCTTCGCCCTCGACGATCCCCCAGCCAAGTCCAGTCGTGCAGAAGTCTCATCGGAACTCAGCGAGCGGCTTGTCACGGCTGTCAGCATTCTCATTTTGCCCTTTCTTGCCATTCCCTTCACCGTCGGCTCACGCCGAAGTCAGCATGGGTTTCGGACTGCCGTGGCCCTGGCGCTCATCATTGTCTACAATGAAGTCATCCATAAGGGCGCATCGATCTCCAATCACGGAACGGCGTCCCCTTTGCTGACCATGTGGCTGCCTTGCCTCGTGCTGGCAAGCTTCGCAACCTGGCGCTACATGCGCACCTGCTTCACGCTGAGCAACGATCCCTTCAGCATCCTGATTGACCGAGTTGGCGATGCAGTTGGAAGATTGCGCAGGAATGTCCAGCGGCGTTTGGGCTGGGGCACATCGTCATGATGAATACAATCGGCTGGATGCTGAACCGGATGGTCGCAATCAGGTTCCTCGGAATTCTGCTCGGGATCACTGTATTTGTCCTTTCGGTGGAATTGCTGGTGAACGCCAAGGAACTCCAGATGCTCCAGCCGGACGACCCTGGCATCATCGTCAGATACATGATCTTCCGCGCTCCATCGGTCCTTGCCAACTATCTCGTGATATCCCTGCTGCTCGCCATGCTGCTGAGCATGACGGAGCTCAGCTACCGCAATGAAATGTCAGCGATCTGGGCAGCCGGACTTTCTCCTGCCCGTATCGTCATCATGTTGCTGCCCCTGGCGCTGGCGGCGGGCGGCCTGCAATTCGTCCTGTCCAACTCGGCCATCCCGCTCACCACCCCCCAGCTCAGGGACTGGGGCATCGGAGACTATGGCAGTGACAAGCTGAAGGTTGGTGGCGAAGGCCCGATCTGGATGCGAGCAGGCCCAGACATTCTTCGGGCAGGTCGGGCAAACACGCAATCCACCGAACTCGATAAAATCACCATCTTCAGGCGCGATGTAAATGGCCTCTTGCGCGAGCAGATCTACGCTGATCGGGCCTCTCTCTCGGGCAGCAGATGGGTGCTGGAGGATGTGCTGGTCTATTATCGTGACAGTCTGGAGCCATCGCATTTGCCGACACTGATCTATTCCGGAGACCTGAAACCGGCACGGGCCGGAGTAAGGTCCGGGGCTCCTGAGGACATGTCGCTGAATGAACTCTCCTATTTCATTGAGAATCAGGGTTTTGGCATCCGTCCGGTCTGGGTCTACGAAACATGGGCGAACAAGCGTCTGTCGCTCTTCCTGTCGGGTCTGCTGATGGTGGGACTGAGCGTTCCACTCGCCACACGCTTCCGCCGTGGTGGTGGCCTCGGCGTGCTGTTCGCCGCCGGAGTCGGGCTTGGCTTTGCATTTTTCATCGTTGATGGCATATCCCTCACCATGGGCGAGCTCGGCTTTGTTGCGCCCTGGCTGGCTGCCTGGCTGCCGGTCGTGGCCTTCGGCGCGCTGGCAACTACCCTGACCTTGCGAGCCGAAAGGCTCTAGCAGATGGCGAGGGTCAGCACCGCGATCACCAAGCGGGCCGGGCTGATCGTCAATCCGCGCGCAGGGCGTGGAGCAGGCAAGGGCCTGGCGCTAGCCGAGAAGCTGAAGGATGATCCGCTCATCAAGATACTCATTCTCGAGCAATTTGGGCAGCTGGAGTCCGAATTGAGGAAAATGGCAACGGAGGGTGTCACCGATCTCTTCATCAGCTCGGGCGACGGCACCATTCAGGCGATCCTGACCATACTTGCAGAGCACCGGCCATTCAGCACGCCACCTCGTGTGGGCCTTCTGCCTCATGGCACCACCAATCTTTCTGCAAGAGACCTTGGCTTTCGCAACCGATCACTCGATGCACAGGCCGATTTTCTGCGCAAGTGCGAGGCCCTCGATGTCATCACTCGACATACGATACGATGTGCCAACCCCGCTGACGGCATGGTGCGCCACGGCATGTTCGTTGGGACCGGCGCGGTCGCCGAAGCAACCCGCTATTGCCAGACCGCATTCAATGAACAAGGCATGAAGGGCCAGCTGGCCGTCGCCACCACACTCCTGCGCGGTGTGGCCCAGCACTTGCTGTCTGAACCGCAGCCAGGCGACGATACCCGCTTCGACAGACCCTTCGCCATTACCGTCGAAACAGAGGACCAGCGCCTCACAGATGGTCCACAACTCCTGCAGATGTCAACCACACTCTCCCAGTTGGTTCTGGGAGCCCGGCCGTTCTGGGGTGGCGGTCACGGGATGATCCGAACCACAGTCCTTCCCTTTCCCGTTCCATCCGTGCTGCGCTGGATCCTGCCCGTGATGTATGGCGGTGCAAACCGCGCCACACCGCCCGGCGCAGTCAGCTTCCGCTCGGATGAGGTCAAGGTCACCACAAGAACGATGTTCGTGATCGATGGGGAATTTTTCCAGCCACCAGAGAACGAACCGCTACAAATGAATACAGGGCCAAGTTTTTCGTTCATCAAGGGCTAGAGCGAGAACCAGCCTGACTGAACCGCGCAGCCAGAGGAATTTCGCGGTCTGCCATGGAGCACGGCGAAGAGCGCGCTGGTGGCCCGGTCGAGCCATCCGACACCACCACGGAGCGTGAGACCCCGGCCCTCAGGGCTCGCCGGCCACGGGCGTCCGGTTCGTCGCAACCATCTCGAGCACATCCAGCCCTCGTTTTGGGTCGCGCCTGCCAATCCGCACCTGCCCAACCGAACGGCGCCGTTTCGATCAGGTCGGTTTTACTCTAGGCATTTACAGCCTTGAGGCCATGACCCTGGGCGACCACCGCTCCAAACAACTCGATGATACGGTCAATTTCCTCTTCCGTGTGCGCAGCCGATACCGAGCAGCGCAACAGGCAGAGCTTGTTGGGCGTTCCCGGCGGCAGGGCGATGTTGACATAGACACCCGCCTTGAGAAGAGCGTGCCACATGGCCACCGTCGAGAGCTCGTCAGGACATCTGACAGCAACCACGGGACTGACAACGTCACAACCAAGATCAAGACCAAGATCCCGGAATCCTGCAAACAGGCGGCCGGAATTCTCGGCAAGCCGCTTGCGCCGCTGCGGCTCGGCCGCCAGCTTGCGCAGCGCTGCAAGCGATGTCGCGACAGACGCCGGGGACGAGGAGGCAGTAAACATGTAAGGGCGCATGGCGTAGCGCAGAAAATCGAAATATGGGTGATCACCTGCCCCGAACCCGCCAATTGCACCAACACTCTTGGAAAAGGTGCCGACCAGGAAGTCAACGTCCTGCTCGACGCCCGCCTCATCCGCCAGTCCCCGGCCATTGGCCCCCAGCACACCGAAGGAATGTGCCTCGTCAACCAGAAGCTGGAAGCCGTGCTTGCGTTTCACCTCGATGAAGTCAGACAGCGGCGCACGGTCACCCAGCATCGAATAGATGCCCTCCAGCACCACCAGCTTGCCACCATCATCGCCCTCGCCTCGTGTCAGCCGCTTGTCGAGGTCGGCTGCATCATTGTGACGGAAGCGAACAAGCTTGGCGCCTGACAATGTACAGCCGTCATAGATCGAACTATGTGAATCGGCATCGAGGTAGATCGTATCACGCGGGCCCGCCAGCCCCGACATCATGCCAAGATTGGCCTGATAGCCAGTGGTGAACACGATGCAGTGCCGACGACCGAGGAATTTCGCCAGCTCATGCTCAAGCTCGGCGTGCATGGCAAATGACCCATTGGCAATGCGCGAGCCGGTAGTGCCGGTGCCGAATTCCGCCAGAGCCCTCTGACCGGCTGCGATGCAGTCCGGATCGAAGGTGATACCCATGTAATTGTTGGTACCCGCGAGGATCGTTTCCCGGCCGCCGATCATTGCACGTGTGGGCGAGATCATTTCTTCGTTGACCACGCCGATGCCATCAAGGCCGAGAGCGGCGATGCGCTTATGACGCTCGGCGATTCCAGACAGTTTCGCAAGAAGATCCATGGCGCTAACCCTTCTTCACCCGCCCGTCGACGACCTTGGCCAGGTCCTCGATGGTGCGTGTTTCAGACAGCACATTGAGCGGGATCTCGATGTCGAAGTGATCCTCAACCTCCATCACGAAGTCCATGACGGTAACCGAATCGATATTCAGATCAGCCGAAATATCCGTCTTGGGTGACAGGACAGTGCCGTTGCTGTTGAACGGTTCCAGCAGCTTGCAGATCTGG
>NZ_JBIIDX010000175.1:0-6686 GCF_044238155.1 Aestuariivirga sp. | reverse complement strand
CCTGGCAGCACCATTTCTTTCAATTGAATCCGAAAGATAGTGAAACGTTAACGCCAATTGAGATGCTGGAAATAGGGTATTGCAAGGCTGTTACACTTTTTCCGTGTTGACGCCTGCGGTGAAGCGTTCATGCCGAAGGGTCCGATGATGAACGGCCAATCCTTCCAAGACGGCCAAATCGTCCGCTGACAGTTAACGATTCAGCCAAGTCGACTATGGCTGCTGTGACTGGAGGTGCTCCATGGGACAGGCAGTCCGCGCCTCGGCCTTTACACTCCAATTTCTCTGAAGTCCGCGCGCGACAGATCTAGACTGCATGGCGTGCCGGATGCGTGATTGTCACCTGCAACGCGGGTAGGCTGAATACCGTCATCCAGGCAGACAAAGCTGCGATCAAGACGGCGGCGAGCAACGCTGCTCAAGGCCTGCTTCCAAAGTGTGGAGGCAGGGCCATGCCCTGCCTCTTCTTCTTCGTGCAATCACTTGAGAGGATCGTTGGGGCGCGCTGTGTGCCCCAACCTGTTCGCGATATCGTCCAGGATTTCAGTCTCAGTGCTTCTCGCCCATTTCAATGAGTTCGACAGTCTGCGTCACGATGTGTGCATCGGTAATCGCTTCGTGCGCCATCTCAGCGGAGTTGTCGACGTCATGAACGGCGTGCTCGGCTTCCCACGCCGCCTTGTCCGCGGCCTCTGCAGCATCATGAGCAGCTTCGATTGCCTTATGGGCGGCTTCGCCATCAGCGCCGGCAACAGCCTCTGCGGCCTTCAGAGCAGCTTCAGCGGCGGCATGAGCGGCGTCCGCTGCCTTCTGAGCCACTTCAGCCTCTTCGTCGGCATGACCTGCCTCTTTGTCAGCGTGAGCCAGTTCGGCGGCAGATGCCTTCAGGTGCGCATCATCCTTGTCCTTCTCAAGCGCAGCCGCGTTGATCTTGACGGCCTCCTCTGCAAGCTTGTGCGCCTCCTCGGCATAGCTGTGCGTAGAAGCTGCGCTTACAGCAATGGCTTCCGAAATCTCATGCGCGGCTTTCAGTGCGAGCACCGCGTCAATCATCTCGTCCTTGCCGCCGGCAATGTCACCGGCTTCGGCCATTTCATGTGCCTCTTCGACCATGTCATGTGCATGATCGATGAGATGATTGAAACCGTCAAAAAGCTGATCCGTGGTCTCAGCCAGAAGATGCGCATGCTCGCTGGCGCCATGAGCATGTTCGATTGCCTTGTGAGCGGTATCCGCCATGGCAGAACCAGTGGCGAAGAGAGCAGCCACGCTGGCCGCTACGAAAAGTCTTGACGTCTTCATACAGGTGTTCCTCTTGATTGATCTGAATGCGTGTAAGAAACTTGCAGTCAAAGCCGCTTGTGAACCTTGGCCACAATCGATTACATAACAAACGCGCCTCCTAGAAAACTAACACTTGCCAACACGCACATTCCTGATGAAAAAATGACGATGAAACAAGCCTTTGTGCTGGTGGTTCTCCTCCTCACCCTGCTGATTGCACCGTTTGTGCAGGCAGCCGAGCCGCTTCTCATTTCCAAGGCCTATTGGGTGGATGAAAGTGGAAAGGCAACATTTCAAGCGGCTGTAGATGCAGACTTCGAACCTTTTGAAGGCTCTCTCTCAGAAGGCTACAAGCCTTTTGCTTTATGGTTGAAACTCAGGATTTCCGGTCAAGAGAGCCTTGAGCAACTGGCAATCGTTGTGAGCCCGGCATTTATCCGGAATATTGAGCTGTACGATCCCTCTGGTGACACCAGCGACAAACCCCTGCTGCCGCTATTGAGTGGGCGAGATGCGAGAATCACCCCTGTCAATCACATTGGGATAAACAATGGGTTCATTGTTCCGTCTGGCAAGTCGCATCGGGATGTATTTCTTCGTATCACAACTACAACGACCCTGACTGTCGATGTTGACGTGAAGTCTCTAGATGATGCCGACTATGAAAGCCAGGTCACAGCAACGACGTTATCGGTCTACTCCGCATTCCTTCTCGCATTCCTGCTCTGGGCCCTGGTGAATTGGGCAGTCAGACGAGACCTGATCTATGGTCTCTTCTCGCTGCGCCAGTTCCTCTCAGTCTGTCACCTATTTGTCTGCTTTGGCCCTCTGAGATACTTCTTCTCAGGCCTCCTCAGTGTCTCAGTCATCGATCATATCTATAACGTCATTACGCTGTCACTGAGTTGTGTTGCGGCAGTATTCAATTTTAAGCTGGTATCCGAGTTCGGCGTGCCTCGCTGGCTGCAGAAGATTGCCTGGTCGACCATTGTTCTTTCGGCCTCGTCTTTTCTCTTGTTGCTGGCAGGCATGGTCCAGCAGGCTCTAAATTTGAATTCAATTTTCTTGATAGCCAGCTTGATCGCCAGCGTAATGCTGGCGTTCTCTGTAAATGACGCCGACAAAAAGCCCTATGGGCGACTGGCCATCAATTCACTTCGCTTTGGCTTCTCGTTAATGGCAACGGTTATCGTTGTACCAGTCCTTATGTATAACAAGTTATTACAATTCAACACACCATTCTTTCATGTTCTCTTTCTCCATGCGCTGATATCAACCATCATATTTTTTGCAATACTATCAATCAGGGCGCGGCAGAAAGATCTGCTGGCTCAAAAGCTTCTCGTTCAGTTTGAGATAAAAGAGGTAGAACTAAAGAAGGAGAGTGAGAGGAGAGCGGAAAAGGAAAAATTCCTGTCGATGCTCACCCATGAACTCCGTAATCCATTGTCGGTCATTCGGCTTATGACCAACGAAGGCACTTCAAGCGGCAATGCTGTACAAAAGGCCGTCCTTGAGATGACACAAATCATTGAAAGAGTGGAGCAGAGTGAGAAGCTTGAAGATGAGAGTATGCAGACCCTCAGAACTAGTGTTCGGTTAGGCACTGTTCTTCGAGATGTTGCTATGGAGCACTCAGCTTCGTCTCGGCTGGATATAAAGGCGCCAATCGACATTGTCGTTGAAACAGACGAAAGACTGTTGAGGAGGATTGTCGGCAATCTGTTTGACAACGCAGAAAAGTACAGTGCGGAAGGTTCCCGCATCCGTGTACTGTTGGAAGGGAGGTCCGCCGGTGGAGTTGATGGCGCTCAGCTTAGTGTCCTTAATGAAGTAGGCGAGGCTGGTACACCCGATGTGGAAAAGCTATTCACGAAATACTATCGGAGTAAGGGGGCTCACAGGCGACCTGGGTCAGGATTGGGATTATTTCTTGTGGCAAGTTGGGCGAGAGTGCTTGGCGGTAACGTGAGCTACGAGCAGATCGATGGAGCAAGTAGCAGCTCATCCGTACGTTTCAGCGTTTGGCTTCCTAAATGACCAGTCGTCCGCTCAAGATCGTCGTCATTGAAGACTATGATGCCTTACGCGAGGCAATGTGCGATGTTCTGTCAAGAGACGGACATGACGTTATCGGCGTCGCAATGGCTGAAGAGGTGGACGATGAGTCGGCCGGTTTTGTGAGTGATCTGTATATCATTGACATTAACCTGCCAGGTGAGGACGGCATAAGCCTTGCACAGCGAATCCGGCGATCCCAGCCAGAAGTCGGCATTGTTATAGTCTCAGCACGGAGTACTGTTAGTGATCGAATTGGCGGTTATAAGTCGGGCGCAAACATCTATCTTACGAAGCCGCTGTCAATCGAAGAGCTTCGAGCGGTGGTGGAGGGCTTTGTTCAGCGCCTCCTGTCTTCTGAGGTTTCACGATCATCATCAGTTGTTCTCAGCCCGATGAAAATGCTTGTGACGGGTCCATCTGGGAAAACCCAGCTCACCAAGTCAGAAGTTTCCCTGCTTGCTGCGTTATCGCGAGCTCCTCAATGTAGCCTTGAACGTTGGCAGGTAGCTGTCCATTTGGGAAATGGACAGGAGATAACGAAGGAGAACCTAGAGGTAAAGCTTGGTCGCCTTCGCAAGAAGCTTGTTGGCTGTGGGGCGGAAACTCCGGTGATACAATCAATCAGGGGGATTGGTTACAGGCTGACGACCCCACTTCAGATATTGAGAGACTAGCCCAGTGTCTTCTGCACGAGCGCACTTAAAGCAAAGACCTCTCCCTTGTAGAAAGATAGCGTCTTTGCTCAAGTCATTGATTGAAAAAGGGAATGAAGATCACCGGCAAATATATGCGACTGTAAACCGTGCTACTCTGTCTAAGGCATTGTACTAGAATAATATTGCGAGATGATCCGGTTTATTGGTAAGGGAGAGGTCGGGAGTTCAATCCTCCCTGGCAGCACCATTTTCTCAAATTATATCATTGACTTGATGAAGATGGATTCCAGAAACGGGTCGTCCTGGTGCCATATTACAATCATATTACGGTATTAAGTCCTAGAGATCTGGGGTACCATCCCTCCATGGCGGTCTCGAAGGTCATCAATCAGCAGTCCTTCCACGACGGTAAGGTCGTCCTCTACCAACTCGAGGACCGACCCAAGAAGCTGTGGCTCTGTCGGATCAAGGTCCCCAACGGAACGGGCTGAATCTATCGGGGTACGGGTACCTCCGACCTCTATCAGGCACGGAAGTTCGCCGACGACCTCCTCGACGAGATCAGGATCAAGACCAAGCTCGGTCAGTCCATCACGGTTCTGAACTTCGAGAAGATGGTCGATGACTTCGAGGAGGCTTCCAAAGCCAAGGGCGAGCAGACCAAGCGGGACCTCGCCATCATCGCCTTCCTGAAGACCTATGCCGTCCCTTACTTCCGAAAGAATAGGGTCACTGACCTCAGCACCAAGGAGATCGCCAGGTTCTTCGACTGGCGCCGGGCGAACTCCAAGAAGGGCAAGCCGCCCCGTGAGACCACCATCCTCCACGAGACCAGCCAGCTCTCGACCTTCCTGAACTGGTGCCACAAGCGGGGCTACATCGACAGGCAGATCGTCCTCGAGAAGCCGAAGCACGACGGCGATCGGAGACCCCACTTCGACAGCAGGGACTGGCCGAAGCTGACGAGGTTCCTCCGAGAGTGGGTGAAGGAGGGCAGGGGCATCTCCAGTACCACCCTCCGAGACAGGGTGATGCTCACGAGCTACGTCCTGATCCTTGCCAATACGGGTCTGAGGGTCGGCGAAGCCCGTGGTCTGAGGTGGCGGGACATCGACACAGAACTCACCTCCGAGGAGGGAGAGGTCAACATCATCCTCCACGTGAACGGCAAGACGGGTATGCCACCTACCGCCTACAGGAGGGGGTCAACCACTACGTCCTCGCCCGTAACATGGGTACCTCCGTCAAGATGCTCGAGCAGTACTGCGGGCACACCAGCAACCGTGCCGTGGCGGAGGAACTGACGAAGCACCGTGCCAAGAAGCGGGTCAAGATGGCGTGGGAGTCACTAAGACTGGTTTTACCGCTCCTCAAAATCAACCTGCCAATCTACCTTGTGCAGCGATTGGGTTTCAGAAAAAATTTCAATCAAACTGTTTGGACCCCGAGTGCTGTCTAGAAGAACCGCGATCTTAAAAAAACAAGTGCACAAAACAAATATTGTGACTGCTGTTGAATTGACGAGACAAAAAGGTGAATGCAAAACCTCCAGATCGACTTGGTTGACCAGCTGATCACGCTTGAATACCCGAAAACCACATTGTATTCACGATATACTTCTGCCGATTGGATATCAATAATCTGAAAGCCCACTATTGACACGAGGCGGAGCGCTTGGCCATTGATATGAGCTTCTATCTGTGCCTCTCTATCTGATCATCATTCGGTGTTAGAGATTTCGTCGCCACAGCACTTACTGCTCAAAAAGAGAGACAAAAATGCAACCAAACAAGTATCAGCTTCTGAGCGAAGGTCTTTACATCCAGACAATAACTCCCGAATACAGGCTGCTGTCGCTCATAGAAAAGCTCCGCCCTGTTCGTGCCGATCTTGACTTGATTCGTATTGGATCAGACAGCGACGGCGGCTACCTGGTCCCCAATGACCTAAATGGAATCTCTGCTTGTTTTTCACCAGGTGTCGGCCCTACTTCGAGCTTCGAAGAGGATCTCTTTACACGATTCAGCATCCCATCGCACCTTTGCGACTATTCTGTTAATGGTCCACCGGGAAACTTCAAACCAGCTTCCTTTGAAAAAAAATTTCTTGGGGCAACTGAAGATGATCGATTTACGACCCTAAACAACTGGATGGAGAAATCACCAGAATATGATCTTGAAACAGATCTCATACTTCAAATGGACATTGAAGGCGGTGAATACACCGCGATCTTATCCACAGAAGAAGACAAGTTAAAACGCTTCCGAATAATAATTGTAGAATTCCATAATGCAGAGCACTGGAGTGATCCAGCTTTTTTTGAAATTGCCGATTCAACATTTTCGAAATTGCTAAAGCACTTTTATGTTCTGCATATTCACCCAAACAACTATGGTAACCTTTTGAGGCTTGGCCAAGTTATTGTCCCTGATGTCTTTGAGCTCAGTCTTGTAAGAAAAGACCGATGTGCGCCAATTGGGAATCCCGAAACTCTGCCGCATGCGTTGGATCGTCCCTGCAACCCTAACAATCCGGAAATCATACTTCCAGAATACTGGCATAAACAATCTACAAGCCGTTTCTCTTCAACTCAGTTTGTGTTTGATGAGATTTACCGAGGTAGGCAATGGGGTGGGACGCCTGAAAGAATGAGCTCGGGCCCCGGCTCTCATCAACAGCATATAG
>NZ_JBIIDX010000174.1:0-6857 GCF_044238155.1 Aestuariivirga sp. | reverse complement strand
CTGATGCTGAAACTGCCGACAGGCTCATCGCTGACAAATTGGGCGGTCGGGACTGGGAGAGCCACCTTGGTCGATCGGACTCGTTGTTCGTCAATGCATCTGCCTGGGGGCTCATGCTGACAGGGCGATTTGTTGATCTGGAGCGGGCGATTGGCAGTGATATTGGAGCGTATCTGGGCAGGTTAGTGAAGCGCTCAGGTGAGCCCATCGTGCGCAATGCCATGAAGCAAGCCATGCGCATAATGGGTAAGCAATTCGTGCTTGGCCGGACGATTGGTGAAGCATTGACTGCTGCGTCAGCACTCGAAGCAGACGGGTATCGGTTTTCATATGATATGCTGGGTGAAGCCGCATTCACGAGTGTTGACGCGCAGCGTTACTTCGATTCCTACTGGTCGGCACTACAAGCAATAGGCTCACGGGCTGTTGGCGATGATGTATTTGCGCGCCCTTCCATTTCCGTCAAGCTATCTGCATTGCATCCGCGCTATGAAAAAAAGCAAGAAGCCCGCGTCATGACGGAGCTCTTGCCGCGCGTAGCAAGTCTCGCTCGAGAAGCCAAAAGGCTTAACACAGGGATCACCATCGATGCGGAGGAAGTCAACCGTCTTGATCTGTCTCTTGATTTGTTTGGCAGGCTCTGTCTGGACCATGAGCTCACGAACTGGAATGGGCTGGGGCTTGCCGTTCAAGCCTATTCGAAAAGGGCTCGATCCGTGTTGGACTGGCTTGCGGCAGTAGCGTCCTCAAGTCGCCGGGTCATTCCGGTTCGTTTGGTCAAGGGTGCCTACTGGGACACCGAGATCAAGCGATCCCAAGAGCAGGGTTATGACGCCTATCCACTTTTCACTCAAAAAAAATCGACCGATGTGAGTTACTTGGCGTGTGCACGTTATCTGCTCAGCAGGCGGGATGTCTTCTATCCGCAGTTTGCAACCCACAACGCGCAAACGCTGGCCGCTGTTTTGGTGATGGCTGGTGACGATTGTCGTTTCGAGTTTCAACGCCTGCATGGCATGGGGCAAACTCTCTACGAGCAGGTAGCTGGCACGGTAAAGTCGAACCAGCCATGCCGGATCTATGCGCCCGTCGGAAGTCATGAAGACCTCCTTGCTTATTTGGTTCGCAGGCTTCTTGAAAATGGTGCCAACACGTCTTTTGTCAATCGCCTCGCTGATGACGAGGCGCCAGTCGCCGAGATTGTTGCAGATCCGGTGATGGAGGTGAATAAGCTTTCAACGGTGCCGCACCCACGAATCCCCCTGCCTCGTGATATTTTTGCTGCACGCGCCAATTCACGGGGCCTACCGTTGTGGGACGACGTTACTCGCCATCAACTCGAAGCAGACATCGCCGGGTCGCTCGCAAGGCCTCAGATCGCCGCTGCGATGGTGAATGGCGTAGCCCTGCATGATGGACCGCTCCGGGCGATCTCCTGTCCGGCGGACCGCGCAGTCAGCATCGGCCGCGTTCATGAGGCCAGTGATGAGGCTGCCTTCCGTGCGATGGAAGTGGCGGGAGCCGCGCAACCAGGCTGGGATCGGCTGCGCGGGGCGGATCGGGCTCGTCTGCTTGAGAGGGCAGCCGATCTATACGAAGAGAACAGAGCGGAACTCACCGGGCTTCTGGTCCACGAAGCAGGGAAAACCCTTGAGAATGCTATTGCCGATATTCGTGAGGCTGTCGATTTCCTGCGGTATTACTCAGTCCAGGGCAGGGTTGGGTTTGAAACGCCAACCAGGCTCGCAGGGCCTACTGGAGAGCAGAACGAGTTGTCGCTTCACGGGCGAGGGGTTTTTGCCTGTATCAGCCCATGGAATTTCCCACTGGCAATCTTCACCGGTCAAGTGGCTGCTGCACTTGTGGCGGGCAACAGTGTGGTGGCCAAGCCCGCCGAGCAAACGCCGCTGGTGGCCTTTACGGCAGTTCGATTGCTTTACGAAGCCGGCATCCCGCCTGATGTCCTTCATTTCCTGCCGGGTGACGGTTCGAGGCTGGGTAAGGTGCTGCTTTCGCACCCTCGCCTTGCCGGAGTGGCATTTACAGGATCCAATGAGACCGCGGGCCTGATTAACCGGGCTTTGGCGCAGCGCTCCGGCGCAATTCCCGCGCTGATCGCTGAGACCGGTGGTCTCAACGCCATGATCGTTGACTCATCGGCTCTCCCTGAGCAGGCTGTGCGTGATGTACTTGCATCAGCGTTTGACAGCGCTGGCCAGCGGTGCTCCGCTGCGCGCATCCTTTTCGTTCAGGAGGATGCTGCAAGCCGTGTCATTTCTATGTTGCGGGGCGCGATGGCCGAACTGGTGATCGGTGATCCGAAGTGCTATTCCACAGATGTTGGTCCTGTGATTGATGATGAGGCTCGCCACTCTCTCGACGCCCATAAGTCGCGGATACGAGATATGGCCAAGATCATTTTTGAAGCCCAGCTTCCAGAATGCTGTTCGCGCGGGAGTTTTGTTGCGCCGGCAGCCTATGAGCTAGACACAATTGCGCCGCTCACGCAGGAGGTGTTTGGGCCAGTGCTACACGTTGTTCGGTATAGGTCGGACCGTCTTGGCGCAGTATGTGAAGCCCTGAATGCGACTGGCTATGGCCTGACATTGGGACTTCATACTCGTATCGAGAGGACGATCGCGGAGGTGCGCGCACACGCAAGGGTTGGCAATCTTTATGTCAATCGCAATCAGATTGGGGCAGTAGTGGGCGCTCAACCATTTGGCGGAGAGGGATTGTCGGGCACGGGGCCCAAGGCTGGAGGGCCACATTACCTGCTTCGTTATGCAACTGAGCGGGTATCATCAATCGATACAACGGCGTCCGGGGGCAATGCTGCGCTGATGTCGATGTAGTCAATCCTCCATACCAAATCCCAATCCCCGGCTTACGGCTCTGCGACCGAATTTGTCGCGTATGTGATCAACTGCGATTTCGGCCTTGGCGCGGGTCGCCGCCGTCAAGTCGAGCGTCTCGGTTTCAATCGCCGGGTCCGCCGAGACAAGCGCTGAGAGCCCAACTCCTATGAGGCGGAAGCGAGTTCTTCCTGCCTCGCGACGAAGCAGAGGCAAGGCGGAATCATAGATTCTCGTGGCGAGCAGGGTGGGATCCGATAACGTTACGCTTCGTGTTCTGGTCTTGAAGTCGGCTGACTTGAGTTTGAGGACGATTACATGACCTGCAACGCCCTCTGCTTTGGCCCTACGAGAGACTCTCTCTGCCAGCGGCCAGAGAAGGCGCTCAAGATCTTCGCAGTCCACGATATCCGTATCGAATGTTGTCTCGGCGCTGATCGATTTGGACGGATCGTCAGTCGAAATCGCTCGTTCGTCCTGCCCGCGTGAAAGATGATAGAGCCGGGTCCCCATGCTGCCGTACCGCTGCAGCAAGTGACCCTTCTCCATATTTTGCAACTGGCCGATAGTCGTAATGCCGTCCTGCGCCAGTTGCTCCTGAGTTGTCTTGCCAACACCCCAGATGAAGCTGACAGGTCGACTTGCTAGGAAGCCTAGGGTTTCCTTCTTTCCCAGTAGAGAGAAGCCCTTTGGTTTTTCGAGGTCAGAAGCCAGCTTTGCCAGAAACTTGTTATGGGATAGGCCGACGGATGCGGTGATCCCTACTTCGGTTGTGATCCGTTTCAGCAGGTTGGCGAGGGTCAATGCTGGGCACATGCCATGCAAGCGTTGCGTTCCAGACAAGTCGAGGAAGGCCTCATCAATCGAGAGCGGTTCAACAAGTGGCGTAACTTCAAGCATCAAGCTGCGCACAATCGTGCCGGCCGCTTGATATTTTGCCATATTCGGCGCGATTACGACGGCGTCGGGGCATAGCTTGAGTGCCTTAAACATGGGCATTGCCGATTTGACGCCGTGAATCCGTGCCACATAGCAGGCTGTGGCTACAACGCCTCGGTTGCCGCCGCCTACAATCACTGGTCGGTCAGCCAGGTCTGGCCTGTCCCGCTTTTCGATGGCTGCGTAGAAGGCGTCGCAGTCAATGTGCGCAATCGACAACTGGTCGAGTTCTTCGTGGTGGATCAGTCTTGGACTTCCGCAGACGCGGCAGCGTGTTTCAAAGCCTACTATTCGCTCCAGACAGTCGCGGCAAAAGCCGGGTGTTGATTCAGCGGTTTTGTCGGCCATTGCGTGGTTGATCAGCTGATTATCTCAAGAACATGGCTGCGTGCCTCCAACCAGTTGCCGGTACGCAGGGATACGTAACTGAGTGGCTCGATGTGTCTTGCGAAGCGATCATCATGTAGAAAGTGTACAAGGTGAACATCTGGCGCATGTTCATAAGCAGACGCAATGAAGCTGGGACTGTCATCGATGAAAACAGCCTCAGGTTGGCGAGCGTTGTCGACAATGCTGCGGATCGCGGGGCCCTTGGGTCCAGAGTTGGTGACTACTGGGTAGGGTATTCCATGGTCAGCCAGGTTTTTCCGGCGAAGGTCGCCGGAACTATGCGGCAGGTTGGTGAGGAGGATCACATCTGCCTTGCTGCCGAATTCGAGCAGTGCATCGATTGCTCCGTCGATTGGTTGCATGTGACGAGTTCTTGTGGCGAAGAATTCAGACACCAAGCTGGCGACCCGGTCTTCCGTTTCCGGTGTGTCAGTCGTCCGGCACCGAATATTACCCGCCAAAGCGAAGCTTGCCGTGTCCAGCCAAAGGTTCTCCGCCGCAATGTAGTCTTCAAAGTCACGGGTGAAGTGAACGATTACCTCGTCCACGTCGCATATCACCAGTGGCCGTCCGGTGAAATTGAGGCTGTCGATTTGGCCCTTGGTAATGTCAGAAATCAAGGTTTGCTCCGGGTAAATGGCGGCGGACTCGAGCGACGGCGTCGGGACTAAGCGCCTGCTCCTCTGCGAATATAAGAAGGAGGCTCTCGTCACTCAACAGATGGTCGAGGATCGCCGCCAGCAGTTCCGGGTTGGACGCACCGCGCCGGAGTGCTCCGTCATCTAGCCCTGTAAGGTCCAGAAATCGTTGCAGGCGTTCTGTATCGGCGGCCAGGAAAGCCAGAACCTGAAGGGCGATGATTTCCGCCTGTTCGGCTTGCCCGGACGTGGGGCGGGGGATCTTGGGGCGCATCTGGCTTCCAAATTAACCACCCCTGAACTGCTTTGAACAGAGGAGGGGTGCGGTTAAGCTGTTGGTTACCCTGCCGGGTCCAAAAAAGGAAGGGAGGGCAGTGTGGGGTCCCCGGGGTAGCGCGCGCCATGGTGAAGCGAGTTTTGGTTGTCGAGGACAATGAGTTGAACATGAAGCTGTTCAATGATCTGCTCGAAGCCAATGGTTACAAGGTGATACAGACCCGCGATGGGCTGTCGGCCCTGGAGCTGGCGCGCCTGCACCAGCCTGACCTGATCCTGATGGATATCCAGCTGCCTGAGGTTTCGGGCATTGAGGTGACGAAATGGCTGAAGGAAGATGATACGCTGAAGCATATACCGGTAATTGCAGTCACGGCCTTTGCCATGAAGGGTGACGAGCAGAAAATCCGCGAAGGGGGCTGTGAGGCCTATATCTCCAAACCCATCTCCGTAGTGAGCTTCCTGCGTACCATCGACAGTTATCTCAAGAAAACTGCATGACTGCGCGCATCCTGATTGTCGACGATGTCCTGGCCAATGTACGCCTCCTGGAGGCCAAGTTGGCGGCTGAGTATTTTGATGTCGTCACTGCAATGAATGGTGCCGATGCACTTGAAGCCGTAAATCGTGCCAAGCCTGATATCGTGCTCCTCGATGTGATGATGCCCGGCATTGACGGCATTGAGGTGTGCCGGCGTATCAAGGCAAATTCTTCAACGCAGCACATTCCTGTCGTAATGGTCACGACTCTGGATCAACCGGAAGATCGGGTCCGTGGCCTCGAGGCCGGAGCTGACGACTTTCTCACCAAGCCAGTCAATGATTTGTCGTTGTTCTGCCGGGTGAGAGGGTTGGTGAGGCTGAAGATGTTAACCGATGAGTTGCGTAGCCGTACCGGCACTGATCCGCTTGGCTTGGCCACGAGTGAAATCCTGGGACAGCCGGCAACTGGAGGCCGGATACTGCTGATCGACAACCCGACAATTATGGCCGACCGTATTTGCAAAGTACTGGCTGATCGCCATAATGTCGTGCTCGCGACGAGTCAGCAGGACGCCAGCGAGGCTTGCGGACTTGATGGCCGAGGTGTTGAACTCATTATCGTCAATCTTGACATCGAGGGGTCTGACGGACTTCGGATCTGCTCGCAGCTCAAGACCCTCGAACAGACGCGGCAGATTCCCATCCTGATCATTGTGAATCTGGAAGATCATCAGAGATTGCTGCGGGCCCTCGACATGGGGGTGAACGACTATCTCATCCGCCCGGTGGACCGGCAGGAACTGCACGCGAGAGTTGCATCGCAAATCCGGCGCTACCGTTACACAGAGCAGTTGAGACTGAGCGTTCGCGCCTCTCTCGAACTTGCGGTGACGGATGCGCTGACGGGGCTCCATAACCGGCGCTACCTCGAGACCCAGTTGACGGGCTTGATCGATCAGGCTGTGAACCGGGGGAAACTGCTGTCAATCCTGACTCTCGATGTCGATTACTTCAAGTCCGTGAACGACACATATGGCCATGATGCGGGCGACCGGGTCTTGCAGGATGTTGCCGGCCGCATTCGTGCATGCGTCCGCAGTGTTGATCTTGCCTGCCGAACAGGTGGCGAGGAGTTTGTGGTGGTGCTTCCAGAAACTGATCTTGCCACCGCTGAGCGCATTGGCGAGCGAATTCGAAGGGCAGTTGCATCGAAGCCCTTCAATCCCGGTTCTGGATGCACCCTGACCATTACGGCCTCGCTTGGAGTTGCAAGTAT
>NZ_JBIIDX010000036.1:0-22911 GCF_044238155.1 Aestuariivirga sp. | reverse complement strand
CCAACGATGATCGGATGAAGCAGGTGGCTGCGAACTATTTCTCTGCCAACAACATGCTCAGCCCGAATCTGGTGCTCGTGGTCGAGCCGCCGCAGTTTAGCTATGACAGAGGTAACAACGACCTGATTGTTTCGGTTCCGGCAAGGCTCGAGACAACCTTCCTGAAGATCGTCGACATAAACGAGATCAGGTTCACTGTGTCCTCGAAGGTGGCCCGCCCGCAATGGGGACCGCTCGAACTGGCGCTGGTTCTGGACCGGACTTGGTCGATGAATGAAAGGCTGGACGGCACGCCAAAATATCAGACGCTGCAGACGGCGGCCACGAAGCTTGTCGAAAGCGTGATGGACAATCCGAACGCGTCGGTGGGGGTGGTGCCGTTCGCCACCTATCTGCGCGTTGCTGGCAACAATCCGGTGACCAATCTGCCCTATGTCGATGAGGCCTGGCTGAAAAAGCCCAATCTGAGGCCGACACCGACATCGGTCTGCAATTACAGATGGAAAAGCAATTGCACGACGCCAAGTTATGCATGTGAAAAGGATGGCGTTGCGTCCACCTGCCAGGGTCCTGAAACCTGCACGTCTTACGGGCCGATCGACTGCAGTTCCACTATGATGACGCTGTATTACAACGGATGTTTCATGTCGCGCACGGCGAGTCTGACGTCGATTGCCAATCCGACCAATCCCAAATACTATGGACTCCACGGTTCCTGTCAGCAGACGCCGATCCTCGACCTCACCAACAAGGCTGATTTCGGAGGTTCAGGTCGGTCGTTGGTCAAGAGCCGGATTGCCGAGATGGTGCCCGTTAACGACGACCTTGTGCAGGACACCTATATCGGAGGTGGCCTGGAATTTGGCTGGCACATGCTGGAACCGGGCCAGCCTCTGGAGAAAACCACCTCTGCAGCGCAGGCGAGCCGGCTCGGCCTCAAAAAGGTTATCGTGCTGATGACGGATGGCGCAAATACCGTGGTTCCGAGCGGTGATGGTTATTGGGATTTTGACATACCGAATGACTATCGCAATCCGAAGCCGACTGAACGGGCCAACACGGCCACGCAAACCCTGTGTACCAACATCAAGAATGCGGGGATCGAGATCTTCACTGTTGCCTTCTCGGTGAACAGCCCGCAAACCGAACAGTTGCTCAGGGACTGTGCCAGTGCGCCCAGCTATTTCTTTTCCGCCAGGTCCAGTTCCGACCTTCTCCGGGCTTTCGAGCGCATTGGGGCCTCGCTGCAGGCGCTGCGGGTGAAACAGTAAAGTGAACTGGTCTGGCCGCGACGCCCGTGACGTGACACCAAACAGGGCCCTCCAGCGGGCTGACTCGTGAGTTGGCCAGGAGATCTCTTCTCCCGCTGGGAAGGACCTGGACCTCATTCCGTTTCAGCTCATCTTGCGCTTCATGTCATTCACAAATCAACGGAGGCTTGCGAGAGAACGGCAAAAAACGGGCCGTTGAGCGCGCCGCACACGCGGGGAAGCCGCGATGTATTTAGCGAACCAACGTCAAGTTGTTGCTGCAACAGGTGGCCACAAATCCATGTCCCATCAATGCTTGCTGTTCTGAACACTCAAGTTCCCGATCTGACTCCTGAAATCGCATCGTGTGACACGAGAGATGCATCGAGCCGAGGGGTTCAAGCCTATTGAGACGGTCGGGCAGGCGCGGTTGCAATTACGGCCGCAGTTTTGTGATTGTCTTGAAGGTCACCGCTGGCGTGCCCCTGACGTGGCGCGCGCCTACCGCGCCCGCTTGGTCTCGGGGCCAGCCACAGGTCGGGTTTCTCGCTGTGTCGGCAGCGCTCGGGCCCTTGGTGAATGCTTGACGCGCATCGGAACCATGTAACAGGCCCTGAGCCGGGCAAGCGCGCTTTGCTAACTGCGCGCGGGGTCGATCATGGTCAACTTCTTTGATTGCAATTTTTGATTGCGTTACTAAACGTCAAGAAACCTTGCTGGTTAAAATGCCTGAAACCCATGTTGCATCGGGGCCATCGGCCTGTACAACGAAACATTCAATATGCTACTATTAAGAGCAATTTACGATTTCATCAGGATGTTTAACTTCAGCGTGTACTCACTCTGGGCAGAACGGAGCGGCGCGGTCGCTGCCACCGTGGCGGTGTTTGCAGCCGTGTTGGCGGTGAGTGCGGCCGTCGCGGTTGATATGGCGCGCGCCTATCAGACCAGGCTTGTGTTGCAGCAGAGTGTTGATCAGGCCGCCCTTGCGGCCGCGGCCGTTGCCTTCAAGGCAGATGTGGGCGGGCCGCCGGATCAGTCTCGGATGGTTGAGGTGGTGGAGGCCTATCTCGCCTCGGAAGCCCGGCTGGGTAGCGGAGAGGTGGAGATCGGTGAGCCGCAAGTGGACCTGATGGCATCACCGCAGAATGAGGTCACCGTATCGGTCACGGCGCAGATGGCCACCACCTTCCTGCGCTTCGCCGATATTTACAGGATCAATTTCGCTGTCAGCGCGAAAGCAAAGCGTCCGGAGCCGACGGACATCGAACTCGTGCTGGTGCTGGACGGCACCGAGGCCATGGCGCAGAGCCTGAATGGCATCGAGAAGGGCGAGACGGTCGCGGCTTCGGCCATGGCGCTTGCGCGGCACGTGCTGGCGCGCAAGGGCAACAAGGTTGGCATTGTGCCCTATGGCTCGTGGATCAATGTCGGAACCACGGGTGAGGGGCTCAAGTCGCTCCAGTCGCAGTCCTGGCTTGAACTGACGGACGCCGCACCCAATTCCTGCGGCCCCAAGGCCGATCCGCTGTGCAGCCGGGCGCACAGCTTCAATGGCTGCGTCGGCGCAAGGCGTGATCTGCAGGATACGATAGAGAGCCCCACCAATCCGCGATATCCAGGCCTTGTGGGTCAGGCCGGCGATCAGTGCCCCGCGCCACGCCTGACCGACCTGACCGGTGCGCCGGGATCCGTCCTCGCCGGCCTTGGCTATATGCAGAGCGGATCTTCGGCAACCAAGCATGGCAGCCGAGCGCCCGGCAGCTTCATGCCGGGCGGCCTGGTCTGGGGTTGGAACATGCTGGATCCCGACATACCGCTGACGCGCGCAGCGAGCCCGGGTGAAGGCGCTGCCAAGGTGCTCGTGCTGGTCAGTGGCGGGCCCAACACCGTGAGGCCCGAGGGCAGCGGCTTCGTTGCACAGAGTCCGGCAGAGGATGCCGACCGGCTAACGGAAAGCCTGTGCACCAACATCAAGAAGGCCGGCATCTCCATCTATACGGTCGCCTTCGGGATCGAAGACGGTAACACCAATTCGATCCTCAAGGCCTGCGCGAGCAACCCGCAGCAATATTTCAGCGCGGACAGCAACGAGGCTCTTGGCGAGGCCATGACCCGGATCAGCATCAACATCGGCGAACTCCGCCTCGCGGCTGCAACGACCAACTGAGCCTGATCGGATATCACGCCAGCCTGTCTTGCGGGCCGCAAGATGAGATCATGTCCAAGTAAAGTTGAAGCAATTGAATCAATTCAATTTACAATCCCTAGATGTTTTTATCAGATAATGTTGTCCGTTGCAGACGGAGGACGCAAACCGGTGATCGGACCTGGCATGGCAAGGCTGTGGGCAGACCGGGGTGGGGCTGTGGCCATTATTGTTGCCGTCGTCGGCATGGTCCTCGTGCTGACGGCCGGCGTCGTCTTCGACATCGCCCGCACAGTGAGGATCAAGCAGGCGCTGCAGCAGGACATTGACCGTGCGGCTATGTCGGCTGCTGCCGTCGCCTATGCCGAACGGCCGGGCGAGGCCCCAAATGAAGCTGCGATGTCTGCTGCCATGCGCCGCTATCTTGGCGATGTAAACGAGCGCGTTCCGGGTATCGCTGCGCTGGCTGCCCCTCGGATTACCTACAATCGCAAGCCGCGCGATGATGTGACCGTCACGATGGACGCCGACATTGAGACGGCTTTCCTCAAGATTCTCAACATCGATGAGATCCCGGTTGAGGTCGAGGCAACGGCAAAGCGGCCAGAGCCCGGACCGTTGGAGCTTGCCCTGGTGCTGGATCGCACGTGGTCGATGTCGGCCATGCTGGGCGGCGTTCAGAAGAGCGTCACGCTCCGCAATGCAGCCACCATGCTGGTGGACCGTTTGATGACCACCGACAACGCCAAGGTCGGCGTGGTGCCCTTCTCCACCTGGATCAATGTCGAGCAAAGCCTGTGGACCCAGTCATGGCTCTCGGTGCCGGCCACCCAGACCTCGTCTTGGACGAGTTGCAGCTATCCGAATGCAAAGGGCTGCATTACCCCGTCTTTTCAATCCACTTGCATAACTGATGGACTTTCCATGCCGTGTACTCGGTGGGGTACGACGACCTGCACCTCTTGGGGCGACAAGGTGTGCAAGACCTATACGTCGATCAGCAGCTTTGGCGGCTGTCTCGGCGTGCGAAGCAGTAAACGCGACACAATCATTGATCCGACGAATCCAAAATATCCCGGCATATTGGGGACATGCGCGCAGACGCCGATCCTCGATCTGACGTCCAGATCGGACCTCGGTGGCAGGGGCGTCGGCGAGGTCAAGACCCGAATCAGCCAACTTACTCCTGTGCTGAACGGTCAAGTGACCGAGACCTTCATTCCTGGCGGCCTGGTCTGGGGATGGAACATGCTGACATCGGAAATGCCGCTCACCAGGGCTTCGACGCCGGCCGAGGCCAAGGCGCGGGGGATCAGCAAGGTCCTCGTCCTGATGACGGATGGTGACAATACGGTCCGGCCATCGGGGGCGAGCTTTGTCGGACAAAGCCCGCCCACCGAGGCAGATGCCCTGACCGAAAATCTCTGCCGCAACATCAAGGCGGATGGAATCCTCATCTTCACGGTAGCCTTCACGGTGGACAACGCAAGAACCCAGACCATGCTGAGGAATTGCGCCAGCAGACCCGACTATTTCTACCTCGCCAACAACAGTCTGGAGCTGGAGAGCGCCTTCAATCAGATTGGCACCTCGCTCACGCGGCTTCGGCTGATCAACTGACAGGTTCTTGCGGCCTGATCTGGCGAAGAGCCTCCCCTGTGGCGATGGCAGCAGCCAGTGCCACGTTCAGGGAGCGCAGCCCTGGCTGCATGGGAATGGTCAATCGGGCCTCCACCTCGGCATGAACCGATTCGGGTACGCCCGAACTTTCCCGGCCCATCAGGATCACGTCTCCGGGCCGGAAGGCAAAACTCCAGACAGGCAGGCTTGACCGGGTGGTCATCAGCACCGAGCGCCGCCCGGCGGTGGCCTGCCGAAAGGTGGCCCAGGACGCCTCTCGGATCAGGCTTGCGCGGTCCAGATAGTCCATGCCGGCGCGTCTGAACTGGGCCTCGCTCATGACGAATCCCGCAGGTTCGATGATCCGGCAGGTCAGCCCGAAACAGGCGCACATCCGCAGGATTGTGGCGGCGTTGGGGGCAATGTCGGGCTGGTAGAGGGCTACGTCGATCATGCTGTCACCTGTCCGGGACCGGGTGCGCCCGGGCCGGAATTGCCTGCGAACTGCGACACTTGATGGCTAGACTTCTGGCAGGCGCAATGCCAAAAGGTCGCCGATTTGAGCGCCGGGTGACGCCCGCCTGCAGCTTAGGCTCTGGTGGTCCCGGCTACAAAAGGGAAGAACAGACGTGTCCACAGCGGAACATGCGGAAACCAACCGCCGCGACTTTCTCTACATCGCGACCGGCGCCGTGGGCGCGGTCGGCGCAGCCCTGACGGCCTGGCCTTTCATCAACCAGATGAACCCGGACGCCTCGGTGCTGGCGCTGGCCTCGGTTGAGGTTGATCTTGCCCCGATCGCCGAAGGTCAGGAAATCACCATCAAATGGCGTGGCAACCCGGTGTTCGTGCGCCACCGCCTGGCCGCTGAAATCGAAGCAGCCAAGGCGGTGCCGATGTCGGACCTTATCGATCCTCTGGCGCGCAATGCCAACCTGCCCGATGGTGATCAGGCCACTGACGTCAACCGTGTGGTGGGCGGGAAGGAACAGTTCCTCGTCATGATGGGTGTGTGCACCCACCTCGGCTGCGTACCGCTGCCCAACCAGGGCGACTATGCAGTGGTTGAGGGAAGTGAGAAGCATGGTGGCTGGTTCTGCCCCTGCCACGGCTCGCACTACGACACGGCCGGCCGCATCCGGAAGGGGCCCGCGCCGCAGAACCTTGCCATTCCGCAGTATTCGTATCTCTCCGACGCCAAGATACGCATCGGCTAAGAAGGAACATCCTCCATGAGCGGACATTCCAATTACGTACCAACGTCGGCCTTCGGAAAGTGGTTCCATGAGCGGTTGCCAATCATGGATCTGGTGCGCGGCCAGGCGCTGGATTTCCCGACGCCGAGGAACCTCAATTATTTCTGGACCTTCGGCGGCATCCTCGCGGTCATGCTGGTGGTGCAGATCATCACCGGCGTGGTGCTGGTGATGCACTATACCCCGCATGTGGATTACGCCTTTGCGTCGGTCGAACACATCATGCGCGATGTCAACTCGGGCTGGATGATCCGCTACATGCACGCCAACGGCGCGTCGATGTTCTTCATCGCCGTCTACATCCATATCTTCCGCGGCATGTACTACGGCTCCTACAAGGCGCCGCGCGAAGTGCTGTGGATGATCGGTGTACTGATTTATCTGGTGATGATGGCCACTGCCTTCATGGGCTATGTGCTTCCCTGGGGCCAGATGAGCTTCTGGGGCGCCAAGGTCATCACCAATCTGTTCTCGGCCATTCCTTTCGTTGGCGACTCGATCACCACGCTGCTGTGGGGCGGCTATTCGGTCGACAATCCGACGCTCAACCGCTTCTTCTCGCTTCACTACCTGTTGCCCTTCGTGCTCGCCGGCCTTGTGGTGCTGCACATCTGGGCCCTGCATGTGCCGGGCAACAATAATCCGACAGGCGTATCGGTGAAGGGTTCGCAGGACACGCTGCCGTTCCACCCCTACTACACGATGAAGGACGCCTTCGCGATCGTGGTCTTCTTCATGTTCTATGCCGCCTGGGTGTTCTTCGCGCCCAATTATCTGGGCCATGCGATCAACTATCAGGAGGCCAATCCGCTGGTCACGCCGGCGCACATCGTGCCCGAATGGTACTATTTGCCATTCTATGCAATCCTGCGCGCTGTGCCTGACAAGCTGGGCGGCGTCATAGCGATGTTCGGCTCGATCCTGATCCTGTTTGCGCTGCCGTGGCTCGACACCTCGAAGGTGCGTTCGGGCAATTACCGGCCGTTGTTCAAGGGCTTTTTCTGGATCTTCGCCATCGTCTGCGTGGCGCTGGGCTATCTCGGATCGAAGCCTGCTGAAGGTCTCTATGTGGTATTCTCGCGCATCCTGACCGTGTATTACTTCGCGCACTTCCTGGTGATCCTGCCGCTGCTCGGCCTGCTCGAAAGCCCGAAGCCGCTGCCATCATCCATCTCTGATGCCGTGTTGGCCAAGAAACGACCGGCCACGGCTGCCGTGCCTGCCGAGTGATCTGAGGAGAATTGACATGAAATTGCTCAAGACACTCGCCATCGCGGCCGCCGGCATTGCCCTGTCCCTCGGTGCTGCGCAGGCTGCGGAAGGCCAGAAGCCCGCCAAGGATGTCAGCTTCAGTTTTGAGGGCCCTTTTGGCACGTTTGACCGCGGGCAGTTGCAGCGCGGATATAAAGTTTACAAGGAAGTTTGTGCAGCCTGCCATTCCATGCACTACGTCTCTTTCCGAAATCTGTCTCAGCCTGGCGGGCCGGAGTTTTCGGAAGGGCAGGTGAAGGCGCTTGCAGCGGAGTATACCGTGCAGGACGGCCCCAACCAGGATGGCGAGATGTATGATCGGCCAGGGCTGCCCTCTGATCGCTTCCCGTCGCCGTTCCCGAACGAGCAGGCCGCCCGTGCTGCCAATGGCGGGGCCTACCCCTCCGACCTTTCCCTCATCACCAAGTATCGCCCGGGCTGGTATGGCACGTTCAACCAGCTGGTGAACGGTATCGGCGGCCCGCAATATGTCTATTCTGTTCTGACCGGCTACGTGCCGGACGAGGAACTCTCGGAAGAACTCAAGAAGGAGCAGCCGGAGGGCAAACTCTACAATCCCTATTTCGCCAATGGCCACTGGATCGGCATGCCGCAGCCGCTCACGGATGACCAGGTCACCTATGATGACGGCACGCCCGCGACGGTGGACCAGATGGCCAAGGACGTATCCGCCTTCCTTGCCTGGTCGGCAGAGCCCAAGATGGAAGAGCGCAAGAGCACCGGATTCATGGTGATGATCTATCTCGGCATCCTCGCGCTCATGCTTTACCTCGTGAAGACCAGGATCTGGGCCAAGGCTCACTGATCTTCGAGGTCATGTCTGAAGATGCAAGGCCCGGAGCTTGCTCCGGGCCTTTCTGCTGGAGCAAGGACCGACCTGATCGGATCGCGCCTCCGCAGGAATTTTGCGGTGTGGCCAGGAGAATGGCGAGAAGCGGGCTGGTGGCCCGGTCAAATAATCCGACTTCGCCACGGCGCAAAAGGCCCCGGTCCTTCGGGTTCGGTGGCGGCGAGCGTTTGGTTCGCAGCACGCCTCACGAGTAAGCCCCACTCCTCGTTTCAGGCCGGTCCTGCCGGTCCGCACCGCCGCGGCCGAACGGTGCTGTTTCAATCAGATCGGCTTTCGCTCTAGACCTTTTGTTTCATGTGTTTCCTGGCGCAGTCTCCCGCGGACTGCGCGGCGCGGCATCAGTCGGGCGTTTCCACTGCGCGCTGATAGACCCGCTTCATGAAGGGATGTGACATCAGGCGTCGCTGCTCGGCCGCGTCAAAGGCTGCATGCTTGCGATCGCAGGCGGCACTTACCCTGTCCCAGAGCTGGGCCGCCTTGCGGTCAACGTCCTTGCATGACTTGGCAGAGATCATCCTCACCTTGCGCTCAAGATCGGCAGCGCAGTCCAGCCAGATGCGCCGGTGAGTGTCCTCGTGCTCCTTCAGGAATACGGAGAAACGCTTCCACAGGCGCCGGTCGTCCGGCGGCAGAACCGTTTCGTTCTTGATGCGCGGCAGCTTCATGACGAAGTCGAGCCTGAGGCGATAGTCGACGATCCGGCAGGCTGAGCCCTGCTGCAGCTTGCTCTCCCGGGTGGTAACGGCCGAGGTCGAAGCATAGGCCTTGGCGCCCTTCACCCTGGGACCGCGCCTGAGCATGGCGCGGTAAATGGCTTCGGCCGTGTCACCACTCACCGTGTAGTAGCTGTAGCGCAAGGTCTCGACCGGTTTTGCTTCTGCTGCGGCAGCAAGACCAAGCGCCACGGCGGTCAGCAGGGCAGGCGCGATTGCTCGGCTCATTGGCGCTCGTCTCATGGTGGAACTATCAGGCAGGGAAGGTGGGCAAATCAAGCCCCGCCCCAGGCGAAGACCCCTCTTGCTCTTGGCGCATAGGTACAGCATAATTCTCAGCGTTCGGACGTAACGACAATGGAATGAAGGACTCCCTTCTCATGCGCCAGAACGGCACAGTGAAGTTTTTCAACCAGGCCAAGGGCTATGGGTTCATCTCGCCGGATGATGGCGGCAAGGATGTGTTCGTGCACATCACGGCTGTTCAGCGCTCTGGAATTCCCGAGCTCTCGGAGAACATGAAGATCAGCTTCGAGATACAGCCTGACAAGAAGGGCCGCGGCCCCCAGGCTGTCAACCTGCAGATCGCCTGACCGTTGTGGCCGGCCATCTTGGCCGGTTCAGATGCCACGATTGCTCTTGACGTCCGGATGACTTAGCCGGAATACCCGGACTCGCAATGAAACGTGCGCTCGTCTTCCAGCACATGGACCACGACCATCCGGGCCGCTTCCTCGATTTCTTCGCCGAGGACGGGATCATCCCGGAGCCGGTCCGCTTGTTTGCTGGCCAGGAGATTCCCACTCTTGCGCCTTATGATTTCCTGTTCGTGCTGGGTGGAGCGCAGGATACCTGGCAGGAGGATATCTACCCGTGGCTTGCGGCGGAGAAACAGGCCATACGCGAGTGGGTCGTGGACCGCGCTCGTCCCTACTTTGGTGTCTGCCTCGGCCACCAGTTGCTCGCAACTGCGCTTGGTGGCGAGGTCGCCCCTGCAAGGCATGCGGAGGTAGGCGTGTTCGACGTGATGCTGAGCGGCGACGCTGGCCGTCATCGGCTCATGCAGGGGCTTGAGGCGCGCCACAAGGTCATGCAGTGGCACATGGCCGAAGTGACCCGCGTGCCGGACGCGGCCAAGGTACTGGCCTTCTCCGAGCGTGTGGCCGTGCAGGCACTCGGCGTTGGCGACCACGCGGTGAGCACACAGTTTCACTGCGAGTTCACACCTCAGACAGTGGCGGGCTGGTCTTCGCTGCCAAGTTACGTGGCGGGTCTCGAGAAGCATATGGGCGAGGGGGCCTATCCGCGGCTCATGCGGGAGTCCTACCCCCTGATGCCTGAGATGGCGCGCATGACGCGCAGGATCTACGACAACCTGATGACGGCGACGGGGCTGCGGCGCTCGCTGTGACCCTTCAGTGTTGAAAACTCACATCTAGACCAGCGCCTCCCGGGTGAGCCAGAAGACCTCGCCCTCCGACTCTTCGGTATCGAGCCACAGGAAGTCAAGGTGCGGATAGTCGTCCACCAGCCGCTCGCGCCCGGTGCCCACTTCACACAGAAGCCCGCCGCCCGGGTTCAGGTGATCGGCAGCCTGGTCGAGAATGCGGCGCACGATCGCAAGTCCATCTTCGCCCCCGAGATGCGCCATCACCGGTTCATGACCATGTTCGGGCGGAAAGGCCTCGACCTCCGCTGCCGCAACATAGGGAGGATTGCAGATGATCAGGTCGTAGCTTCGCTCCTCCAGCGGAGCGAAGAGATCGCCATGCATGAGGTTGATCCGGTCTGAGAGGCCATGCATGCGGACGTTGATGTCCGCCACTGCAAGGGCATCCTCCGACAGATCCGCAGCGTCGATTTCCGCGGCTGGAAACAGCCCTGCCGCGATGATGGCAAGGCAGCCGGAACCGGTGCACAGGTCCAGAACACTCTCGACCGAAGCCGGATCGGTGATCAGGGGCGTGTCCTCTCCGCCAAAGATGCCAGCGAACATGAGTTCGCCCAGATACGAGCGTGGCACGATCACCCGCTCATCGACATGGAAGGGGATGCCGTGGATATAGGCACGTTGCACCAGATAGGCAGCTGGCATGCGGGTTTCGATGCGCCGCCGGATGATGTCGGCGAGTGCTATGCGTTCGCCGTCTAGCAGGCGGGCATCCAGCCAGGGGTTGATATCGTCAACCGGCAGGTTCAGCGTCTCCAGGATCAGGAATGCCGCCTCATCCAGCGCGGAGCTGGTGCCGTGACCATGGACGACATTGGCCGCTCGAAAGCTCGAGAGTGCAAAGCGCAGGAAGTCACGAACGGTCGAAAGCTGGTTGGCCGCGGCGCTAAATGCTGGCTGCCCGTCTGGCATGGCGTCTGTCCCTGGTAGCAAAGATGGCCTGAATCACGATCGCCCCCACAATCACCGCCCCACCGATGAAAGTCCAGATGGGCGGGAGTTCGCTACTCACCAGCCATGCCCACAGTGGTGAGAGGACCGGTTCGACCAGCGCGATGAGCGAGAGTTGGGCTGCGGGCACGCTGCGCGAGCCGATGGTGAACAGGACGAGCCCCAATGTGAGCTGGATAGCCCCCATCAGAACCGTTGCCCCGAGGTTCCACCAGCCGATCGAGAACTGCTCGAGGCCATGCACCTCGCGCACACCGGTGGGCAGCAGGATGACGAGGCCGCTGACAAGGATCAGGTAGATGGCGTTCCAGATGAGCGCCACCGACATGTCGGTCTTCTGGCCCCAGCGGAGCAGCACCGCATAGCAGGAAAAGCAGAAGGCCGAATAGATCGCCAGCAGTGTGCCCGTGATCGCTCCGCCTCCGCGGTTGCCATAGAAAATGATCGCCATTCCCGTCAGCGCCACAACCATGGCGATCCAGGTTATCGGCGGGATCCGCTCGCGGAGTATCCACAAGCCAAGGATGGCAGAGAGAAACGGCGCAATGCCCACCATGAAGATGGCCTCGGCAACGGTCGTGTAGAACAGAGATGCAACGAAGGTGAGGCCCGCGGTGCCGACCGCGATGCCTGCGATCACGGCGCAGAGGCCAGCCTCCTGCATCCGCCAAAACAGCGTCGTCCGGAAGCGAAGGCCCAGCCAGGCGCACATGCAGACCAGAACGATGACCGAGCGGTAGAAGATGATCTGCCAGACATCGATATCCTCTGTGAGCCGGACGAGTGCGCCGCCAAGACTCCAGCAGGCCGCACCAGCCGCCACGAACAGCACGCCTGCGCCATAGCTGAACGTACGGGAAGTCATCGGCCGGCCCTTCGGCCAGCGGAACTGGTGCTGGCGGCCGCAGCCACGACAAAAACCAGAAAAACCGCCGCCATGCTGAAGGGTAGCCCATCCGGACCGAGGCCGGCAATGGACCAGCCGGCCAGCAGAGACCCCGCCAGAGCGCCGAGCCCCCACATGGTCGAAAAGGCGGCCGTGCCGGTTACCAGTTCATGGCCCGAGAAGCGTTCGCCCAGTTCGGCCAGCGCCACCGTGTAGATGCCAGCAGCCGTGGCGCCCATCACGGTGAGCACCGGCCAGAGCGCCCAGCTTCCGAAGACGAAGGGCACGAGCAGCGAGCACACGCCGCTCAGCGCGCCGCAGCAGGCCATGACCGGGCGTTTCGGCAGGTGATCGGCGCACCAGCCTATCGGAAATTGCAGGACCGTGTTGCCGATGATGAAGGCGGTGAGGGCCATTGCCGCCATCTCCTGGTCGAAGCCCTTCTTCACTGCGTAGACCGGAAGGAAACTGAGATTGGCCGCATCGAGAATACCGAACATGCCGACGGCAAAGAGCAGGATCGGCGCCTTGCGCGCAAAGCCAAGGACGGAGAGCGGCGCCTCATCCTCGCTGTCCACCTCTTCGTCCCTGACGAACAGAATGGGAATCATGGCGACCAGCAACACGGCCGCACCGGCAAGGAAGGGCAATGCGCCCTCGATGCCGGTGAGGCTGATGATGGCCGGGCCGCCACCGAAACTGAGGGCGAGGATCGAGGTGTAAAGCGCCAGAATGCGTGACCGCCACGGCCCCCGCGCAAATCGCACGATCCAGGCCTCGCTGATCGCAAACAGGATGGATACGAAGAAGCCCTGCAACAGGCGCAGAATGAACCAGCCCCAGAAAATGGGCATGAACGGATAGCAGAGGATGACCGCTGCGGTGAGCAGGGCGGCGCCGATCACGGCCCGCTTGGCGCCAAAGCGCCGAACCGCGACCGGGATGACGAACACCGAGAGCACAATGCCGATCGGGTGCATGGCGGCGTTGTAGCCAATCCACTGCGAGGGCACGCCGCGGCTCTCCATGATGAGGGAGAGCAGCGGAAACATCAGTCCGAAGGTGAAGCCAAAGACCGTGATGGCGGCCGTCGCCGCGAGCAGGTTGATGAGGCGCTGCCTATCCAACCGGCGACTCCCGTACCAGCCTTCCGCCGCTCATGAGAAGGCCAGCCAGCAGCAGGACATAGAAGGCGGCAAGCGTGATGGGCATTGCCTCAATGCCAAACAGGTCGATGGCGACCCCGGCGATCGGCGGCCCGATCAGGCCGCCGACTCCCCACATGGCGGCAATCGCCGCCGCACCGGCAATCAGATCGGCGCCGGAGAACCGGTCGCCCATGGTGGCCAGCGCCACCACATAGACCCCGAAGGCCGAGCCGGTGAGCAGCATCATCGCCGGCCAGGCGATCCAGTGTGTGATGATGAAGAGAAGGCTGATCGAAAGCAGGATGGTGAGTCCGGCACTCACCAGCATGACACCGCGGCGTGACCAGTGATCGGCCAGCCAGCCGATCGGATAGAACATCAGCACATTGCCGATGATGCCGAAGCCCAGCAGCAGGCTCGCGGTTTCAAGGCTGAGGCCATTGCGCATGCCATAGATGGTGAAGAAGGAGATCAGCACATTGTCGAACAGTGTCGCCGCCGCCACAGCGAACAGCAGCATGGGCGCGCGGCGCATGAAGCCGAAGAAGCTGCCGCCAGCCTCGTTGCGGAAGTCATCGTCATTGACCTGAACGAAGACCAGGGGCAGGGCGCTGATCAGGATGCAGGCAATGCCGATGCCCCAGGGGAGAAAGCCATCGAGTCCCGTCCACGGCAGGATCAGCGGACCGGCCGCGAAGGTGACCGACAAGAGGGAACTGTAGAGCCCCATGATGCGGCCGCGGTTCTCGCGGCTGGCGAAGGTCAGCACCCAGGCCTCGCTGATCGTGAACAGGGCGCTCGTGGCGAGCCCGAAGATGAAGCGAAGCGGAAACCACATCCAGAACGGGGCCACGCTGATTGCCGCGAGGCTGGCGAGCAGTACGAAGATCAGCACGAAGGAGGCCCGCTTGGTTCCGAAGCTGCCGAGGATCTTCGGCAGGAACGGCCCTGCCATCAGAATGCCGATCGGACCCATGGCCACATTGAGGCCAATGGCCCAGGCGGGCCAGCCTTCGCGCTCGAGGAGAAGTGGCATCAGTTGCAGCGTGAGGCCGAAGGCAATGTCGCATGCCCCGACCGCTGCGAAGGCGGCGACGAGGTTTCCGGCGCGGGATGGGGAACTGGTCGTCATCGGTCGGGCTGTGATCCTGCTCACACAGGCTGTAGACGGCGCCGTGCTCCGGGGCAAGGCAGTTGCGCCGCTGCAGCTTGGCCGCTATGCAGCGGCGCCATGGCCCAGCTTCAAGCAATCATCATTCCCGTCACTCCGTTCCGGCAGAATTGCTCGCTGATCTTTGACAAGGCGAGCAAGCAGGGCGCCGTGGTCGATCCCGGAGGAGATGTTGCGGCCATCGAGAAGGCGATCGCGGAGAGCGGCGTCAGGGTGGAGAAGATCCTGCTCACCCACGGCCACATCGACCACGCGGGCGGCGCTGCAGAGCTGCGCGAGCTGCTGGGCGTGCCAATCGAAGGCCCGCACCGCGAGGACCTGTTCCTGCTCGAGAAGCTCGATGAGTCAGGCGCTGGCTATGGCATGATGGAGGCGCGGCCCGTAACGCCCGACCGCTGGCTTGCAGAGGGCGATGAGGTTACGGTCGGCGACCTGCGCTTCGCGATCCACGAGACGCCGGGTCACACGCCTGGCTCGGTGAGCTTCTTCAACGGCGAGAACCGCTTTGCCCTGGTGGGCGATGTCTTGTTCCAGGGCTCCATCGGGCGTACGGATTTTCCGCGCGGTGACCATGCCACGCTGTTGCGCTCGATCCGGGAAAAGTTGTTTCCGCTCGGCGATGACGTGGTCTGCCTGCCCGGCCACGGCCAGCCCTGCCGCATCGGCGAGGAGCGCCGCAGCAACCCGTTCCTGATCTAGACCTTCATCTCCACCAGGCGGGACTTGGCGGCGAAATAGGCATCTCCCGTGTTGCGGAACACACCACACTCGGGCGGGTTCTTGCCGAACACCTCGCAATACTCCGTGCCATTGGCCGTCCACTTGCCGATTCCGCCGCCCTTCACGTCATCCTGATAGCTGAAGCTGCCATCGGCGTTGTAGGTGATGAAGCCGTTACCGTCCGCGCGGGTGTACTGGAAGGTCTTGCCGGAGATTGCGGCGCGGATCTGCTCGGCGTTGAAGTCGGTGATCGGCACGGGTGTCTTGTCGGTGGTGGCCGAGGTTCCACCATTGGTGATGCGCACGCCTTGTGGCCCGGTGTTGCAGGCGGCAAGGCCCGCGGCCGCCGCGCAAATGATCAGTGTACGAATGAAATGGCCCATCACGTCAGTCAAGTCCCTCATGCCCTGTGCCTGCATGTGCCACAGGCGGCACAAGGCTTCAAGCCGTCTGCGTTCACCGCGCCTCACCCGCCCTGAGAGGGGCGCACGATGACCGGCGTGCCGACGATCACATTGTCGAAGAGTTCGGCCACATCCTGGTTCAGCATGCGGATGCAGCCCGACGACATGGCCTTGCCGATCGACTGTGGCTCATTGGTGCCGTGGATGCGGTAGAGCGTGTCCTCGCCATTGTCATAGAGGTAAAGGGCACGCGCGCCGAGCGGATTGTCCGGGCCGCCGGGCTGGCCATTGGCCCAGGGCCTGGCGCGCGGATCCCGCGCCACCATGTCGGCGGGCGGCACCCAGCGCGGCCAGCGCCGCTTCATGCCGACCTGCGCCGCACCTGCCCATTCGAAACCCGATCGGCCCACGCCGACGCCATAGCGAACCGCGCTGCCATAGGCCAGGACGTGGTAGAGAAAGCGCTCGTCGGGATCGACCACCAGGGTTCCGGGCTCCTCTGGCCCGTCGAACTCCACCATCTGGCGGCGGAAGCGCTTCTTGATGCGGCGCGGCGGAATCTCCTCGATCGGAAAGTCGATGGGGCTTTCGGGCGGCGGCAGCAGGGCGGGGTCGAAGGACTGCTCCTCGCCGGGCAGCGCGCCGCCGAAGGGGTCCTGCTCCTCAGGCAGGCCCTGCGCGGCAGCGGCCCGCGCGCCAAGGCCCAGCGCCAGGCTGCAGAACAGAAAGCGGCGGCGTGACACGCCCTTCATGAAAATGTTCCCCCGGAGTCGCAACTTGTCCGGACCAGCCTATCGGGCCTCGCCGCGGCATCACTTTGAACAGGCTGTGGCGCAAATGTGGCCTGCGCCGAGCCCTTTACGATGCGAGGCTGAAGACCGCCTTGCCCGCCTGATAGGTGCCGGGCGTGGGCCCGGGCGCGAAGGAGTAGCAGCTCATCGGCACACCGCCTGGCAGCCAGGGCGGCGAGGGGTCGAAGCTCTCGCAGAGCTGGCCGTCCTTGGTCATCCACTTGCCCTTGGTGGTGCCCTTGCCGTCGACCTCGACCAGCGAGGTGCCATCTTCGGCATAGAGCGTCACGCCGGTGTTGTTGGGGCCCTGGAAGCGCCAGCTCTTTCCCGCCAGTATTGTGCGGATCTCGGCGGCGCTGAGGCCCTTGGGGGCAGTCTCGACGGGGGTCTCGCTGCCCGGCATCGACGAGCAACCCGCCAGCAGCAAGCTCACCAGCGCCATGGCCGCCAGACTGCGGCGACCCTTTGTCTCGAGGCCCATCGGCTCTCCCCCTGCATGCCCTTACCCGGGCTTCATTACACAATCATTGCCTGCGGCGGAAGCCGACAGTGCAACGCCCTGATAGAGCAGGAAAAACGGGGCAGGAATGGGGCAGCGCCGGGAGCCGGGCGAGGCGAAAAGAGAGAATTCTTAGACCTTGACTTTATTCCTAATTTCTGTCAAGAAAGCCGCTCGTGCACGGGCCTGCTGCTGATTGACATTGTGAAGATTTTTTGGGGGGCGTCTGGCCCACTCTCAAGGGGCGAGAGGGCATGGCTCCCATCCCGCGGGGGGTGGCGTGTCCGGCCGGGCTTGGCGGAGCGACAAGGAGCGCGATGAATTTTCCCCTCCCTTTCGCGAAGCACAAGATAAGCGCCCTTGGCTGAAGCTGGGAAAGAGGCCACAGGGGTCCTTCGGGGGCTGCGGCTTGTTTTTTGCTCATCATGCTCGGACTTGATCCGGGCATCCTCCTTGCGGCCACGAAAGAGGACCCCCGGGTCAAGCATGGGGGTGATGAGAGGGAAGAGCGCGGAAACACTGGGCGCGGCTGGTGTGCCTCTTTAGCAAAGCGGGCGAGGGCGATGGCTGACTTCGGTGCCGCCCTACCTCTTCTTCCCTCGGTACGCCCTGGTGCCAGGCTTGCCCGCCTTTGAACTTGCGCGGCGTTCGCCCTTGGGCTGCGGCCAGCTGGCGGTGGCGTCCTTGATGTTGGACTGGCGCACCGTGGGATCGTCGATCACCGCGAGCTCCACCGCTTTCAGCCGCTTCACCTCGTCGCGAAGCCGCGCGGCTTCCTCGAATTCCAGATTGGCGGCGGCCTCGCGCATCTTCTTCTCGAGATCGGCCAGCACCTTCTCAAGATTGTGGCCGATGAGCGGGGCGCCGTCCTCCAGCAGACCGGCGTCGGCGCGCACATGGTCCTGCTCGTAGACGCTCTTCAGGATGTCGCCGATGTTCTTCTTAACCGACTGCGGGGTGATGCCGTTGGCGCTGTTGTAGGCAGTCTGCTTGGCGCGGCGGCGATCGGTCTCGGCGATCGCCCGCTCCATCGAACCGGTGATCTGGTCGGCATAGAGGATCACCCGGCCATCGACGTTGCGCGCGGCGCGGCCGATGGTCTGGATCAGCGAGGTCTCGGAGCGCAGGAAGCCTTCCTTGTCGGCATCCAGAATGGCCACCAGCGCGCATTCCGGAATGTCCAGCCCCTCGCGCAGGAGGTTGATGCCGACCAGCACGTCAAAGGCGCCGAGCCTGAGATCGCGGATGATCTCGATGCGCTCCAGCGTGTCGATGTCGGAATGCATGTAGCGCACCCGGATGCCCTGCTCATGCATGTATTCGGTGAGATCCTCGGCCATGCGCTTGGTGAGGGTGGTGACCAGCGCGCGATAGCCTTTCAGAGCAACGGCGCGGCATTCGGCGACGAGATCGTCGACCTGGTCCTTGACCGGGCGGATGTCCACCGGCGGATCGATGAGGCCGGTCGGCCGGATCACCTGCTCGGCGAAGACGCCGCCGGTCTGGTTCATCTCCCATTTGCCGGGCGTGGCCGACACGCAGACGGTCTGCGGCCGCATCGCGTCCCATTCCTCGAAGCGGAGTGGCCGGTTGTCGATGCAGGAGGGGAGCCGGAAGCCGTATTCGGCCAGCGTGGCCTTGCGGTTGAAGTCGCCCCTGAACATGCCACCGATCTGCGGGATGGTGACGTGGCTTTCATCGACGAAGACCAGCGCGTTGTCGGGCAGATATTCGAAGAGCGTGGGCGGCGGCTCGCCCGGCTTGCGGCCCGTAAGGTAGCGCGAATAATTCTCGATGCCCGCACAGGAGCCAGTGGCCATCATCATCTCGATGTCGAACATGGTGCGCTGTTCCAGCCGCTGCGCTTCCAGAAGGCGGCCTGCCGCGTTGAACTCGCCGAGCCTGATGCGCAGGTCGTTCTTGATGCGCGAGACGGCCTGTTCCAGCGTCGGCTTCGGCGTGACGTAATGCGAGTTGGAATAGACCTTGATCTGCTCGAGTTCGGCCATTTTCTGGCCGGTGAGCGGATCGAATTCGGAAATCTGCTCGATCTCGTCGCCGAACATCGAGAGACGCCAGGCGCGGTCCTCGAAATGCGAGGGGAAGAGCTCGATCGTGTCGCCGCGCACCCGAAAGGCGCCGCGCACGAAGTTCTGGTCGTTGCGGCGGTAATGCAGCGCAACCAGATCGGCCAGCAGCTGGCGCTGGGCAATGCGCTGGCCCTTCTGCAGCGCGAAGGCCATGGCGGAATAGGTCTCGACGTCGCCGATGCCGTAGATGCAGGAGACGGAGGCCACCACCACGACGTCGTCGCGCTCGAGCAGCGAGCGCGTGGCCGAATGGCGCATGCGGTCGATCTGCTCGTTGATGGCCGATTCCTTCTCGATGTAGGTGTCGCTGCGTGGCACATAGGCCTCGGGCGTGTAGTAGTCGTAATAGGAGACGAAATACTCCACCGCATTGTTGGGAAAGAAGCTCTGGAACTCGCCATAGAGCTGGGCGGCCAGCGTCTTGTTGGGCGCGAGGATGAGCGCCGGGCGCTGGGTGGCCTCGATCACCTTGGCCATGGTGAAGGTCTTGCCCGAGCCGGTGACGCCGAGCAGCACCTGGTCGCGCTCGGCGGTGTCAACGCCTGCCACCAGTTCGGCGATGGCCTGCGGCTGGTCGCCGCGCGGCTCGAATTCGGAGACGATCTCGAGGCGCCGCCCGCCTGCCATCTTGGGTGGCTTCGGCGGCTTGACCGGGGTGAATTCGGCGAGCGGCACGAAGTCAGGCCGCAGCGGCCCAAGCCCGCCGGTGAAGGCTTCGGCGGAGCCGTCGATGAGCGGCTGCGGGGCTTCCGCGAAGCCGCCGTCCTGGCGTGAGTGTCCCATGATCGGATCAATATAGGCGCGTGGCCGCTTCAGGCCAAGCGCGCCGCCCGCAGGCTTGCCATGTGCGTCAGCAGTGCCAGCAGGCTGGCCGCCGCCATGAACCAGAACACCGCGAAGGGCCAGCCATCCTGCAACGAACCCACCAGCTGCGATGCCAGAGCGCCACAACTCATCTGGGTGAAGCCCGACCAGCCGGCCGCCGCGCCGGTAAGCCGCACGTCGACGCTGATCGCGCCCGCCGTGCCATTGGGAATCGTCAGGCCATTGCCGAGCGCGGCGATGCACATCGGAAGAAACAGCGTGGCAGGCGTCAGCAGGCCGCTGATCGCCGCGGCAAAGCACAGCAGGCCGCCCGCCAGGGTGATGATGCAGCCGGCAAGGATCATGCGGTCGAGCCCGATCCTGCGCGTGTAGCGCCCCGACAGGAAATTGCCCGCCATGTAGCCGGCCGAGACGCAGACGAACCACAGGCCATATTCCATCGGGCTGCGGCCCAGCACATCGATCATCACATGCGGCGCGCCGCCCAGAAAGGCGAAGAATACCGCCGAGGTGAAAGCCAGCACCAGCGTGTAGCCGCGGAAGCGCGGCAGGCGGAACAGCCGCGCCGCGCCTTCGATCAGGTTCAGGCCGGCGCCGGTGCGGTTGAGGTGTGTCTCGGGCAAATAGACCGAGGCTGCGAGCAGCACCAGCCCGCCCAGCCCGGCCAGCAGCCAGAAGCCCATGCGCCAGCCAAACTCCGTGTCGATGTAGCCGCCGAGCGCGGGTGCGACCATGGGCGCCACCACGAAGGCCATGGTGATGTAGGAGATGACGCTGGCCGAGGTCTCGCGATCATAGACGTCGCGCACCATGGCGCGGGCCAGCACGATGCCTGCCGAGCCGCCCACCGCCTGGGCAAGCCGCGCCACGATGAGCACGTGAATGCTCGGCGCGAGCGCTGCCGCGAGGCTGGCGGCCACGAACAGCGCCATGCCGAACAGCAGCATCGGCCGCCGTCCCACCCGGTCGGAGATCGGACCATAGACCAGCTGGCAGGCGGCCATGCCCGCCAGATAGAGCGTGAGAGTGAGTTGCACCACGCCATAGCTGACGCCGAACTCGCTCTGAAGCCCCGGAAGCGAGGGCATGAAGATGTTGAGCGCCAGCGGCCCCACGGCGCTGACCGCCACCAGGATGGCATAGGAGGGGCGGGGCGGGGCAATCGCGACAGACATGGTCCTTCCTAGCCGCTGGCGGGCCCGCGCGATAGCCAAATGCGGGAGACTCAGGCATGAGTCGGACGCATGAAACAGATTGTTCGCGCCGTGCTTGCCCTGTCCGTCCTAGTCGCGCCGGCCGCGGCGGAAGCCCCGCCTCAGCCGCTGAACGCCACCGACACGACGCGCTGCACCTGGCTCTGGCGGAGCGGCGGCGGCCTGGGGCTATGGACCGAACAGTGCCGCTTCGAGACTGGCCTTTGGGAAGTGCTTTACGACGCGGCGGCGGACCGTTTCGTGCTCCGCGTCGACGGTGGCGAGCACTTCACGGTGCTGCAGCAGTTCCGCAATCCCGGCGGCGCCCCGGCGATCCTACCGGAACTCAAGGCCAGAGGTCTGGTGACCGACGATGCCGAATGCGTGATGGCTCCGGTGTCAGACCAGCCAGCGCCGCCCGGCTGGAGCGCTTTCCAGGTGCTGCCCACCGGGGCGCGCAAGGCGGCGTTTGATGCCCAGGTTCAGCAGGAAATTCCGGATCCGCCCTGCGGCCTGCTCGGCCATTCGGTCAGTTCCATCGGCTTCTTCATGGTCCGCGCCGACCGGCCGGACCGTGTGCTCTATGTGAATCTCGGGCAGGACGGCTCGCAGATCGCAATCGACTCGGTCACCTTCACAGACTGAACCGCAGGGTTTCCGCCATGACCTCGCTCACCTCCCCTTACGTGCTTCCCATATTGCTGCTGCTGGCCTCCAACGTGTTCATGACCTTTGCCTGGTATGGCCACCTCAATTACACCAGCAAGCCCCTGTGGATGGCGGTGATGGCCAGCTGGAGCATCGCCTTCTTCGAATACTGGCTGGCGGTTCCCGCCAACCGCATCGGCTATCAGGTGTATTCGGCGGCCGAGCTGAAGACCATGCAGGAGGTGATCACCTTCGCGGTGTTCTCGGTGTTCTCGGTCATGTATCTGAAACAGGCGATCACCATGAACCACCTGATCGGCTTCGCGCTGATCGCGGCCGGCGCCTTTTTCGTGTTCCGCTCATGAACTACCGCCACGCCTATCATGCCGGGAACCACGCCGACGTGCTGAAGCACGTGGCACTGGCCCGCCTCATCGAACACATGAAGAAGAAGGACAAGCCGTTCCGGGTGATCGACGCGCATGCCGGGGTTGGCCTCTATGATCTCGCCGGCATCGAGGCTGGCAAGACGGGCGAGTGGGAAGGCGGCATCGGCAAGCTTGCCCCTCCCTTTGCGCCGGAGGTCGAAGCGCTGCTCGCACCCTACCGCGCAGCGCTCGCGTCGCTCAATCCGCAGGGCGGCCTTCGTTTCTATCCGGGCTCTCCGGAACTGGCGTTGCGGCTGATGCGCGACTACGACCGGCTCATCGCCAACGAGCTGCATCCGGACGATGCCGCGGCGCTTGAGCGCGAGCTGCTGCGTGAGCCACGCGCCGAGGTGACCAGACTGGATGCGGAAACCTGTCTCAAGGCCAAGCTGCCGCCGCCGGAACGGCGCGGGCTGATCCTGATCGATCCGCCCTATGAGGCAGCCGACGAGTCGAGCAAGGCTGTGCGCATGCTGGCTCAGGGCCTCCGCCGCTTTGCCCAGGGCGTTTACATGCTGTGGTATCCGCTCAAGGCGGGTGCGGTGGCGGATACGGTCATCGCAGGTGCGACGGGGCTCGGCGTGCCGGCAACGTTGC
>NZ_JBIIDX010000035.1:0-22923 GCF_044238155.1 Aestuariivirga sp. | reverse complement strand
AAAGCCGATATCTCATTGCCAGATGTGCTTGGGTAGCCATAACCGATCCAACGTGATACCGACCTGCCAAGACAGAGACCAAACTGCTTCCTCAGAGCGACCATTCTGCGCCTCGATACCTTCCGACTGGAACACAGCTAGCCCTGCGACAATCTTCGCGCCTCGCACAATTTCGCAGCTGGGCTCAAAAGACAAACTACCGCCCAGATCACAAAACCCTACCTTAGCCTAAGCATATTGGTCACCGCCTCCGTAAATACTGGCTTACCTGTACGGTTGACAATCGGCTCTCATTTTGTCTGGGATCATAACAACGAAGCTATACCAGGAAAACTTCTGAAAAAGGTGGCAGGTTGATCCATATTCGCAAGTTCAGACCTGGTTTTGAAGCGCTCGGACTGGTCGCTGATTTTGTCGCTGCCGAGGCTCCATTTGATCAGTTCAGGGCCAGCACATTGCTGACCGCCCTTCGTCATCAGATATCAAGTGGCAGCCACGTTGCTGGTTTCGACGGCGACAGACTAGTTGGCTATTGTGGATGGATTCTGACAACCAAGGATGCAGGCGAGGCATGGCTACGCGAAGAGACCGACCTTACGCCCTGTCACTTGCGGGAGGCCGACTCAGCAGCCCTCACCACAGTTAGAATAGTCCGGTCAGAGGACGTACGCGCCCTGATCCGTGCGTGCCGATCCATCAACCCGGGCCGACGCATTTTTTTCAAGCGAGATTACCGGAATTCTTTAAGAAGCAAGAAATCTACGGTTTTGAACCGAGCTTCAATTTGAAGGTCACATAGGGGCCGTGGACAAGAAGATCTGATCGGCTTCCCTCTGAGTAATCTCCCGCCCCTCCCTGAGCATCCTCGACTGATTCAAGCAGGTCCCACCACTGCTGGGCCCGATATCCAAGCTCTATACTAGATATTTCAGATAGATCGAATTGAACCGCAGCAGATGCCTCAAGATTGTAAATCCACCCATCCTCAACGTGATTTCGCCCGCCCGACTGCCCTGTGCCTTCAACGGTCAGATGATTATTGAAACTGCCGTAGAGTGCAGAACCTGAGATAGAGCCAGCAAGACGAGGGCCAGACGGCTCGACAGGCAACACCGCATCAACGCCAAGCCTCGCACCCACGGCAGACACGGCATTATAATGTTCGTAACGGCTCTCAAAACTTCCTAATTTGTCCTCGCCCTCGTAGCCATAATCAATCTTATTGGTTGCATGCATGACCCGTGGGCCAGCATATAACCGAAGATCAACGCCAACAGGCGCAGGCAGTTCATAACCGATGTCCAGATCAAGGGTCAGCAGATCAAGATCATTGGTAGCCCACTGCTTATCGATCGAGCCAGCATCAGGATGAGTTTTGCTACTGGCCTCTCTTGTCGAAAGAGCTTGCGCTGTTGCCCTCCAACTCCAACCTTTACTCAACTCTTGTCCCATGCTGACAGCTGCAAACATAGCGTCAGAACCAGGTTCAAGAGGTTCGAGTTCGTCAACTCGGGCATCGGATCGGTCAACCGAGAAGTTTTCTTGACTATCATTGAAAAAATAACCACCGGTGATTGAAATATACGGAACATCTGCTGAGAACTGGTCTGCCCACGTCGTTGATGACAGCAAACACGGAAGAACAAGCAGCGACGTTGTTGCCAAGCACCCAACTTTTCGCGACGGAAAAAACGCCGGCGACAACTTTGCATCAAAATGCATATGGCAACACCTTCAGTGTCATCGAGAAACATGGAAATGCAACAAACTATTGTCGCTTAACCCCAATAAACGTAATGGTCAATTTATACATTGGAAGACCTCGTAAACAATGCCCATTCTAGTAGATCTTTGAACTGAAGATGATCGACAAATCGCTTTATCTCATAAACCCACGCGAACCGTGGCCCTCATACTATGGTACCGAGTTCCTCGAAGCCTGGGACCTGGGACACGCAACCGGAATTGCTGATCTGACAACCCCTACCATCGCAGCACTTGCTCCCTCTGACTGGTCGATATCGATTTGCGATGAGCGTGTACAGACTGTCGATTTTGACACTCCGGCAGCCGTTGTCGGTTTGACCGGAAAAGTCACACAAAGAACTCGGATCAAAGAGCTTGCAGATGAATTCCGCCGTCGAGGGAAACTTGTGATTATTGGTGGGCCCTACGCAAGCCTCAACAGCAAAGACGTAAGAGATCATTGCGACATCCTGATTCTTGGAGAAGCTGAGGACATTGCAATTGAGCTGTTTACCTCAATTCACCAAGGCACCTGGAAACATCAATATGACGGCGGCAAACCGGATATGCGCAAGAGCCCGATACCAAATTGGATGATTTATCCAACCGACTTGGCGATGGGCGCGCAGGTTCAGACATCTCGCGGCTGTCCCTTCGAGTGTGAGTTTTGTGATGTCATTCAATACGCAGGCCGGAAGCAGCGCTGGAAAGACCCTCAACAAGTCATTTCAGAACTCGACTACCTGTATAACTGCGGTTTCCGCGACGTCCTGCTCGCTGATGACAATTTGACCGTGATGCGGCGCCGCGCAACAGAGCTACTCATTGAGATCGAGAAGTGGAACAATTGTCGGCCCTCCGGTCGAGTGAGGCTAGGCACACAACTCTCCATAGACATAACTCGTGATGCTGACGTGCTTCAACTCTGTCGGAGAGCAGGTCTCAATAAAGTTTTCATTGGGCTTGAGACACCTAACTCTGACAGCCTCCAGGAAACCAACAAACGACAAAACCTCAAGATTGATCTTGTTACTGCAGTAGAGAAATTCGCTCGCCTTGGGATCATGGTGATTGCAGGATTTATTGTTGGTTTTGATCATGATGGTCCAGACATCTTCGATCAACAGGCTCACTTCATCCAGCAGTTACCGGTTCCTATCGCCCAGATCGGAATGCTCGTAGCGCCACATTCAACACCGCTTTATGAGCGCCTTTCGAATGAAGGTCGCCTGATCAGTGATGGCAACTTCACACTGGGAAATCTTACGTCAACGAACATTCTTCCCAAACTGATGACCCTCGAATATCAGCAACTTGGAATGCGCTGGCTCCTCAACCGGGTATATGATCCGTTGAATTTTGCATGGCGCGTTCAGAGTTTTGTCAATCTTGCCCCCCCACCCCGCAATAGATCTGCAACTCCAAATATCAGAAAGCTAGAGACATCCATTGCACGGGTTCTTGCAGAACGCGGCACAGATGAACGGATGCTGGTAACCTATTTGACCAAGATTATTGACTCCCGCCCTGAACTGCACGATCACATGGCCTATTTTCTCATCAACTACGCTCAAATCCGTCACATGCTTGAATTTGGCGGTATATGGGATCCACGCCTGTCTAAGATGCGCTCTGTTCAATAATTTGCCGGTGATGTCCCGCCGCATCATGCCGGTGAGAAAACTGACTGGACCTAGGTGCTACGACGTCATGGGCTCTTCGGTTTCTGCCCTTTTTGCATAGCATGCTTGGTCATCCGATAAGAATCGAGACCTGTATAGCTTTTAGGTCTCGACGAGATAAAATCAGGAATCCTTTTCAAACAATTCGTGTTTCTGCCGTCAATTTGTCATGATCCATAATCGCGGTCTATTTTCTATCTATATGACATTCCACTCATGCTTGAAGCACCTGGCTCATTAGATTACTGACTCCCAAACAAATGCAAGCAGTTTTGTCCAACACTAAGCGAAAAATGATCATTTTTGGACACGGTATTGCCCATCACAGTACCGCACAAAACCTCACAAATTCTCGGTCAGTGACTATAGACTGTAATAATTTGCGGATGCATTTCTAATGTATGAAAAGTGCCCCATTCTAGTGTCCAGGACTGGGCAAAATGGAATTTCGCTTGACGACGCGACTTATGATTCCCGTACTGGTTTTCGAGATTTTTGCCGTTCGAGAGACCGCGTGACCTCAGCGAGACCATGTTTCGAAGAGAGGCATGCGCTGACATGGTAATTGCGGTGTCTTCTTATTTGCTTTGCTTATGATGGGCATCCCGCTGTGCGACATTACGTTGGGTGGATTGCTCTGGATTAATTCGTCTGGTCGTGGTCTTATGAACTGGTTGTCCATGGCTTCTATGCAGAGGTAGTAATCGTCTTTTTGGCATTAGATGCTTTGTTCTATTCTCAGCATCTCCTGTCTCATTCGACTAGTGTGCTGTGGCGACTTCATCGTGCGCACCACGCCGATACAGAAATGGACGTCTCCAAAGTCAACAGGATTCACCCACTCTAATCATTATGGATTACTATACTGCGTACGCCACTGGCAATTGTTCTTGGTATTCCAGTTTCTGCATTCATTGCATTCTTGTTGGCGTAGAATATCATAACCAACTTTAACCATGCGAATGTCAAGTTGCAGAGTCAGCCGACGGGCTTCTGTGGATCTTACTTGTAGCCCCACATATGAATGAAACTTATCACTCTGCTCATTGGAACGATTACTTTGAGATTTTCTTGTTGATATTTTAGTTTTGGGACTGTTTTGGGTACCTATCACCCAGTGACCACGCCAGTGAACAGCAACATAAATCTGGGTCTTGAGGAGTTTAGCAGCATACAGGAGACAAGCCTTGTGCGCCTGATGACGATGCCATTTCGGTCGGTCAACTCTCGAGTCTCACATAATTGACTATCCCAATAAGTGTATGAAACGAGACGGTGGATAACTCAACTTGAGTACTCCTTGGACAATGACGGAAGGCGAGTGATCACACCCTTGGCCTCGCGTGCTTTTGCAGCCAATCATGTTGTCGTAGGTAGCAGTAGTTCAGGATACCTCCTTCGTCTAGCATCGCCTACTAGGCAGGGATATCTGGGTTTAGGTCGACTTCGGCAAACCAACTGAATGGAAATCATCTGAAGGTTTCTGTTTTTTCGCATAAGGACCATGTGTCCAACGCCAGATTTTTTGGTAGGTTTACGGACCGATCAAGACGGGCTATTAATCGGCAGAGTTGCGATTTCCGCTACACCAGCTTTTACCAAGCATTGAGCCAGGACCGAGCTAGCGGCCTGCAGGATGTTTTTTGACGGCTGCCAGTCGGAGCCAACCCCAATGACTGCAGCACGCGTAAGGAGGCATGAATGGACCAGACCAGGATAGGACGCCTTGAAGCTGCAAGGCTTGAATCCATTGAGGCAACCTCCGGACCCCTGCCCCCGAGAACAAGAAATCCTTTCTTTGGTGTGGGGCCCATCACTGACATGGTTACAGACGAGGCCGATGGTCGTTCCCTGCGCTTTGCCTTCGAGGCCTGGGTTGAAGCGACCTACCGCAAACTTGACGACAAGGGTTGCGACCTTGGGCCATTTACTGTGGCCGAGATTGGCCGGTCGATGCATCGCGGATACCCGGCCGACAAAGTCCTCCTCGACATGATGCGGGCGATCCATCGTTACTTTGCGTTTCCGAGAGACAATCGGCTTGCCGTGGGGCTGGGTGGCGGTCATTCGGGTTTTACTGTTTGTGCTCTTCATCTGCTTACCAGCAGAGATCCTAGCCAGCATGTCTACGTTGATACGCCGCGGCCAGAGTCGGAAGCTTCCAAGACAGGAGGCTTCTTCCGTCAAAGCTGGGGTTCACAGATCATTGAGATGATGCGCTATGCCCAGAGCAGTGATGAAGACCGCCTTCATTTTGCTGCTTCAGAAGGTGGAGTTCCTTCACCTGATGCCCTTGAGCGCATGGGCATTAGAATCGTATTCGGTGTGGGTCATGAGACCACCGGGGCCACCACCTATTCCAGGGCTGACATCTTGAACCTTCTCGACTGGATTGACAGCAATCCCTCCGAGCACCACGCCATTCTTGACGCCACCTCGATGCTTGGCGCCATGCCATGGGGGGAGGAACTTGTCGCGAGGGTCATGTCAAAGTGCTGCCTGTTCATGCCATTTCAAAAAGCCATTGGCGGCGTTTCTGGCTACTATGTGATCTCCCTTACCCCACAGGCTCTGAGTCTCGTTGAGTCCAACCAGAAAAATCCTTCTTGGGCCATTCCCCGGCAGCTCAAACTGGCCGTCCCTGTTGATCCCCGCAAGCCACTGACGGGGGAGCGGACAGTTCGACTGGGTCCTCTCTATGACCCTGTCGAGGATCGCATGCTGGGCGGAGTCATTAATACTTTTTCAACCCTTGCCTTCGCGGAAACAACCTTCGGACTTCAGCGGGTCGAGAAAACAATCGGCTCAATCGGTGAGCTTAATCGTCGCTCCGCGCTGAATCGGAATATCGTCAATGAGTGGATGCGGCATAATACTCTGTTCGAACCAGGCGTTGCCGATCCGGATCACCGTGGCGCGGCAGTCACACTGATCAAGGTCCGAGAGGCTGCAAGCATCGATCCTGCTCTTCATGACCGTATCATCGCCCGCTCCAAGCAACTGTTGTCCTACGAGGGTATAACTCACCCAAACGGTATTCATGAGGAGGGTCTCGACACGGCGAGATACCTCAATGCATTTCCTGGCACACCAGGTGATTACCGCGCCTGGATCGGCGGTATCCGGCCTGTTGAAGACATCACGGCACTGCTCGATAATCTACACTATGCCTATCACCGGGCCCGCGCTGTAGTCATCGAAGAGGAGCTTTCAAAGCACGGTGTCACATTCCCCGCGCCAGAAGTGTCAGCGCATGCGGTGAGGAAAGATGATCCCGATCGGGCATATAAGGTTCTCATTTGCGATCATGTCGGGTTGAAATTGAACCATGATGGCAAACCAGACTGCTCGGCTGTCAAGGCGCATATTCTCGCCAATGGAGACGTGTTCCACGAAGAGGCCTGGGACCCAAGCCTCACTCTACAGCCTGGTGGTATCCACTTCTTCTATCAACCTCAGCTTTCAAAGCCCGATGAGATCCGTCCGCTCACCGACAAGGGTCAGTATGATGCCGTAATCGCGGCTGCAACTTTTCTCCCGCGAGAATCCATCTTCAAGGAAGGTGGGGTTCGGATCGGAGCCGGAACGGGGAATATGGGCTCAGCTTCCTGGGGAGGAGGCAATGGCGAGGGTGGCCAAGCACCTCTCATGAACACTCCCTCATTCAACAGTCGCGCCACGGCGCAGATGGCGTTCAAAGCACTTTTGAAGGTACTCCCTGATCTTCCAGTCAATGAGATGCATGAACTCACCGCTGCCGGTCAATTTGACACAGGGCGAGATCTGATGCGCTATCCAACAGAGAAGATCGAAGGCAAACGGATCGCCATTATTGGATATGGAAACATTGGCCGTGAAATGGCCAAACTGGCACAGGCCTTCGGGATGATTGTGACAGTTCATGCCCGCAGCCGCCACAGGCCTTGGATTGAGTCCGAAGGTTTCATCTACGCGCCAACCCCAGAGGACGCAGCGCAGGGTGCTGATGTCCTGTCAGTACACACAGGGCTCGGTCCGCTCAATTCAGCTACCGGTACACATGTAAATGCAAATGTGATCAACACCAGCGTCCTGAAAAGACTGAAGGACGGATCGATCCTCATCAATTACGATCGGGGCGAATGTGTTGATGCTGCTGCCTTGGATTCTGCCATGGCCGCGGGAAAAGTTCGTTATGCAGCGATCGATGCAGATCTTTTTGTTCACCAGACAACCGGGGAGACATCTGGCCCCATGGTTCCCTATTTGCCGTTGGCACAAAAATATCCAGATCGGCTTGAGTTGCTTCCACATGCCGCTGCGGATACGGAGCACGTCTCACGGGTCGAGGGCGCCAAGCAGGCGGTCGATCAGATCACACGAGCCATTCGGTTCAGGGAGGTCGTCAATCTCAAGGGAGACCTGCCAGATACATATACACTGGCAGGCCCGCTCACGGTCGCGGGCGTAGGCAAATGTTCTGCGCAGACACTGGCCCGCGCCGTAGCAAACCATCAGGCAACAGAAACGGCGCGAAGCCATGCTGAAACCATGGCGGCTGTCTGGGGAAGCTTTGCCACGGCTGCCAGTCAAGACCAAAGACAGCGGCTGATTGACCGACACGGCGCCGAACTCATCCGGACATTCAATGCCTACGCAAGCCTCATGCGACAACTGGGTCTGGAAGGGCCCTATGCCTGAGGCAGTGCCTTCTCGACGAGCCGCGCCCAGAAGCCCGGACCCTTAAGGAGCAGCGCATCGTTGAAGTCATAGGCGGGGTCGTGCAGCATTGGTCCCTTCCCCGCACCAAGACCAAAATAACATGATGGCACCACTTGCTGCATGAAAGAGAAGTCCTCGGAAAACATGAAGGGGCCGCGGATATCAACCTTGTCTGCATCCTGCCCCATCTCGAGAGCGACCTCGCGCACCAAAGCCGCTTCAGCAATTGAATTGCAACCAGCAGGATAACTCCAGCTGTCCTGACCGGCATCAATCGCCGCCGAGCACCCAAATGAGCGTGCCTGGAGCGTAATGATTTCACGGATGCGTGAGATCACCATGTCGCGAACGGGCTCCGTCATCGTGCGGAGGCCAACCAGCATCCGCACTGAACCGGGTATCACAGTGGCCATTGAGCCTCCGTTGATCGCACCCACTGTCAGGACAACGGGATCAAGCGGATCAACATTGCGAGACACGACGGTCTGCAGTGCGGTCACAATATTGGCGGCAGCGACCACGGGATCAACCGACTTCTGCGGCAGGCCACCGTGCCCACCCACACCTTCAACAACGATCGTAAGAACGTCACAACACGCGGTAATCGGTCCTGGCCTTACCAATATCTGGCCTTCTGGTTCTCCTGGCAGATTATGCAGCGCGAAGACCCTATCACACGGAAACCGGGTGAAAAGCCCGTCCTCTATCATCCGCAAGGCGCCGCCCTCATCTTCCTCAGAAGGCTGGAAGATAAGATGTACCGTACCATCGAACCGGCGCATTTCGGCAAGGTATCGTGCGAGGCCCAGCAGCATCACGGTGTGCCCGTCATGACCACACGCGTGCATCTTGCCCGGATAGCGAGAGGCGTAGCTGAGGTTGGTCCGCTCATCAATTGGCAGCCCATCCATATCGGCCCGGATACCTATGGTCCGTGATGAGGTTCCATTGCTGATGGTTCCGACCACACCTGTCTTGGCGACACCCGTCGTCACCCGGAAACCAAGGCGCTGGAGTTCAGCTGCCACGATCCCCGAAGTGCGAAACTCCTCGAACAGCATTTCTGGATGGGCATGTATGTCGTGCCGGATGGCTACCAGATCTGGAAAGTAACGTGCAAATGTATCCTCAATCATCTGCGGCTCGGAACACGGCTCTCGATACGGCCGAAGAGCTGGGTGATGATCAGCGTCAGCACCATGTAGAGTGCCGCTCCTACGAGCAGTGGTTCATATGTGAGGTAGGTATTCTGGCGGACCCGCAGGATAACGCCGAAGATATCGAGCACCGTAACGGTGGCAGCCAGTGGCGTGGCTTTCAGCATCAGTACGGTCTCGCCAGCGAGGGTCGGCAATACGTTGCGGACTGCCCGCGGAAACCATATTCGAGACAGCACTCCCCAGCGCGACATGCCGAAGGCCCGGCCTGCCTCCAGTTCACCCTTGGGAACCGACAGGAACGCCCCACGCATGATTTCTCCGGCATAGCCACCCTCATTTATGGAGAAGGCGAGAACCGCATAGAAGTATCCCTCCCGCAAGATTGGCCAGAGCGAACTTTGCCTGATCTCCGGATAAGCAGCAAAAATCGACCCAAGCCCGAAGTAGAGCAACCACAACTGCACAAGAAGCGGCGTGCCCCTCATCACCGTACAGTAGGCTTTCGCGATGGCAGCAAGCCAACGTGGACCGGTAACCTGAACAAGACCCACTGGAATGCCGATGATGAACCCAAAGATCATCGAGAGCACAAGAAGCTGAATGGTCAGCCATATGCCCTGCAGCAGCAGAGGGAGATACTCAGGAAACCAGCCCCAGTTCATCCAGCCACCTCAGGCGAGGCTACCCTGGCCGCGCCGATACCGGCGTTCCAGGAGCCCGATGAAATAGTTCGAAATCAGGGTAATCGCCAGGTAGATCAGCGCTGTTGTCAGATAGAACAGCATGTATTTCTTCGTGAATGCAGCAGCTGACGCAGTAATGGACAAAAGCTCGACATTCCCGACAACGGCAACCAGCGCCGTGTCCTTGATGACGATAAGCCAGAGATTCGAAAGTCCAGGGATTGCGTTGGGCAGCATTGCGGGACCCGTAACTCGCCGGAAGATCAGCAATCGTCCCATGCCAAATGCACGTCCCGCTTCGATCTGACCCTGCGGCACTGCCTGGATCGCCGCCCTGTAAACCTCCGTATGGTACGCTCCCTGCACCACACCGAGCACAAGAATGGCAGCGAGTGTGGCATTCACCTCGATCGGCTCGATGCCAACACTTCCAAGAAGTGTATTGATGCCACGGGTCCCTGCAAAGTAGAGAATCAGAATCAGGACAAGTTCCGGGACTGAGCGGACAACGGTGGTATAGATTCCGCCCACAGCACGGCCGACATGGCCACCATAGAGTTTTGCCGCAGCGCCCAGCAGGCCAAGTACTGTGCCGAGCAGAAAGGCACTGACGGCAATCACGAGCGTGTACTGCGTCCCTCGCAGCAACTCGTCACCGAAGCCCTGATCTCCAAACGACAAAATTTCCGGAAACATGACTGTCACCCAATCAATAACGGCCGCCCCGTGGGGCGGCCGTTTGGGTCTCTCAACCCTTGGGAGGGAGCGTCATCAACCCGTCAAGTCCATATTTCTTGGTGAGTTCCTCGAAATAACCCTTGGCAGAGAGAGACTTGATGGCAGCGTTGATCTTGTCGCGCAGAGCGGTATCCTCCTTGCGGAGGCCTACGCCAACACCGTAGCCCAGAACCTCCTTGTCGTCTGGAACAGCGCCCTTGAGTTCGCAACAGGCCTTACCTTCATCCGACATGAGATAGTCACGCAATGCAACGCCATCAGCCATCAGATAGTCAACGCGCCCAGCGGCGAGGTCCGCATTGGCCTCATCCTGCTTCTGATAGGCCTTTGCGATTGCGCCCTTCGGCACATAATATTTGTCGACGTAGTTCTGGTGGATGGTGGCGCCCTGTACACCGATGGTCTTGCCGGATAGATGCTCGGGCGTGAAATCCAAATCACCGGTCTTTGCACCGATGATCACCGCTGCTGAATTGTAGTACATATCCGAGAAATCAATCACTTCCTTGCGCTTGTCGGTGATCGACATCGAGCCAAGAATACCATCCATCTTCTTCTCCAGAAGAGCTGGAATGATACCATCCCACGCAATGGCGATCATCGTGCACTTCTCATTCATTTCTGCGCACAGCGCATTCATGAAATCATATTCCCAGCCCTCCCATTCGCCAGCCGCATTCTTGGACGTAAAGGGCGGATAGGCGGAGGTATCCGTAGCAAAAACAAGGTCAGCCTTTGCAGATGTGGCACCAATGGTCAGTGCCGCCGCTGCTGCGATAAGAAGTTTCTTCACGTTCATGTCATTCACTCCCTGTTTGACATTTCTTGCTCTCCCTGGGTCCTTTAATGAACCCCGGAAACAAATTGTCGGCAACGCTCGCTTTGCGGCGCGCCAAAAACCTGCATGGGTGGTCCCTCTTCTTCGATGACACCCTTGTAGAGGTAGATCACGTGATCCGACACGTCGCGGGCGAACTTCATTTCATGCGTGACCAGGATCATGGTACGACCCTCCTCCACCAGTTCGCGGATCACGCGCAATACCTCACCAACGAGTTCCGGATCGAGAGAAGAGGTTGGTTCGTCGAACAGCATGACCTTGGGTTCCATGCAGAGCGCACGTGCGATAGCTGCACGTTGTTGCTGGCCGCCCGAGAGAAACGCCGGGTACTGATCACGCTTGTCATAGAGCCCGACCTTGTTGAGCAGTTTCTCAGCGCGTGCAATAGCCTCTGACTTGGGAATGCCAAGCACGTGGACCGGGGCCTCGATTACATTCTGCAGCACGGTCATGTGCTGCCAGAGATTGAAACTCTGGAACACCATGCCCAGCCTGGTGCGTATGCGCTCCAGCTGGCGCCGGTCGGAGGGGTGAAGATTGCCGTCCCTGTGCCGAACGAGGGACACAGTCTCGCCCGTGACTTCGATTTGGCCCTCGGTCGGCATCTCCAGAAAATTGATGCAGCGCAAAAATGTTGACTTGCCCGACCCTGAGGCACCAATGATGGAGACGACATCGCCCTCCTTGGCTTTCAAGGATACGCCTTTGAGAACCTCAAGTTCACCAAACTTCTTGTGTAAATCCGCCACACGGACGGCAACAGGCCGCTCCGAACTGGCTTTCGCTGCAGCTTGCGCCACGCCTTCCTCCCCAGGAAACCATAATGGCCCCTCTCATCAATAAGTCACAATAACAAGAAAACGGCCAACTGCAATTCAGCAATTCGCCGCCGCAATCACGTCGCTCGACCAGGCCTAACAGCGCTCAATCCTGCTTTGCCCGGGGCCTGCGCTTACCCTTGGCTCCACCTGGATTGGTTTCTGCCGAAGTTGCCCTCGGAAGGGCCTTGCGCTCTGGTCGCGCCGGAAGTGCGGCTTCCTGATCACGCTCCAGGTAGACAAAGTGCAACGCGTCTCCCTTCAACAGGATACGCACCGTTCCGCCTTTGCTGAGCTTGCCGAACAGCACTTCCTCGGCCAGCGGCTTCTTGACATGCTCCTGTATGACGCGGGACAGAGGCCGAGCGCCCATCTGATGATCATAGCCTTTAGCTGACAACCAGTCCGCAGCTTCAGCAGACAACTCGATGTTGATCTGCCGTTCCGCCAACTGGGCTTCGAGTTGCAGGATAAACTTCTCTACCACCTTTCTCACGACCTCAGTTGGCAGGTGGCCGAATGGTATGACTGCATCAAGCCTATTTCTGAACTCAGGCGTAAACAGACGCTGAATCGCCGCCATGTCGTCACCCTCGCGAACGCTGCTGCCAAAGCCGATGGCCTCGCGGGCCATGTCCTGCGCGCCGGCATTGGTCGTCATGATCAGGATGACGTTACGGAAATCCACTGATTTCCCATTGTGATCCGTGAGTCTGCCGTGGTCCATCACCTGCAGAAGTATGTTGAACAGGTCCGGATGGGCCTTTTCGATCTCATCCAGCAGCAGGACGGAATAGGGATGCTGATCGATGCCATCGGTCAACAACCCTCCCTGGTCAAAGCCAACATAGCCCGGAGGCGCGCCGATCAGCCGCGAAACCGAGTGGCGCTCCATGTATTCCGACATGTCGAACCGAAGCATGTTGATGCCAAGCACCTCGGCCAGGCGTTTGGCAACTTCCGTCTTGCCAACACCCGTCGGGCCAGAGAACAGATAGCAACCCACTGGCTTCTCCGGTTCCCGCAAGCCAGCCCTGGCCAACTTGATGGAAGCGGCCAGGGCTTCGATCGCCTTGTCCTGGCCAAAAACCATTCGCTTCAGATCCGCCTCAAGGTTACGCAGAACCGAGGCGTCATCCTTGCTCACTGTCTTTGCGGGAATCCGCGCCATCGTGGCGATCGTCGCCTCGATCTCGGGAACGCCAATCACCTTGCGCCGCTTGCTTTCAGCAACCAGCATCTGTGACGCGCCGGTCTCGTCGATCACGTCTATCGCCTTGTCGGGCAGCTTGCGGTCTGACATGTAGCGGGCAGAGAGCTGCACGGCGGTTTCGATAGCATCATCGGTGAAGCGGACCTTGTGAAACTCCTCATAATAGGGCTTGAGGCCCTTCAGAATGGCAATTGCGTCCGGAATCGACGGTTCGTTCACGTCGATCTTCTGGAACCGACGCACCAGCGCCCGGTCTTTTTCGAAATGCTGGCGGTATTCCTTGTAGGTTGTAGAACCAATGCACCTGAGCGCGCCGTTGGCCAGCGCCGGCTTCAGCAGGTTCGATGCATCCATGGAACCGCCTGACGTCGCCCCCGCGCCAATCACGGTATGGATCTCATCGATGAACATGATCGCGCCCGGCCGAGCCTCGATCTCTTTCACGACTGCCTTGAGGCGTTCCTCGAAATCACCCCGATATCGCGTACCGGCCAGAAGTGCGCCCATGTCGAGCTGATAGACGGTGCAGTTCTTGAGCACCTCCGGCACTTCGTCCTTGATGATCTTGCGGGCCAGCCCCTCAGCAATCGCCGTCTTTCCGACCCCCGGATCGCCGACGAACAGCGGGTTGTTCTTTTGCCGCCTGCACAGAATCTGGATCGTCCGGCGCACCTCTGCCTCGCGGCCGATCAGCGGATCGACCTTTCCGTCTGCCGCCTTCTTGTTGAGGTTGATGCAATAAGCCTCAAGTGCATCGGCTTCTCCCTTTTTCTTGGTAGAGCCGGCATCCTCGCCTTCGCTGCCGCCGTTACCCTGCTGATCCTGCTCCACACCACGCACCGGGCGTGTCTCAGACAGGCCGGATCGCTTGGCAATGCCATGCGAGATATAGTTGACTGCATCATAGCGCGTCATGTCCTGTTCCTGCAGGAAATAGGCGGCATGGCTCTCGCGCTCCGCAAAAATCGCCACGAGCACATTCGCGCCCGTGACCTCCTCGCGTCCGGACGACTGGACATGGATCACCGCGCGCTGGATCACCCGCTGGAACCCTGCCGTCGGCTTTGATTCCTCACGTTCGGCGCCAATCATCTGGCCCAGTTCGGTGTCGATGTAGGTTGCAAGGCTGCGCCGGAGCACGTCCAGATCCACGTTGCAGGCCTTCAGAACCGCGGCCGCATCCTTGTCATCCGTGAGCGCCAGCAGCAAATGCTCCAGCGTTGCATACTCATGGCGGCGTTCGTTGGCCAGTGCGAGGGCTCGGTGCAGGGCCTTCTCGAGGCTGCGGGAGAATGTCGGCATGGGCCTACTCCTTTTCCATGGTGCACTGGAGGGGATGCTGGTGGCTGCGGGCGAAATCCATAACCTGAGTTACCTTGGTCTCAGCGACCTCGAAAGTATAGACGCCACAGACTCCAACCCCTTTTTGATGGACATGCAGCATGATGCGGGTGGCCTCCTCGCGGCCCTTGCCAAAGAACCTCTCGAGAACCAGCACCACGAATTCCATTGGCGTGTAGTCGTCGTTGAGCAGCAACACCTTGTAAAGCGAAGGCTTTTTTGTCTTCGCGTCAGTCCGGGTTATGACCCCGGTCTGATTATCGTCTTTATGAACCGGCTGCTTCGACATGAGGCGATTATATAGGTGCTTCGTGCCAAATGTGGAGGGGGTATTCGCCGCAGGCACTCGCCTCGTCGGTATCGTGCAATCTAAGATATGCCGGCGAACTGCCGGACCCTCATGGTCATGGGGTGGTCCGGGTCACTCAGGGCATCGGCAATCGTGAAATGGTTTGCACCAGCTACCTCGAAATAGTGGGCCTCCCATCCGATCCCCCGCCAGGCGGCGGCTATTGAGCGGGCCTGCCGACGGAATTCAATGCTTTCGGCACCGCCGACCCAACTGTCGAACTCATGGCGTCCCTTGACGGGCCATGCGAGCGGGCTCGCAGCAAGGGCCTCCGCAGGGCTCAGCCCCAGATCGTCATTCAGTGGCGTAGCGATCAGCGGCCTCAGGTCGAACAGGCCGCTGATCGACAGGCCCGCTTGCACGAGGTCGGGCGGCTGGCCGTAGTCTTCCCATTGAGTGGCAGCAAGGCAAGCGGCCAAGTGCCCGCCCGCCGAGTGGCCTGTAACCAGCAGTTTGCGGCGGTAGCACCCCCATAAGAACAGACAGCATTGCCGCATCTCGGCGATAATGTCGCAGATGGTCACCTCCGGGCAAAGACTATAGCCGACAATTGCCACGTCCAGACCGTGCCTGTTGGGACCTCGGGCGATATGGCTGAAAATACGCTTGTCGAGAGACTTCCAGTAGCCACCGTGAATGAACACGACCATCGGCTGATGCGGTGAGACCGCAACTCCGGGAAACAGGTCCAGTCGGTTACGAGGCTTTGCGCCATAGGAAATATCGAGTTCGCACGAATGCTCGGCACGATAGGCCTCGGACTCCGCCTGCCAGCGCGCAATAATGGCAGGATGCCCCGGCACCAACGCCCTGTTGTTGTAATCGGCCGCGAGATCCAATGTCCGCTCCCTCACAGAAACGCCCTGGCAGCAGCGCCATGAGCCGCACGCAAGGCGTAGACATCGACGCCTATCGGTAGCCCGTCCAGCACGCGCCACTCGCCGCCGATCATCACCCGATCGGCTCGGTGCGCGCCACACAGCACGAGTGCCGCTATGGGGTCTCCAGCTCCCGAAAATCGCAGGTCTTCCAGACTGAAAAAGGCGAGATCTGCCTGCTTTCCAACATCTATTTCTCCGATATCGCTCCGACCCAAACAACGCGCCGACCCCACCGTCGCCCAACGCAATACATCCATATGGGTGACTGAGACATCATAGGTCAGCCGATTTATCATCAGAGCATGTCGCACGCCCTCCATGAGGTTTGAGGAATCGTTGGAAGCTGACCCATCAACACCGAGACCAACCGGCACGCCCGCCGCTTCGAGTTCCCGAGTCCGGCACTGGCCGGAGGCAAGCACCATATTCGACGTTGGACAGTGGCAGACGCCTACGCCATGCCGTCCAAGCCGCTGGATATCCCCATCCGAAAAGTGAATGCCATGCGCAAGCCATGTCCGCGAACCAAGCCACCCAGTTTCTTCAAGATAGTCAAGCGGGCTCATGCCGAACATGCTTCGGCAGTACTGATCTTCATCATGAGTTTCTGCAAGATGCGTATGAAGACGGCAATCATGCTGCTCAGCAAGTCCGGCACATTTTGTCATCAGCGATTTCGTCACGCTGAACGGTGAGCATGGAGCGAGCGCAACCTGAATCATGGCGCCATCGCCACGCTGGTGGAAATGCCGGATGATGCGCTCGCAATCCTCCAGTATGAGGTCCTCGTCCTGTACAACGCTATCAGGCGGCAAGCCCCCATCCTTTTCCGATAGATTCATAGCACCACGCGTCACCGTCAAACGCATGCCCAGACGCTGTGCTTCCTCGACCTGAATGTCCATAGCATCATCGAGGCCAGCCGGAAAAAGATAGTGGTGATCGGAAGACGTACTGACGCCTGACATAAGCAACTCGGTCAGCGCGAGTCTCGTGGCGAGTCGCAAAGACTCGGGTGTAATCCTTGCCCAGACCGGATACAGCGCCCGAAGCCAATCAAACAGCTTCTTGTTGATAGCCTGAGGGTGTGATCTGGTCAGAGTCTGGTAGAAGTGGTGATGGGTATTGACAAGTCCGGGCAGAACCACATGGCGGCCGGCATCGAACTCTTCATCGACCGGGTTGCTTGGTCGTTGCCCAGCCTTCAGCAACTCGGCAATGCACCCCTTACGCAGGACCACCCCGCCGGCCGCGTCAGCCATGATTGCAAGGGGGTTCTTGATCCATAGACTGCGCATCGTTTGGTTGATACCTTCGGATGGGGTTGAACTTCGAATGACTTTCAGGCCAGAATGCATGCCATGGGCCGGCAGGCGCTGCCAAGTGGGAATGCCAGGAACTGGCCCGCAGGGAGAGAAAGAATGACAAGCATCAGGACAGCGGTCGTCTCGGTCGCGCTGCTCGCAATGACGGCCGGCACCGGTCTCGCGCAGGAGATGAAAACAGAGATCGGCCCGGGCGAGGGCCAGGTCGATATCGTGGCTTGGCCGGGCTATATCGAGCGTGGCCAGACCGACAAGAACTTCGACTGGGTCACGGAATTCGAGAACAAGACCCAGTGCAAGGTCAACATCAAGACAGCCGGCACGTCTGACGAAATGGTCGCACTCATGAATGAAGGTGGCTTCGACCTCGTGACGGCCTCGGGCGATGCTTCATTGCGTCTTATCGCCGGAAAGCGCGTTCAACCCATCAACATCGACCTCATTCCTTCCTACAAGACCGTTGATGAGCGTCTGCAGAAGGCGCCGTGGCACACCGTGAAGGGCGTTCACTATGGCGTTCCCTATCAGTGGGGCGCTAACGTTCTGGCCTACAACACCAACGTCTTCAAGGAGCCACCGAAGAGCTGGTCGGTAGTGTTCGAGGAGCAGACACTCCCCGACGGTAAGTCGAACAAGGGCAGGATCCAGGCTTTCGATGGGCCGATCTATATTGCAGACGCAGCACTCTTCCTGATGTCCAAAAGGCCGGAACTCGGCATCAAGGATCCATACGAACTGACGGAGGAACAATACAAGGCTGCTCTCGATCTGCTCCGCAGCCAAAAGCCGCTGGTCGGACGCTACTGGCATGATGCATTCATCCAGATTGATGATTTCAAGAACGAGGGTGTGGTGGCCTCTTCGTCCTGGCCGTTCCAGGTCAATCTGCTGCGGGCCGACAAGCAACCCATCGAGTCGACCATTCCGCAGGAGGGCGCAACTGGATGGGCCGACACAACTATGATGCATGCCGAAGCCGCTCACCCGAACTGTGCCTATATGTGGCTTGAGCATTCGATCAGTCCCAAGCTTCAGGGCGACCTTGCGGCCTGGTTTGGCTCTGTGCCGGCCGTGCCGGCCGCCTGCAAGGGCAATAGCCTGCTGGGAGAGCAGGGTTGTGAAGTCAACGGCATCAATAACTTTGACAAGATCCACTTCTGGCGCACACCGGTCGCGAAATGCGAAAGCCAGGAGGCAGGCTGCGTGCCTTACTATCGTTGGGTTACCGACATGATCGCCGTCCTCGGCGGGCGTTGACCCCGTCCGTCACTGTCACGACCATCCCCGGGGAGATCTTTCCCGGGGATTTTATTGTTGGAACCCAATCGCAGAACCGGATCGCACCATGACTGCAGCCGTCAGCCTTCAACATGTCAGCCGCTATTTCGGTGACGTTCGGGCTGTCGATGATGTCTCGCTGGAAATCCCCGAGGGCGAATTCTTTGCGCTCCTTGGACCGTCTGGATCCGGCAAGACCACCTGCTTGCGACTGATTGCGGGCTTCGAACAGCCAAGCAGAGGCCATATCGAGATTTTCGGCGAAACCGTGGAGGGTGTCCCGCCCTATCGCCGGAGCGTCAACACCGTTTTTCAGGACTATGCCCTGTTTCCACACATGACCGTGCGCGAGAACGTTGCCTATGGTCTGATGGTCAAGGGTGTAGGCCGCGAAGCCCGGGCGTCAGCGGCAGAGAATGCGCTGGCCATGGTCGCGCTTTCGGGATTTGGAGGGCGGCGGCCATCACAACTGTCTGGCGGCCAACGGCAGCGCGTGGCGCTGGCAAGAGCTCTTGTCAATCGGCCCAAAGTACTGCTTCTGGACGAACCCTTGGGCGCACTTGACCTCAAACTGCGCGAGCAGATGCAGGTGGAACTCAAGACCCTGCAACGCAGCCTTGGCATAACTTTCATCTTCGTGACCCACGATCAGGGCGAAGCTCTCTCCATGGCAGACAAGGTGGCCATCTTCAACGATGGCAAGATTGCCCAAGTTGGAACGCCAGAACAGGTGTATGAACAACCGCAAACCCGTTTTGTCGCGGATTTTGTGGGCTCCTCCAACGTTCTTCCTCCAGACCTCGCCTCGGCCACGGGAGGTCCGCAACGCTGGATCAGTCTCCGGCCAGAGAAAATCGTCGTTCTGCGCGATGGGCAAGTCCCCCAGGGACGCCGCCATACCGCGGCAGTTATCACAGCGATACACTATCTCGGGGCCTTCACTCGACTCAACACTCGTACGCACGATGGTTACGAAATCAACGTCGCCTCGCCATCCTCGGCAGGGAAATTCCATGAGGGCGAGAGACTCATCCTGCAGTGGGATCCAGCGTCGGAACATGTCATGGAGGGCGAAGGATGAGCGCCGCTGCAGCGCTTGATGGCAGTGCGTTTCGCCACCTGTCGGATGTGTTCGTTCGTCGCCCGGCCCTGCTCATGCTTCTGCTGCTGGTACCGCCGCTGCTCTGGCTCGGGATCGTCTATCTAGGCGCGCTTCTGGCCCTGCTGCTGCAGAGCTTCTATTCGATCGACGAATTCTCGGGCTTCATCGTCCCTGAGTTCACCTTGTCCACCTACGCCGAATTGCTCAGGCTCTCGAACCTTGATGTGATCATCCGTTCACTCGTCATGTCCGCCCTTGTCACCGTCACCTGTGCAGTAATCGCATTTCCCATTTCCTACTATGCAGCGCGCTACGCGCGCGGACAATGGAAGGCACTGTTCTATCTTCTCGTTATGCTTCCCCTGTGGTCCAGCTATCTGGTGAAAGTCTATGCCTGGAAGCTGATCCTCGCCAAGGAAGGCATCATAAGCTGGCTTGCCGGGCAAGCACATCTCTCATGGCTGCTGGATACCCTGCTCGCCATCCCGGTGATTGGCGGTCCCTCCCTATCGTTCAGTTACATCGGCACCTATCTTGTCTTTTGCTATGTCTGGCTGCCCTACATGATCCTGCCCACCCAGGCAGCGCTCGAACGGGTGCCTGCCAATCTACTCGAGGCGTCAGCCGACCTCGGCGCAACTACCGCCCAAAGCCTTCGAACGGTTATTCTGCCGCTGGCTCTGCCCGGTATCATCGCAGGATCGATCTTCACTTTCTCTTTGACGCTCGGCGACTACATCATTCCCCAGATTGTGGGTAACTCCAGCTTCTTTCTCGGACAGGCCGTCTATACGCTTCAGGGAACTGCTGGAAATATCCCTCTCGCAGCCGCCTTCACTGTAGTGCCGATTGCAGTCATGCTGGTCTATCTGATCGTGGCCAAGCGAATGGGAGCGTTCGATGCGCTCTGACAGGAACCTTCGCGCACCGCTTAGCCTGAGTATCGCAGCGTTTGCGGGGCTCATGTTCCTTCATCTTCCGCTGCTCCTGATCTTCGTATACGCCTTCACGACAGAGGAAAAGAGCTACGCCTTTCCACCACCGGGCTACACCTTGCAATGGTTCGCCGTGGTGTGGGACCGCCAAGACATCTGGGATGCTCTATGGCTGTCACTCAAGGTTGCGGCAATCGCAACCTTGATCGCCCTGGTGCTCGGAACCTGCGCCGCAGCAGCGGTATCGCGCGCTCGTTTCTTCGGGCGTGACTATATCTCGCTGCTGTTCATCCTTCCCATTGCACTGCCAGGCATTATCACTGGTATTTCTCTGCGTTCCGCCTTCAGCGTACTGGATGTGCCATTCTCGACCTGGACCATCGTTCTAGGTCACGCCACCTTCTGCATTGTAGTTGTCTACAATAACGCGCTGGCCCGGTTCAGGCGCCTGTCTGGCAGCATGATCGAGGCGTCGATGGATCTGGGCGCAGATGGATTCCAAACCTTCCGCTATGTGGTGCTGCCGCAGATCGGATCAGCCCTGCTCGCGGGCGGCATGCTGGCTTTCGCATTGTCGTTTGACGAAGTGATCGTAACCACCTTCACGGCTGGCCAGCAGGCCACATTGCCGATCTGGATGCTCAATGAGCTGATCAGGCCACGTCAGCGGCCTGTCACCAATGTCGTTGCCATTTTTGTGATAGCCGTGACGTTCCTGCCGATCATCGCAGCCTATTACCTGACCCGCGAAGGAGAACACACGGGCGGTGGCGCGAAGTAGCTCAGCCAGGCTCGCCCGCAGCAAGTTCCGCAAAGGTTTCGAAGAATTGGGCGGAGAGCTGCCGTGCCGTTGGCTCAATAAAGCGCTGAGCGAGGCTCGCAATCTTTCCTGTCACATGGGCATTAACATGATAGATCAGCTTGGTGCCCTCAGGAACATCGATGAGGTGAACATCGGCGCCGCCTGCTGCCCCGCCCATCATTGACTTGCCTTCACCTGAGATCCGGTAGCCATTGGGTGGATCGATATCCGAGAGCCGGACAGCTCCCTTGAAGCTGGCTTTCACAGGACCCATCTTCACCGTAACCGTCGCCTCCATCTCAGTGTCGGACAGCTTGGTGATGTCCTCGCACCCGGGTATGCACTGCCGCAGGACCTCCGGGTCGTTGAGAGCCTGCCACACCTTCTGGCGTGAAACGGGGATGGTCACCTCATCGGACAACTGCATGTTCGCCTCCCAGGATAGGATACATTATGCCCCGACATCGCCCCTGCGCCACTGCTCCTTCGTAGCAGCACGGAATGACTCGAAGCAACCAGCAGCGATGGCGCTTCGCATCTCGCGCATGAACGATTGATAATACGCGATGTTAGCCCAGGACAGCAGCATCATGCCGAGCAGTTCGCCCGAACGGATCAGGTGGTGCAGATAGGCGCGCGAATAGCGCGACAGTGCCGGGCAGTCATGCGCCGGGTCGAGCGGTCGAGGATCATCGGCATGCCTTGCATTGCGCAAGTTGATCTTGCCAAACCGGGTAAAGGCCTGGCCGTGACGCCCTGACCGGGTTGGCATGACGCAGTCGAACATATCGACACCGCGCGCAACCGCCTCCAGAATATCCTCTGGTGTACCGACACCCATCAGATATCTCGGTCTGTCCTGCGGCAGGTGCGGGACCGTATGTTCAATCGCTTCAAGCATCAGTTGATGCCCCTCCCCGACAGCCAACCCCCCTATCGCATAGCCTTCAAAACCTATCGCGACGAGGCCTTCAGCACTCTCGCGCCTCAGCCGTGGGTTTATGCCACCCTGAACGATGCCAAAGTTACCGCGTCCGGGCTGTCGCCCGAAGGCCACGCGGGACCGCTCCGCCCAGCGCAAAGACAGGCGCATTGCGCGCTCGGCCTCCTGTTCGGAATGGGGATAGGCGATGCATTCGTCCAACTGCATCTGGATGTCGGACCCCAGCAGCCTCTGTATCTCCATAGCGCGCTCGGGCGTGAGTTCGAACTTGCGGCCATCGATGTGTGACTGGAACATTGCGCCTTGCTCGGTGATCTTCCTGATCTTGGCCAGCGACATGATCTGGAAGCCACCGGAATCGGTAAGAATTGGCCGGTTCCAGCCT
>NZ_JBIIDX010000173.1:0-6896 GCF_044238155.1 Aestuariivirga sp. | reverse complement strand
CTACGATCCTGCGAGACATCCCGTTTCATGGCCCTGTTGGGCGAGGAGGATGTCTTCGATGACCCAGAAAGATCGGGAGAATTGAACGCAGGTTGAGGATCCTGAAGCATGCCGAGGAGACGGGGCATGTTGGTCGGACCTGCCGGTACTTCGGCATTGGCCGAGCCAGTTTTTACCGATGGAAGTCGGCGTTCGAGAAGCATGGTGAGTCAGGCCTCGCTCGCAAAAAGCCGATCCCGAAGAACCCCAAGAACCGAACGCCGCCGGAGATCGTTGAAAAGGTTCTTCACCTGCGCAAGACCTACCACCTGGGGCCAATGCGCATCGTCTGGTATCTTGCCCGCTACCATGACATCAAGATCTCCGCTGCCGGCGTATCCCGTATCCTCAAGCGCAATGGCCTGAACCGACTGCCGCGGGGTACGAGGCTCCGAAAGGTTCACACGACCCGTTACCAGCAACAGGTTCCGGGCCATCAGATCCAGGTTGACGTCAAGTTCCTGATTTTCCGTGGAAAAGGCGGGAAACCGATCAAGCGCTACCAGTATACCGCCATCGACCAAACTACGCCCGTCAAGGCCCTCAAGGTCTACAGCAGGCACACCCTCAGGCCAATGCCATTCTGTTCATCGACTACGTCATCAAAAGCTTCCCGTTCCGAATTCGGGAGGTGAGGACGGACAATGGGCACGAATTCCAGGCCAAGTTCCACTGGCACGTGGAAGATAAGGGCATTCGCCATGCTTACATCAAGCCACGCTCACCTCAGCTCAACGGCAAGGTGGAACGTTCTCATCGCACGGACGAAGAGGAGTTCTACCAGCTCCTCACCTACAAGGATGACGTCGATCTCGAGGAAAGGCTCGCCCACTGGGAGCGTTTCTACAATCTCTCCAGACCCCACGGTGCCTTCAATGGAAAGGCACCTTACGAAGCCCTCAGGGAAAAGCTATAAACCAACCAAGGATCGTCTCGTCAGATCGCCTTGATCACACTCCCCAATTGCGTGTGTCGAAGCGGCTCGTGCTACGCGCGATCATGTGTCTATCGAAACCGCATCGACGGCCTCTCGCACGTCCCGCTTGACTGAGATGACGCGACTGATGCCTCCTATGTCGATAATCTTTGCGACGAACGGACTCAACCCACACAAAACGACTTTCGAACGCTTCGCCATCAAAATCAGGCATCGCAGCCCCATCGAGTTGATGTATGTCAACCCCGACATCTCCAGGACAAATCGGTGGACACCCTCCTGGCAGCGGGCTTGCCATGTTTCCACAAGAAGGGTGCTCGTCGTGTGATCGAACCGGCCCCTCAGGCGAAATACCAACACGTCTAGCATCCTCTCCTCTTTCCACCCGGACTCGCCGTCCTCAGCCGCGTCTGCTGCGCTCGCGCCTGTCCGCGCGTCGAATACGTAAGCCGGAGACGACAGAATTGCGTGAGCGCGGGCGATCCTGTCCGCATAGCGCTCTCGCTCGGGCGCGTCGGTGGCGAGTTGCGCCAGCAGGTCCTCGAGATTCTGCAGACAGTTTGACGCCGCTGCAATCGTCTCGGCAGTGCGACAATCGTCCAGCGGAGTCCCGTGGGTTATTGCGTCGAGGTGCCTGTCGAGAGCCGTGGACTGGAGCCTAAGCGCGACCTTGAGGATGTTGAGTTTGTCTGGGTAGGACAGGGCTGCCGCCACGTACTGGTCTGCCACCCCGTCGAGGACGACGCCCCGGGCTACTTCCCGCTCCAGAGACGTCGCAAACGATTGGAACTCGTCGTCCGTCGGCGTGTTCATCAGTCGGAATAGGCTCGAGGCATCCGGGTGAAGCTCGCAGAACAGGTCCGAGAGATCAGGGGGCGCGCTGCCCCCCGCGGCCTTGTCCAGTGAAGCCCCGAGCAGGATCATCTGGTCAATGATCCTGCCTCCTCCGGGATGCGTCTCACCGACTTGCATCGCGTCCACAAGCTTCGCTCCAGCCTTGAACAGACGCGCCTTGCCTGAAATTTTGCGCTCCACCCCATAGGATTGTGCGTAGAACTCGTATGCCCAGCCGTGCTTCGCCAGCATATTGCGCAACGGCAACACGGTGGAGTTCACTCCGCCGCAACAGTAAGCGAGGTTTTCGCTTGCCTGCGTCACTGATTTCAGCCTCTCGAGTACCGCAGCGCTTAGGAAAAAGTACGCTTCCGCGTCGCTTGGCAGTCGAGTGCGCTCAGTGATCTGGCCACCAGCAACCACGACCCTCTCCGGCGCGTCATTGCCCAAGCCAGAGCCACTCAGGTAGCCAATGATCATGGCGCTGGGGTTCGCAGCCGTAAATTCCTTCCAGACATCGAGGTTGCACAAAAATACATCGGGAACGTTCGTCTGATGGATCAACGTGTAATGACCTCGGCGCGCGCCGATCTCCCGGACCAGCGATACGAATGGCGAGATACCGGTGCCACTCGCCACCATCACGAGATTCGTGCCTTCTGGTGGAACGCCGAACCGCTTGCCTGACGCGATCGCGATAAAGGCGTCCGGTAGCTGTTCGTCCGTCATCCTCGAGAAACCGAAATGTGGTCGACCGTCCCGTGGGCGGCTGATGAGCACCCGAAGCACTCCTGGCGACGTGCTGCAGACCGAATAGACACGCGGAGACACCGGCCTGAAGACAGGCTGCGCCAGCTCGCCATGCACATGCACCTCTTCGACAAATTTGCACAGTAGTTGCGGGGGCACGCCCTCGGCGGGCCACCCGAGGGCTTCCGATAGGTCTCGCCAGGTCCAGCCGCAGCCATGCGGCGACGTCAGCTTTTGGGCGACGACACGCTCGACGCCAGCGAAATGCCGGCGACGGATTTCTTCTGTCGACGCCTCGTCTTGCGCCAGCAGCACACGCACGACGTCAAAGCCGTGATACCGCAATGTGTCGCCGGCGCTCGCGAACTCGATGACGGCGAAAGTTCCCTCTTGGTTCTGGTGGACGACGGTCTTGGTGACTGGGGCATAAAGAGGACCCTTCCTCAACCGGCGTCGTTCCCGAACGGCCTCGTTCATGACCCCGAACATCCGCAAGGTGGTGACGTGGTTAGCCTCAGGGTCTGGGGACGCGGTAGGCTTGGAGCTGCTCCCCTCGGCGGATGTGTCGACCTGCAGGTTGTTGTGCATATAACTGAAGAGTTTTCGTGAGTGGGCTGCGAGGGCCCCGCTCTCTCCCGCATAGCACTCGATGAGATAGTTGAAGGCGCGGAGCAGGCCAGCGTCTGCGCCGACTAGCTCGATGTACCCCCGCAAGGTCGAAGCGGCGTCGAGTCGCGCGACGCATGCGGAATAATCGCGCTGGGGCCGTGGATAGTACTTGTCCACCTCCTCCATCCGCGCGAGCTCACCGAGCTGGCCGAAGTGATACCGACCGAGCACGGCATCCAGCAGGTGGTATGATACGAAATGAAGGCCAGACATCCCCTTCGTAGTGCTTATCGTACCGTCATCATTCGCGAGGACGATGCCCTTGTGGAAAGGCTGCATGTGCCGGATGAAGACATACTTGGATACATGCGTCCGATGCGACGGATCTGAGGAAATCCGCTGGAATTCATCCTTACTTCGGGCCAGCCCCTCGGCAATGTTTTGGATCAACGCCAGTAACCGCTCCCTAGACTCGCCGCACGGCCGTTGCACCAACAGAGCATCCGCGTGATCGCGCATCGCGCTAATCAGGTCATAAAGGCCATATGGTAGGGCACGCAACGCATACGCCATGCAGGCAGGAGCGGTGTGGTAGGTGCGCTCATGCGAATGACCAAAAGCCGGATAGAGGAGCTCGATCTCCTCGAGGCGAAAGTCGCGCGACGGAACTGAACCGCGCCACCGCCAATTATCGACAACCATGAAGTGCCCGGAAAGCGCAGGCTCGACATCCAGCCGCCGGGCTAAAACGCGCAACGGCGTTGCGATCCACTCAGGGACCGCTTTCTGACCGGGACTGCAGTTTGACGAAAGGTGTGCTAGGCTCCCGAGGAGTATGAAGAGCCGCGATGCATCGCGGTAATCAACCATGTCATGAGGGAGAAGAGCAGGAGCAGGCATTGGCGGCGTGCGCAGGAAGTCCTGCAGGTACTGGTTCCCAGGTAACATCTCATGCTGGCCCGCATGCAATGTCTCCGGGGGTAGGCGCATCGCCATCGGGTCGCTCTGGAAAGACTCGTAGGCTCGTGCATCTGGAAAAAAGAGCCGCGCCTTCTCGAGCGCCTCCTCCCACGGACGAAACTTGCCGCCAATCGGAGCGCCAAGTCCAGCGGGGGTCATGAAGCCCCACTCCCGGGTGATATAGCCGAATCGTCCGTCTTTATGAAATTCAAGCATTTGGCCGATCTTCATCGCGACTTCCGCGAGGCGCTCGCGAGCGTCTCTCAGCTGGCGGGCCCTTCCAGAGTTGACCGTCAAGGTGGGCAGTTCATCAATACGGCCCATCACTCATCCCTCTTTTGGTTCGCATCAGCCGTTCTGGCAAAGAACGACTCGCTCAACTGCCCCGAGTTTTCCAGAGAATCCGTGGTGTGAATCAGGCGGCAAGTGACTGCTCAGTTTGCCTGGGATGATATACCTCGACTTGTAACTGTCCAAGTACCGTCTGGGAGGCTGTGTCGTTGGCCTTAAGAAATTTGTCTGGACTGGAGACCCTGCTGCAGAATCGAGGTCTTGGACAGTCGAAAATCGTTGCGCTTCCCACTCTTTGGGTTGACGAGCCAAAGGCGGCATGATTCACTTTTCCTCAGTTGCCGCCGAGGGATCGCCACGGCTCATTTGTTCCGCTAATGGATCGTCGTCAATGCCTTCTGCTCCTGGTCGCCATGATAGACTGATGGCCCGTCATGGTTTCTGAGGCTTCAGTGCAAGAGTAGCATGTGGAGCAGCGTCGTCTTTGTTATCGCTCTCATGGAAAAAATGATTCTTCGCATAGGCGTTGAGGCTGTTGAACTCCTGATCCAAGCCTTCCTCGGAGGATTTGGGCGTGTATACCGCGCAGTGCAACCTGCGAATTGTCGCCTTGTTCATGCTTGCGTCCTCGCGCCCGACCTGATTCCGAAAAAGGACAGCCCGCTCTGACCTGACCGGCATTTTCTGAACCAGGCTATATTCTCTCAGCTCGTCTGCCTCAGAAAATAACGGACAGGTCAGTATGACCATGCATTCAGTAAGGCATTCTACAGCAAAAGCCAGGAGTGAAGCTGAAGGTACCAAAGCCCCGGCATGAGGTCTTTGAAACAAGTGGCACTTGGGTTTTTGTACCGCAAGTGAGGTTTGAGTTTCGATTTCAATTCGTTGAGCGTCTTATTTGTCGACGAGGAGCTGGTCGAGAATGCCCCCATTAGCGAGATGCGACATGCGGATCTTGTCCCAACCGCCAAAAACCTGATCCACAGTAACGAGGCGAAGCGGGGGAAAGTCCTTGGCATATTTGGCCGCAATCTTTGCATCTCTAACCCGGTAGTGATTGCGAGCGAGAATTTCTTGCGCCTCGGGTGAGTAAAGCCAGGCCAGATAAGCAATGGCAATATCAGTGCTACCGTTCCGCTCCGCGTTGGCAGTCACGACCGCGACAGGAAAAGCTGCCAGGAGAGAGAAAGACGGCGTGACGCGGACAAATCTCTGGTTGGCATATTTCTCGGTTATGGCGCCCGCTTCTGCTTCGAACGTCACCAACACGTCGCCAATGCCTCGCTCCGTGAAGCTTTGTGTTGCAGCACGCCCGCCAGCATCAAAATTGGGGACAGAAGATAGAATTTTCCGAACGAAGTCCTGCGTCTTCTGAAGGTTGCCGCCACTCTGCCCTAGTCCGAAGGCGTAGGCTGCGAGATAGGTGTAACGCCCATTGCCACTGCTCTTGGGGTTGGGGAAGACCGGAATGACGTCGTTACGGGCAAGGTCAGACCAATCGCGTATGTCTTTTGGATTTCCGGCACGCACCAGAAAGGTTGGGAATGAATAGTAGGGCGAAGCGCCATCAGGAAACTTTTTACGCCAGTCTGCGGCAATGAGGGCCGCATCAACGAGAGTGTCGATGTCGGTTTCTTGATTGAACGTCACAACATCCGCTGCCTGGCCATTCAGAATGGCGCGCGCCTGCTGTGAGGAACTGCCGTGGCTTTGCGCGATCTCGACCTTGCGGCCCGTATCCGTCATCCATTTAGCGATGAACACGGCATTGAGGTCCTCAAATAACTCCCGGCTGACATCATAGCTCACATTCGTGAGCCGGTCGTTGGCCCATGCCGATTGTGCGCACATGATGACGGCTGACAATGCAAATACTAAAACACCTGCGTGGCGCATGACAAAAACCTTTGGAATAGTATCATGATACGGCTCAGCTCATAATAACAAGTTCCAGCAAAAGCAATTCTACTTACCGTTATCACAATTCCTTCCCGTTGCGCAGCGCGTGGGTGGCAGATAAATTTGTCGATTGTTAGAAGTCTTGAAGGATCAATTTGGCATGTCGCAGTGGTTTGGATTAACTGTGAGTGCCGTTTCCGGCGCAATAATGTCTATAGGTGCGGCTGTTGCGGGCCAGTGATCCACCCCCACTGAAGTGGTCCTACTTGAAGTATGTCTTGTGGCATCAAGGAGGATCAGAACATGCCAAGGAAGAAGCACACGCCTGAAGAGATCGCCACCAAGCTGCTGCAGGTGGATGTTCTTGTTTGGCAAGGTACACCGGTGGCTGAAGCGATCCGGCAGATCGGAATGACCGAGGTTGTAAATATCTACGATCTTGCGAGACATCCTATTTCATAGCCCTGTTGGGCCGGGAGTATGTCTGCGACGACCCAGAAAGATCGCGAGATTCAGCGCAGGTTGAGGATCCTGAAGCATGCCGAGGAGACGGGGCATGTTGGTCGGTCGTGCTGGC
>NZ_JBIIDX010000034.1:0-22951 GCF_044238155.1 Aestuariivirga sp. | reverse complement strand
GGCCGTAAATCGCCCCAGCGCCAATGGTACTTCGTCCTAAGACGCGGAAGAGTAGGTCGCTGCCAGGCCTGCAAATGACAGGAAAAATCCAAAAAACCCTTCTTCACCCTTCTCTACAGCTATTCTCAGATCACTGAAGATCTCATGGTGGTTTGGTGGCCGGTGGCAAAGCTCACGCGCCGGCCCTTGGTGCGGCAATCAGGCAAGTGATCTCGAACATCATCACCATCGCCATTTGGGCGGTAATCTGATTGGGACTGTCCTTGGTCGGCATGAGGCAGACCACATCGCCGCCGATAATGTCCAGTCCCTTCAGGCCCTGCAGCAGCCGAGTCGCTTCGCGGATCGAGAACCCCGAAAAACCTGGCTCAATGTTGGAAACGCCGGGGGCGACCGAAGGATCCATGCAGTCAAGGTCGAAGGTGATATAGGCGGGGCCGTCGCCGACCCGGTCGCGGATCAACGCGATTGTCCTGTCGATGCCAAGTTGTTCAAACTCCTGCATGGTGACGACACGATAGCCCAGTTCGCGGCTTGACCCGCCAACGCCACCCTTGTGGATCGCACCTGATGGATGTCCGCGCATGCCGAGTTGAACGCTGCGGCCGGGCTCCACAGCCCCTTCCTTTGCCGTGTAGGCAGCCCAGTGCGCCGCCGAGCGCCGTGCGCCAAGCCAATGGGGCATGTTGTCATAGGAATCGGTATGCGCATCGAAGTGGATGAGCGCGCTTGGTCTCCCGCCTGACAGCTGACGTCCAGGCCCAGCAATGGCCTTGAGAATAGGCCCGGTGATCGAATGGTCGCCGCCCATTGACACTGGCCGCGTGCCGGCCTCGTCAAGCCGGCGATAGAAGGTCTCAATGTCGCGCACACAAGACTCGTTGTTCATTGCTTCCGGCAGCGGCACATCGCCCAGATCGTTGATGCGGGCGATTTCCCAGGGCGCGAACCCATGCACGAAATGACTGCGGCGATAGAAACCGGATACATTGCGGACAGCGCGCGGTCCCAGATGCTGATCGCGTTCAGTCGATCCGTTGCCCGAGCTGTGGGGCACGCCGACGAGAGCGATGTCGGTTGCGGCAGGGTCCTCGTTCCATGGACAGCGGAAGAAGGTGGGAATGCCCCACCAGTACCAACTCTGTGCGCTTTGCCGTGCGGCTTCGAGATCGTTCGTCATGTGCCATACCCCCGGTGCCTGAAAGTGAGAATGAGCGCGAGCGCCACTGCGAGACCGCCTGCCACCAGCATAAAGGCGAAAGACATGCCAAGTCCCGCGGCCGCAAAGCCGATCAGGGTTGGCGCAAGGATACGCGGCAGGGCCGTGAGCATCGATACGAAACTGAGCGCGCCGGCCCGGTTGGACGGTGCGAGACCCGCAGAAATGCCGAATATACACGGAATGAGCAGTGCAAGCCCGAGGCCGACGCTGGCAAAGGCAGCAACGCTCACGGCGAAATGGCTTGAAAAGCCTAGCGCAACAAAGCCCAGAATTGATATGACCAGCGAGCCGACGAGCAGGGGCATATCACCCAAGCGAGTGCGCATCCGGTCGCCCGGAAAGCGGACCAGCGCATTGCACAGGCCGAAGAAGGCGGCGCCAAGACCCGCAATCGCGGCCAGGGCGGGTGCCAGATCATCCAGCAGTTTCGCGGACCACAGCAGGGCTGAGGTTTCTGCCGCGATAATGAGACCGGCGGCAATGCCCAACAGGATCAGCGGCTGCTTGTTGGGTATCGAGCTGGTACCAGCTTGCGTGCTCCGTACCAGGGCGCGCGGCCTGATCGCTCGGAACACCATCAGCCATGCCGCCCCGAAGAAGGCCGCTGAAACGCCACCAACGGCTGCCGTGCCAACCTCGGTGGCCAGATAGCTTGCGGCAATCGCCATCACGCCGACACCGGCTGAAAGTGCGGCATGGAACCGCAAGAACACCGGGCGCCGCATGTCATGCTCGATGGCCACAGCCTCCGCATTCATGAACAGGTCGGTGAGGCCGAAACAGGCGCCCATCGGCAGAATGGCCAGCAGGAACCACGGCACCGACTGGGCCGTGAGATAGGCAAACAGGGATAATGCAAAAATCGGCAGAACGGTGAGCAGTATGCTGCGATTGGAGGCGACCCGCGCCAGCTGACCTCCAAGAGACATGGCCGCAACCGTCAGCAATGTCGAGAGCGTGAGGCCAAACCCGAGCATCTCCGGCGAAACGCCAGCATTGCGCATCAGCGAGGGCATCGATCCGGCAAGGGAGCCGATGGCAACCCCAAAGCTGACATAAACCATCGTGACGGTGGAGCGTGGCGACAACAGGGCGTGAAAATCAGACATCAATGTCAGACTAGCCGATCGCCGGCGCAAGTGGAAACCGTCACGTCCCGGGGTCCAGGCCAATCCGTCTCCCATAGGCTCTAGGTCCGTGGCGGAACAAGCGCCCGGCCTGTGCCGTGACCTCCTCCAGCAGCCGGCCGCGTGCCTTCTGGAGACGCGCCATGGCCCGTGCGGGGGGCCGAGTTGGGCTGGTCTTGCACAATTGTGCCAGTTCATCGAGATCGTTGAGGTCACCCAGGGCCTGGCGCAACGCCTCAAGCCGCGCAGCCTGCTTTTTGGTACCAAGAGCAAGAATTGACCGGTGATGCAGATGGTGGATGACAAATTTCCGGGCCTCGTGCAACTCGGTCGCCGCCCCGCTCGCCAAAGCCCGGCGCAACCTCTTGCGAGCCTTGCCGTAGGTGGCCACAAGGGCCAATGAGGCCGTTCCATCATCATCATCGGTCAGGCTGAGCTGGGCGAGATCCTGCATCGCGGCCGCGATCGACGCCCTTGCGGCCGTCAGTCCGGTCAAGGGGGCGCTGCCCGCCTCATGCGCTTGCCGATGCGCTTCAGCCAGTGGACGCCAGTAAGCGGGCTTTGCCGATGCGGGTTCAAGGTGCCTGGCAGCGGTGAGCAGTGCTTCCACCTGACGCGACCCTGCCAGAGAAACCGCTGCCTGCCGCAGGCTGCCGTTGAGACGATGGAAGGCGTCATCGCCCAGCGGCGCCCTGATGAGACGCAGGAGGCTTCTCAGGCGCTTGATGCGACGGCGCGCGCTGTGCACGCTCTCGCCCGGCTTCGCCGTATCAAGCAGGGCGGCCAGCGAGCCAAGCTCTTCCCCGCCCGCCCGCTGAAGAGCGGCAGGGGAGGAAAGCCGTCGTGGCGTGTTGGCCATGGGCCTTGGCCTTTCGAGCATGAAGAACCGGCCCAGACTGCGTAGTCCCATTGTCACAATCAACCGCTTTGCGCGCTGCCGCTTTCGGCCTTGAAAAGAAATTTCGTGAAGGGGTTCACAAAGCTGGTCTGGATTGCTACATGAGCCTAGCGTTTGACGCGGGATGGAGCAGCCCGGTAGCTCGTCAGGCTCATAACCTGAAGGTCGTCAGTTCAAATCTGGCTCCCGCAACCATCATGGCAAAGCGCCCCACAGCCCTGCTGGCGGGGCGCTTTTCTTTTTCCCACACTTCACAACTTGCATTGGCTGTTCTAGCATGGATTCCAGAACGCTCTGACAACCCGGGCAGGAGCGGCTCTTTGCCTGTGATCAAGACCAAGCCTGGACACAAAACTAAATCGGGAGGATACCCATGAAACTGACAAGGCGCTCCGTCATCCTGAGCTCACTCGCCCTGCCCCTGATGTCCTCGGCGGCACTGGCGGCCGATAAGATCCTCGCATCTGTGCCGGGACTGAGCTTTCCCTTCTTTGTCCACATGATGAATGCATTCAAGGCCGAGATTGAGAAGCAGGGCTACGAAGCCGTCGAGTCCGACGGCCAAGTCTCCTCGCCCAAGCAGACGGCTGATATCGAAGCAGCCATCACTCAGGGCGTGAAGGGCATCGTGATAAGCCCCAATGAGGTGGACGCCATGGCGCCCGCCCTGCAGCAGGCCGTCGAAGCCGGTGTTCCGGTTGTTACCGTCGACCGCCGTGTCGAGCAGGTCGAGGGTATCCTTGCCCATATTGGCGCCGACAACGTCAAGGGCGGCGAAGCCCAAGGCAATCTCATCGTTCAGTTGTTCCCGAATGGCGCAACCATCATCAACCTTCAGGGTCAGTCGGGCGCCTCGCCCGCCATCGACCGCAACAAGGGTCTTCACAATGTGCTCGACCCACTCGCAGACAAGTACAAGATCGTTTTCGAGCAGACCGCAGGTTTTGCCCGCGACAAGGGACTCTCGGTTACCGAAGCGGCACTCTCTGGCCTTGCCGAGCCGCCACAGGTGATTGTCGCGGCCAATGACGATATGGCGCTCGGCGCCATGGAGGCTGTCAAGGCGCGTGGTCTCAGCGGCATCGCCATCATCGGCTTCGACGCGCTGCCCGAGGCTCTGGCGCAGGTGCGTGATGGTGGCCTGACGGCTACGATCGAGCAGTTCCCCGGCCAGCAGAGCGCCCTTGGTGTGCAGACGCTGGTTGCCTTCCTCAAGGATGGCACGAAGCCTGCCGACAAGGTTTTGCTGATCACGCCTGTGGCGATCACAAAGGACAACCTCTCCACCGCCGAGCGTCTTGGTGAAGTGAAGTAACGACCTGCAGGACTGGGCCCGGCTGGGTGGAGCCCCGGCCGGACCCTTTCCGTCATGGTGGATTCCGCTTTGACACCGCCGCTTTTGAGCATGCGGGGGATTTCCAAATCCTTCCCCGGCGTGCGAGCGCTCGACGCTGTCGATTTCGATGTCGACGCTGCGGAGATCCATGCATTTCTGGGCGAGAACGGTGCAGGCAAGTCGACCCTGCTGAAGATCCTATCTGGCGCGCAGCTTCCCGATTCTGGATCCATCCGTTTTGCCGGCCGGGACGCTCGTTTCGCCTCCCCGCAGGAGGCCCAGGCAGCGGGCATCGTAACCATCTACCAGGAATTCACGCTGGCCCCGGACATGACGGTGGCTGAGAACATTTTTATTGGCCGCGAACCAGGCGGACGCTTCTTCATCAGCTACCGTGATCTCGAGGAACAGACTGCCGCCCTGTGCCGCCGCATCGGCCTTGACCGCAGCCCGCGCGCCTTGGTGCGCGATCTTTCGGTGGCAGAGCAGCAGATGGTTGAAATCGCGCGCGCGCTATCGATGAAGTCGCGGCTGATCGTGATGGATGAGCCGACCAGCGCTCTGAGCCGGGCCGAAGTCGAGAAGTTGTTTTCCATCATCCGCAACCTGAAGCGGGACGGCATTGCCACGATCTTCGTCACACATCGACTCGAAGAGGTGTTCGAGATCTGTGACAGTTTCACGGTTCTGCGCGACGGCCGTCATGTGGGCCGCGGCAAGGTCAGCGGCATGGGCATGGATGGCATCATCCGCCTCATGGTGGGACGCGAGGTTGGCCTGCTGGCCGCCCGGCAGGCCTCCTTTGACACCGGCAAGGCGGCACTTGAGGTGCGCAAGATCAATCGCCGCCGCAAGAGCACCGATGCAAGCGCCATCGAGCTTCATGACGTATCCTTCCATGTCAACAGGGGTGAGATACTCGGGCTTGCCGGGCTCGTCGGTGCCGGGCGCACGGAGACCGCCCGGGCATTGTTTGGAGCCGACCTCTTTGATTACGGTTTTGTCGCCGTGGACGGGCGAGAGATCAGGGTGCGGAGCCCGCGTGACGCAATCGCCCATGGGATCGGCCTCGTCCCGGAAGACCGCAAGCAGCAGGCTTTGTTTCTTGCGCTTGCAATCCGCACCAATCTTTCGATCACAGCGCATGACCGTATCTCCTCCCTGGGTGTCTTCATCAGCACGGCAAAGGAAGATGCTCTCGTCGAGGAATACCGCCGCCGTCTTAACATCCGCATGTCATCGCCGGACCAGCTCGTCGGCAATCTCTCAGGCGGCAACCAGCAGAAGGTTGTGCTGGCCCGCTGGCTGGCGCTGCGGCCGCAGGTGCTGATCGTCGATGAGCCGACCCGCGGCATCGATGTTGGCGCCAAGGTCGAGGTGCACAATTTATTGATTGAAATGGCGCGCTCTGGGATTGCGATCATCGTGATCTCCTCCGAGCTTCCGGAGGTCATGGCCCTGTCTGATCGTATCATCACCATGCGGGAGGGCCGCATCACTGGCGAGGTGCCAGGTCGCGAGGCCACACAGGAAAAGCTGATGCGACTGATGACATTGGGACAGCCGCGCGCGGCATGATGGAGGTGAGGCGATGAGCGATGCAAGGATGCAGCCGGCTGGTAGCGGCTTCGATGCCTTCACGTTTCTGGCGCGCTTTGCGCCACTGATCTTCCTGCTCCTGCTGATGCTGGTGTTTGCCATCATGGAGCCACGTTTCCTGTCATCGATCAATCTGTTCAACGTCATGCGTCAGGTGTCGATCACGGGACTACTGGCGATTGGCATGACCTTTGTGATCCTGACGGCAGGCATTGACCTTTCGATCGGATCGCTGCTCGCTTTCGCCGGCCTTGTTGCGGCTGCGGTGGCCAAGGGCGGCATGGAAGATCGCTTCACGGTGGGCGATGAGACGATCGGCTATGGCTGGCAGCTTGCCGCCCTTGCAGCCATGGTCGTGGGATTGCTGGGCGGTCTCCTGCAGGGCGTGGCAATCACACGCCTCAAGGTGCCGGCCTTCGTGGTGACCCTGGGTGGCATGTCTGTGTTCCGTGGTGCAGCGCTGCTGTTTGCGTCGGGAGGTCCGATTTCGGGTTTCCAGCCAGACTATACCTGGTGGGGACAGGGCCGCATATGGTCGGTGCCGGTGCCGGTCATCATCTTTCTCGTGGCGGCGGTCATTGCACATGTGGTGCTGAGCTACACGCGCTATGGGCGGCGGGTCTATGCTGTGGGTGGCAATCCGGAGGCGGCGCGCCTCGCTGGTGTCAATGTCAACGCAGTGATCGCGAGCGTCTACATCATAATGGGCTTCTTCGCTGGCCTTGGTGCCTTCGTGCTGTCAGCGCGACTCAATTCCGCAGAGGCCGTTGCAGGTACGGGCTATGAACTCACCGTCATCGCCTCGGTCGTCATCGGCGGGACCAGCCTGTTTGGCGGGACGGGCTCAATCTTTGGTACTGTGATCGGAACCTTGCTGATAGGTGTGCTGCTCAATGGCCTCGTGCTGATGAACGTCAACTCCTATGTGCAGCAGATCATCATTGGCGTCATCATCGTCCTCGCTGTCGCCTTCGACACATTCGCCAAGTCCCGCCGAAAACGGGCATAGAAATAGGGTAGCGCCGCCAACTGCGGTCGTGTGGGAAACAAGATTCCGGGCTTTACCTGCTTGGACGGCTGCCCTACACCATCAAGGCTCAGGAATTGTCTGTCGGCGCCAGGAGGTTATCATGAAACACATCTTCTCTTGTGCGGCCTTTGGGCTTGTGGTGGCTGCATCTGTGACCGGAGTGGCTGCTGACACCAAGAAGGCCGACCAAAGTTTTGGCCACTGGGTGCTGCGTTGCATCGAAGTTGGCGGTGGTGGAGAGGCGTGTGCCTTGCGCCAGCGACTGCACAGCCAAGCCACCAAGGCTCCCGTCGCCTCCTTTGCCATTGCCGACAACGAGAAGGGAGCCGATCACCGGCTGACCGCCATTCTGCCCCTGGGCCTAGATATTCCCGCCGGCGTATCTGGCGAGTTGGCGGGCCGCAAGTTCAGCTATCAGGTTCAGACCTGCCTGGCACGCGGGTGCATCGCCAATGCCGCTCTTACCTCTGACGATCTTGCCGCGCTCAAGACCGAGCAGAGCTTCACAACCAGCTTCCGCCTTCGCGGAGTCGCCGAGCCCGTGAGCGTAACCGTGTCGCTGCAAGGGCTGGCTGAGGGGCTGAAGGCCCTGGATGCCAGATAGTCGCCGCAGGTTTCGGAAGAATGCAGCTGTCGCGCCCATCCGCCTGAGTTGGTGGGTCACATGACGTCGGTCGTGCTGATCATCAGTCATGCTCTCCTCATGATGGGGGTCGTGGTGCGGGTGTTGCTCAGGCGCCCGGCCCGGGGTGTGGCCCTGGCGTGGCTCCTGCTGGCTGTTGCGCTGCCCTATCTCGGTGCGCTTCTTTACTTCCTCATCGGAGAACGGCGTATCTCACGCCGACGGGCCCTGCGCCTCGCCAATCTTCAGGCTGACTTCCGCCGCATCACGGCTCCGCACATCGCTGAAAATGCCAAACTCTTGCGCATTGAAGACATCGCGCAATCCCAGCAACCTCTGCAAAAGGCAGGAGAGAGCCTGTTCGGTGTTCCCGTCATTGCCGGCAACCGAATACAACTGATTTCTGATACGCTGGGTAACCTCCGCAGCATTGCAGCTGACATCGACGCTGCGCGTGAGAGTGTGCTGATGGAATTCTATATCTGGTCAGAAGGGGGCCTGATCTCGGATGTGCGTGACGCCCTGATCAGGGCTGCAAAGCGCGGTGTAACCTGTTTGGTTCTGATTGATGCCATGGGTGCAGGACGGTGGTGGAGCAGTGAGGAGCCTGCTGCACTTCGCGGTGCTGGCGTTGAATTGCGTGCCGCGCTGCCAGTCGGCTTGCTGCATGGCCTGACAAGCCGGACGGACCTGCGGCTGCATCGCAAGATCGTTGTGATAGATGGAGGCACAGCCTGGACCGGCAGCATGAACATGGTCGACCCGCGTTTCTTCAAGCAGGATGCGGGTGTTGGCAAATGGATCGATGCGATGCTGCGTATCGAGGGCCCCGTGGCGGGGCTTCTTGCCTGTGTGATGATCAGTGACTGGCTGGCCGAGGGCGGTGACGATCTCGAGGAAGTTCTGGCAAAGACCCGCATAAGGCCGGTATCGCCGGTGGCTGCCGCCCCGGTGCAGGTTCTGGCCTCTGGCCCTGGTGAGACTGGCGACAGTTTGCTCCAGATCATGCTCTGCCTCATCACGGCGGCGCACCGCGAGGTGATCATTACCACGCCTTACTTTGTTCCCGAGGATGCACTGGTTCTTGCCTTGCGCGGAGCGGCGGCGCGCGGCGTCAGGGTCGTGCTGGTTCTGCCGCGGCACATCGATTCTCTTTTGGTGCGGCATGCAAGCCGTTCCTATTTCGATGAGATTCTCGAGGCTGGCGGCGAGATCCTCCAATTCGATGGGGGGCTGCTTCATACCAAGTCCATCACGGTTGATGGCGAAGTGGCGCTGTTTGGCACAGCCAATTTTGACATGCGCAGCCTATGGCTTAACTACGAGGTCTCGCTGATGCTGTATGACAAGCGTTCTGTGGCTGATCTGCGTGAGTTGCAGGCAAGCTACATGGCCGCCGCGCAGCCGGTGCCGTTTGTCGAATGGCCAGAGCGTCCGCTGGGCGCGCGTCTGCTCGAATCTGCCATGCGGTTGGTCAGCCCTTTACTCTGAGACATGCCCAGCAGGCTGGAACAAAGTAAGTACGATAACAGTCTTCACTGGGGCCTCATTTTTTGTGCACGAGCATGTAATTTTTGTTATTCAAACTCAATAACTTAAGAATGCAAAAGACCGACAAACTCGCTCTTTGATTGTACTGTTTGCAAACGTTTGCAATAAAGTCAGAACAAAACATGAATTTTGAAACCCTTGCGGACAGGTCGTCAAGATATGCGGCGACCTGACCAAGCAGCAATTCAATGCTGTTGATCATCGCGATGATACCGAATTGACAGTCACTATCGCGGAAACCGATCGCATTTATTAAAACCATAAGATGAATATTGATTTTAGCTGATGCATGGCAGGCCTGACCCGCCGGTGCACTGGAATTCCGTCAGGCGCAATTCCCGCCCAGGACGGCTTTGGCAGGCTTGCCTTATGGCCAACCGCCAATCCGGCTTTTCCCTTTTTCTTCTTGAACTCGCCCGCGTCCCGCCACGCTCAACGACTTGCAAACAAAGCCAGGCGCATCAATGGCCACGGCGTAACTCAGACCAGCAGGATTTATCATTGTCACGTGGCGCAGGGTTACCTTAGCAACTCGTCAGCCGCACTCGCCAACCCAAGTCTGGATAAGCCGGAGATTGCCTGCCACCGTCCAATGCATAACCCGCGCATCATCGATCAGGCTATACAGTCCATGCTGGCATGATAAATACGCCTCTTGGTGAAGAAAGTACGAATCGGGGACCTTCGCTTGATCATGAACCAAATCAATCTCATAGCTGCGACCGCTGTTTTTCTCCTGAGTGTCTTGGGAATCGTTGTTGTGTCCCGCCGGGAGCCTCGTCCCCGTGACAGTCTCAAAGTACCCATGTTTTCGGAAACATCACTGGTCACGGTGCTTGCCTTTGTTGCTTTTATTGCATTGGGTTTTCTGATTAGCCTCATTTAACCGGCTTATGACATATATCGGTTTTGGTTGTTCACTGATCAGGGCCACGCCGTGCATGACAGGCTCTCGATGCTGAGGGAACTGACGTCAGCGGGTCGATTTCGAAGGCAGAATTCAGACTAGGCTGACCGCCTGTCTCCAACCGTGAAGCCGAAATAGCAAAAGGCAGTTCTCATGCTCGCCAGCATATGCATGGTTAGCAGAGCTGCCGCTTCACCGGTCTACACGGCGCCAACCATCATAATCCTCCAAAGAGATCAGGGTGAGACGATCCATCATCAATGGTCTGGACTTGCTCAGCATGTACGAAGACGCCTATCCCGGCTGATCACCATCGGACTTGCTTTCGAAGTTTAATTCACTCCCCACCCCAAATGTCCAGATAGATTGGCGTCAATGCCTGGCCAACCGCACAAAAACTTCCAAACACCACGGCGATCACAGCTACGGTCAGTGCAGCCTCGCTGGCTGGCGTGACGAGCCCACCGGCAACGACATTCACAACATTTTCGGAGCCGGCTGCGATCGCCATAGAGGTGCCCAAGGTGCCCGCTATAAGACAACCATACGATGAAGCCAGTGCGGGATCGATGTGATCTTTCGCTGGTGGCGGACCATCTACGGATAAGTTACTGTAAGGATTGTTCGGCTTGGAATAGTTCGCCTGCACTCTGTAGTCCTGACCTGCCCAGCATGGCACATGGGACCACGACCACGCCAATAACAACACTAGAAGGCAAAAAAAACCCCGACGAAAATTTACCAACATCTTATAACAGTCCTTTATCCACCCAAGGAATGTTCTAGGTTGTGATCACAAAAAGTCCAGATTGCCCTAGCAATATGGTTACACCACCAGGAGAGTAAATCTGCCATGAACATGCCAAATACCCAGCGCTCAAACACAGCGTGGATACTGTTCCTGATGCTTGTGTGCCTAGTGGCACTGGGCGCGCTTGGCCTCTCCATCAAGAATACGATAGACATGAAGCGGCAAGCGGTATCGCTCGCAACTCTACAACTGAGATCGGTCGTTCTAAGCGCACAGCCTTTTAAGCTGGAGTTGGATCAACTGCGCGTAATAGCCGGTAACCAGACTGACCTAAAGCCTCTCCTGGCGGCGCTCGAAAAGACCAGCGCCACAGGAATACCAAGTGCCCGTCAGTTATTTCTTGATTTTCAGACAGCGGCGGCCGCTTCATTGATTGCGGAACAGGAGCGGCCTTCGCTTGGAGTCCTGAACGATCTGGCCAGTCGAGTGGCCGCTACTGCTGTTGCCGTTTCAATGGAAGCCGGGTTGAACCCGTTCGACTCCGAGGTGTCTCCATATGTCCTTCAGGCTCAAACCGCCCTGCAGAATGGCGACATTCAGAAGGCAGTTGAGATTGTGTCACAGCTCTCGCCAGAGGCTTCTGTTGCGTTTGCAGATTGGCTGACAAGTGCAAGGGGCCTCCTCGAAACACGCGATGCGCTCGACAAAGCAACAAATCTCATGCTGAAGACGAGCGGATGATCCTGGATTCGATCTAGAGCTAACAGTATGGTCAAAACAAGAATGTCGTTCTGCTCATTCCACGTGTTGGACATTTTTGGGCAAAGCATTAAAGGTTACCTCAGATGTTACTGCGCATCGTAACAGCATTCCGTTCTTGGCCAAGCTGCCACTTTGTTCGGTTTGGCAGCCAGCTTGTCTGGTCACCTGACAGAAAATGCGAGACCCTTGAAATCATGCCAGTTGCCGCTGAGCTAACGTAAGTATCCTGATTTGGTCGGAACCAATTTCGTATAAAACCAGACAGTTTCAATTGTGGGAAAAAAAGGAGCAAAGCATCATGTCCAGCTGGAAATTGAGTGCCGCGATCATAAGTTTGTTCTTGGCAGGCTCAGTACCTGCCCAGGCACAGCAGACTGCAAGTCAGGGCTGGCTCGAATGGAGTATCGATCTTGGATCGAAAGCTCTGAACAGCGCAATGGCTCCGATCGATTACGGCTGGAGCAAGCTGAGCGATGTCCTTCACAGTGGTGAAGCTGAGATTGCAGCAGAGAAAGAAAAATTCTTGGATCTGCTGAGAAACCATCTGGAAGTATTGAGCAAGAACGTGGACAAAACAGGTTTAACCATGGATCAGGTGTCGATCTCGCCTGATTTCATTCCCAAGATCTCGCTGAATTTTGAGGTCAAGGCACCAGTGTCTGATTTTTATGAGGCAATTCTCCGAAAGGAATTTGAGCAATCGCCAGATCTCGGCGTCATTCAACAGACAATTCTGTTGGCGCTTCTTGACGTCGACGAGACCGCTGCGGATTTCAAGATGGATGGTTACCGTTTTTCCGAGGTCGATTTCGAACTGGTTGCGATCTTCCCCGAAATGACACTGACATTTCAGAAAGAGGATGCCGTAGGCCAAACTCCATCTAAGGCGAGAGGATTGTCTGAGGAGGTGGCGGTCAGGAAGGTGCCTCTCGTTTACACAGATGGGTCGGTCAATTAGGTCGCGCTCACGGCTTGATGGCTAATGAAAGTCTTGGGGTCGCGTTGTCGGAATGCGCGCGGATGAACTGCCGATAGGCGGTATTGGCTAGTTAGTGTGTGTTGCATGATGGCACACTGCAGACTGAAAAGATCTACGCTTTGTCAACTGCTATTCTCCGAGGAGAATGCACCTGAAGACTGCCGCGCCCAGTTTGAGCCTCAAACGTCCCGGTCGAAAGACCGGTTCTAGGCGACTCAGTTCCGTCAAGCCGCTTTCGGATGGCTGTCTAGAGAGTCTTGAAAGAGATCTTCTGATCCGATGGGAAGCCTGCTGAGCGATACTCCGCTCTTTCCATGTTCTGAGCTTTGGCCAGACCAAGAAAGTAAAGTTTCACCGAACGCGGTGGAACCACCAGCACTTATTCGAGCTTCTACCACCTCATCCCAATATCTATTCTCGATTTCATACTCTTCCTGCAGGTCATCAAGTGTATCAGTCAGTTCCACCCGGCTCAGGTGTCTCAGATACAGGATCAATCCAAGCCAACTGATGATCGAGGGCACAATACTGAGCGATAAAACCGAAAGAGCACCCTTCGACGGTGGCGTCGTGACAAGCGAGACGAACAATGAAGCAGTCAACAGGAGCACCATGACCCAGGCCATGCTCGGAATGGCCCGAAGATCGCCCTGAAAGGCCCAGATGGCGACCATTACCCAAGGTAAGGCCACCAGAAAGAACGCACTGTCGATTACACCACCAACGATATAGGCGTGGGCGGCCATCACGATCGCCCCACTCGCTATTCCGAGATGACGGGTCATGGGTAAACTCTGGAACCACTACTCATAACAGGTGATCTTGCGACCTGTCGCTTGGATAGCAATAGGGGTTTTTGCCGACTCGAAGACTTGCCCACAGGTTATATAGCAAGCTGCTCAGTTCATGAGCGCAGAATGCCGTTTCATTTTGGACCATTGACCCTCCGGTGCAGCAACAAAGATATGTTGTGTGGAGGATTGCTTCGTATTAAAACTAAAAGTCGAGTAACACTCTGGATCTACCGCCAAAGTCTTCAAGGCAAAACCGCTTGCACTGCATCGGACGATGAAAACTGATATTCAATCAAGAATCGCTGATTGGCCTTGTTCTGTCTTGGTATCCAAGTGATGGCCTTTCCAATCAGGGATGAGACACTGGCTCACGGCCTGCAGCCAGGTAACTGCGTGGTGACAGGGCCAGACTGAAAATTCATGCCTCAGACTTCTTGTCCCTGATGCGGCGGTACCAGCGTGTCGACAGGAACAGACCTGTTCCTGCCGGCTTAATGTCTTCTTCGTCCATGAGCCGCTTCACCATTTGCCGGGAAACATCAACTGGAATCTTCCGTTGGGCAGCATAATAGTGTGCAATGGCTTCGAAGTTTTGATACGTAAGCTTCTTTCTGTTACCTGCCAAGGCCTCGATCAGTTGCGTGGCAGTTTCTTCCAGGCCGGTCTCCAGGGCAATCTGCCGGTGAGACGTTTCAGCCAGCAATATTCCCTGTGCCCGTTCCAGTGACACCCCAAGGCGCGTAACTGCTTCTTCCAGAAGCTTGTCTTCGTCCGCTGCGGTCAGGACGCGACCCCGCTGGCCGCGCAAGCGGACCAGCTGTCGCAACCGGTCTTCGGCATCGATCGGGTCGACCCTTGAGTAGCTGTCAGCTTGATAGGAAGCGCGCATTGATAGTCTCCACCTGTCCCTAATAGATCTCAGCTCGTCCAACGGCTGGAGCGAGGCGACTGCATGTAAGCATCCAGTTCGTTGGAAATTGCACGAAATGAACCCCGTGAGAGCGAGTCTCCGGCATAGTTCTGCACAAAACTACGCACCGATGTACGAAGCTTGTCTGCTTTCATCGAACCACTTTTCTGGAGTAACTCCATGAATTCCTTTGCGCGACGTTCGATGTGCCAAGGTGGTATTGCGCCTGTTTCGCGCACCTCGCCCTCAGCCTGTGCAATGATCTGCTCCGCGCTCTCATCGGTTCTGAGGATCCGGTCCTCTATTTGCCGCTCAAGAGATCTGAGAGTGGCCCTGCGGTGCATGGAAAACGCCGGCTCGGTATCTCTCGCTGGCGCTGGGCGCTCCCATTGCTCGTGATCATGAGCGCAACGATGATTCGCATGGTGCTCACGCTGGCCTTGTGAAACTCTCGACCGTGGCTCCGGTCGCGGCGCTTCCCTGCCGTTCACCAAGCCATCAATATAATAGGGAACGACTTCTATCGAGCGAGACCATTCGACAACATTTGCAATTGCATCGTCGGCTAAATGGAACTTGCGGCGCCTGTCTATCGCGCTTCCAATGCCATCAGATCCATACTTCTCGTTGAAGTATGCGCAATCCTCGTGAAATGAAAGTATGATATAATTAAGCGGTTGCGACATTCCTAGAAGACGAAACGTCTCGTAAGCTGACTTGTAGAAGACGCTATTCGCATCAGCCAGTGCAATGCCGCCCCCTGGGCATCTGAATTCGAAGATCTTACCGTCGAAGTTCAGCCGATTTTTCCAACTACCTTCAGAGTCTTCCGTCGTCAGACGCGCGTCACTGCAACTGACGACCAGCATTGCCGAGTTTCGGTCAAATGTGCCGAAAGGAGACTGCATGTCTAAACCCCCTTTGTGTGAAGCAGCCCGGACAATGCTGCATCGATGAAGTTAAACGACAACCCGTAGCCATAGAGCAGCGTCAGGTAGAATATGAGGAGCCAGCTCAGACCGCTGGTGCTGGCCTCCGTTCCGAACATTGACCCAACATAGTAAGCGACTAGTAAATAGATGGTTGTAAAAATGAAAATTCCACTAGATCTTAGGACGTAGTAGGAGCGGTACAGAAGGTACAGGTGGGTGCACCCGAGCAAGATCAGAACCACCAGATTTGGGATTTCAGAAGTATCAAACATTTCAGGTAACAGGAACGAAACGAAATAGCCATCGACTGCCGTCACCCAGACAAAGGCAAAAGTGCCGGCAAACCGAAGTGCTACGGCGCTCGGGCCGAGAACTGATGCAGCCATTAAGGTGCCTCCAGTTGCATGGGTCGCACACGCTCCAGAAAAGAATTTTCAATAGCGTCAAGGCGAGCGGTAACGTAACGCGTGATCGGCGACTCCTGGGTCTCAATACTATCGATCAATTGCTGCCTGATGGAATTTTCGTAAACGCCTCTCTCGAATGCCAGCAACCCATAGTCGAGCCCCCATGCCACTCCGAGAGCGATCAAGCTCCGGGTAAATACAGTATTCGGCACGTAGAACTGCCTAAGTCCAGCTGACAGGAGCATTACGAGTGTTGCGAGTTCGGTGAAGCGTACGACAAGCAGGACAATCCTGGAGGTCAGCGGTCTTACGGTATGCAGCAAATTAGAGGTCGCTTCATCCTGGCGTCCCAGTATCTTCGCGACAGCTTCAATCTCTTGTTCCTTGCTGGCAGTCTTACCCTGACTGTTGATCGTCTCAGATGCAAGTTTTTCGAGTCGTTTCAAGTGCTCATTACGACAATCATAGTTGTCAGGAGAGGGGCAAGCCATCGTCAGCCCGCGCATTTCAAGTGCGAGCAGTCTGCTCCTGGCATGCCGCTCAATCAGATTAAGCAGTTCAACAGCATCATCGTCCGGTTCAAGCACCCGATCACGGACATTGCGGAGTTGAAGGTTATTCAATACGTCAATTACATTTGCCTGCCAGCCCTGTGGGTTCTGCCAGACCGACACTACGACCTTTGCCACGGCGACATAGCTGTTCGCGTAACTCGTATGCCAGGAAAAATACCAGTTGATATAGGGATCGACGCGATCAAGCCGACGCGCGAAGAAAGCCTGGAGATCCTTGTCGAGCAAGCCTCTTACCGAGCCTGACTGGCCTTGATCATGAGCCGCGGTGCTCATCTGGTGATGAGAGGATGCAAGCGAAGGCTCGGAAATTGGCAGGAATATCAATGCTGACGCCAAGACAGCGCAGACGGCAGAGAATGATTTCCGGAGCAAGCCTATGCACACCGCCTGGATGTCCTGTCAGCCCGGTGAAGCTGGAGACTTCTGCGCGGTCTGCTGATCAAGCAAGGCGTCAACCACCTGAAGTAGAGTGCGATCAAATGTTACTCTGAGCTCTGCAGCGCTTGTCCATGTGGACAGCTGCTTTTGTAGTTCAGAGCTGCCCGCTTCAAGTTCTCTCAAGGCCGCTTCGAGGCGGCCATTGTTTAGTTTGTGGATGACCCTGTCGAGAATAACCTGATCCTTCTCTTCTTCGGGAGGCTGGCTCATTCCCAAGTCAGAAAGAGTATAGCGTGCATAGGAAACTGGCAGCTCCCACCATTCCATGCGCGATGCTCTCACCGCGGAGATCGTTGATCGTTCACGCGCCAGCAATGCATCTCGTAATGCATCGAAGGTTGGTATGTCAGCGCCAGCCAGCGCCTTGAGCTCCGTCAGGGCCTGCGTGAGCGAAGAATTCAGTTGAGCGCGGGTGATGAGGGCATCGATATCTGCCGAATCGACTGATCCCATTGACGTTGAGAGAGCGATGCGCGTTGCCAGCAGTGATGCATCATGTGATGACGACAAGGAGTCGATCTGGCTGGAGAGACGAGATGTTGCCGCTGTGGACTCACTCCTGGAAACCTCCAGGTCTTTGCTGATGCCTGCAACCTTGCTCTCGATATCAGAAACCTGTGCTCCGACTTGTCGCATCGCCTCGGTAGCCTGGGCAAGTTCGAGCCGTGTGGCTTCTGTTTGTGCCGTGGTGCTGCGAAGCGCTTCCATGTCAGCGGACAGCTTCGTGACCGCACTTGCTGATTGATCGGTGACGCTGCGAAGACTTGTGAGCGCCTCGTTGAGGCTTGTGCTGTTGGAGGCTGACTGTTCCGCTGCCTGGCCCAGTCTCGTCAAACCGTCTTTGGTCGACGATATGTCCGATACCGATTGTGCGACTTCCTGGCGAAGTTTCGCAATTTCCTCTTCAAGCGTTATGAGCTTGGGCGCCACCTGCAACGACGAAGGATCATCGGATGCACCCCCATAAGTCGTAATTTGGGCGTCGGTGAGGCTCAGAGGTAACCAAGTCAATGGACCAAAATAGTTTTCTGACTGGTGCCGGATCTGTGTGTAGAAATGCAGGAGGATCGCAACGCTCGCGGCTATCAGGCTGAGCAGTGGAAGCATGGAGCCCTGACGGTTCCGGGTCTCTGCCGAAAAAACCGTTGGTGCAGCCTCGCGTTCCTGCCCCTCTGGAGCTGAAATTGGATTTTCAGTCATGGGCCTACACACCTGAGAACGATTTCAAGACCATCCACTAATATGTTGAGAGTACTAACATTTTGATAACTTCCCAGCCGTGGACGGGGCGATAGCCCGTCCCACTGTCCTAGCTCAAGGAAGAGCAAGATGCGCGACCTAACCAATGGCAGCAATTGGCTAGACCCCCGGCCTGATGCGTCATTGCACCAGTTGAGAGCTCGACCCGTGTTGCTGTCTCGCTTCAGCGTCTCTCGCTAGTTCCTGAGCGGGCGGATTCTCCAGAATTGAACGCATTCATTGCTGGTCTCGACTTTCTGCTGAAACTTGACTCACGTTTCGGGCATACCTAGCCTCAGGCTAAACGAAAAATCGTCTCTAAACTTTGTGTTCGGATTGCAATTCCATTTATCATGACGATCTCTTCTCTGCATCAGTGTGCGGTAACCTGGCTTCATGCCATACTGCAGGTCTGTCGACGCCGTGGCTCAATTGGCTTGTGCCCCTCACCATGCTTGCGTGGCCTTGTTGGAGTTGCGGTTCTTCTGTCCTGTAGCTCATTTGAAGGCACATCGAAGGCATATTCGGCCGACGCGCCTAGCCCGGTTACATGTGCCATCATCGACAATGACTTCGACGTGGACGACATGATGGCCATGCCCATGGTGCTGGGGCGCCGGCATGTCTCCGCCATCATCCAGACGGAGGGAGCAACTCTACCCGGCGTCAGCGCGCCTGGTGTCGATGCGCTTGTCAATTTTGGTTTGTCTGAGCCCGGCAAACGCCACATCCCCGTCATTGCTGCGGGCCAGCAGAACGAAGGCCGCGACATCACCAAATATCAAAATTGGCTTCCCTTTTTTCGCGGTATGATGACCCGGGCCAATGGTCTTCTACCGTCGCCGCCTGAGCCCTGGCCGCTGGAGCGTCGTTTTGAAGACAAGCTCGTACAGCTTGTCGAAGATTGCGAGTCCGTCTCGATCTTGCTGCTTGGTCCCTATACCTCCTTTGTCCGTTACTATCCGCGCTTGCAGGAGAAGGTAGACCGCATCGTGATCATGGGTCTTATGATTGGCGATGAGTCAGCGGGCAAGGGGCGCCTGTCGTTCAACTGCGAATATGATCTTGCCGCTTGTGAGGTGGCGATGGTGCTCCTCAAGCAGAAGCCTGCCTTTTTTGTCGATGTTCCACGCCTGCCGGACTGCAGAGGCAAGGTTACGCCACCACCACCCCATTGTTACACCCCCAATCTTGCAATGGTGGCGGGTGATGAGACGTCAGAAGGGCTGGTCAAAAAGGGCCTGCCCGGGCGACTCCGAAAAGCACTCCTGAATGATTACGACTGCAGCAGCCTTCTGAACCCCGACAATAGCTCCAAACTCAAGTGTTCATCCCAATCGACATGGGAGCCCACGGCCAATGTTGCAGCAGGTGGCAGTGGCATTCTGCTTTGGGATCAGACAGCTGCCCTTTTCTTTCTTCAGCCTGACGACTTTGCGCTCTTCTACCCAGCCGACAATCCAGCCACAGGTGGCAAGCACTATGAACCAATCGTGATCGATGGTTCTCATGAAAAGACCGTCGATCATCTACGTGCCCGCTGGACTGAACTGAGCAATCAATCAATTCAGGCAAGATGATGCGAAGCTCAAGTCCCCTCAACTCGCTGCAGCAGGAACAGTAAACGCCAGTCCTGGTCACATGCATGCTGCCAGTTCTCGGTATCATTCGCTTGTCCATCAGGAGCAAGGGACAACCAAGACGCACCACGGCTGGTTAATGTAAGTGTAGAATACCCGACCGACACCATGCTGGCCGAAACAAATGCATTGATATGCTGCTTCTCGACGGGCTGTTCTCGAGAGGTCGCAGTCAGTCCTCCGGAATCGGGGCTCTGCCATTCATACATTCAGCGTCAATGGTTCGAACCATCTGCTCTGGTTTCTGTCCGTAGCGGGCCGCTGCATCGACCAACTTTCCATCACTGCCGAAACTGATAGTGCGTCAAGGGTTCAGGGGTGTTGAGCCCAGGCGTTGTGTCTCTTCAATGAAGTCGACATACATGCTGGCCGTGACGGCAATATCCCCTGTAAATGGATGCGCAAGATGCACGATTGCAAGCAGGTGGAGCATGATGAAAGCAGAAAACAGAATCGACATGAGAGCCTGAACAAAGAAATTCTGGGCCCCTATGAACAGCGGGACCAGCATGGACAGCAGGGCGCCGGCGACCAGAATGATCCAGACCATCTGGGCAATTGTTCGGGTTGACGTGGTTGTCCGCAAGCCGCGCATCTTTACGACTTCTCCCAGCCAATTCAGTTGCGAATCATTTACAAGGTTCGAATCTCCATACTTGATGAAAGCCTCATACAAATCGACAAGATGCTGAGTTGTTCTCTCATTCATCTTGCCTTGAGCCTGTCCTGTCCATTCGTCAGCGATGACTGACTGGGCATAGTTGACGGTTGCCTGCTTCATGATCTGCCTGCCGTCTGCTGAGGCCGAGTTCTGGTTCTCTGTCGCGCTATAGTAAAGAGACCGCAGGGCTGATACTTCGTTGCTCGAGATTTCACGGACACTGATGTAAAGGCTGTAGGCGCCAATCAGTGCGAGGCCCAGCGACACCGCGAAGATGCCTCCAAAGTAACTGAACTTTATGCCGACCACCTCATTATTGGCCGCAAGTTCTGGATAGGTGTAGAACTCGTTTGTCAGATAGGTGGCAATCAGGCTGACCACCACTGCGGCGGCAATAACCACCGGAATCGAGGTCGATAGCGGAGTATTCGCTATGTACAGAAGAATTGCCTCAATCACGATGTGCCACAACCTTATCCTGCAGGACGAGCGTTGTGGCTATCATCTTCAACCATGAATTCCAAAGTCGTCCTGACGCCATCAACAAGGAAATATCATCGCAGACCTCCCTCGCGCATCTGGGTAAGGCTGACAGGCACTGCCTGCCAATCCCCCGTTCCATTGCGCTGTATTTGCTGCCTTGTGTCTCAATGGTCATCACTGCTCCTGAAGCCGACATCCCTGCCGCCATATCCGTAATTCTACTGAGTGTGTTGAACCAGGAACACAAGACCGTGGCGTTTGCTGAGGGAGAAGATTGTTCCTGCAGCATGCCGGGACCAGTCACGCATGCAACTTTGCAGGAGAATAATCGACGCACTCGTCGCCGTCCTGAAAATCTCCTGCAAACGACTTTGAGACTGGATATGCCTCATATCTTCGGAAAATCGAAGTCAAGCGAACAGCGTCGGAGTTCTTGGTCAGGGCCGATCCGATGTCCGCAGACTTTCGCCCATCAGACCACGTCGATTATGTTCAAGCGATGGATCTAGCAGAGATGGAGCGCCGTCCGGAGGGTTCCCGCCGGGATGGGATTGGTCAGGACAGGCATGCCATGAGCACAGATAAATTTGCCCCAACGATGAGAGGCCGATGACCTTGTCTTGAACTCGGTCCGCCTGATCAGGAAAGAGATGCTCGTAGTGATCGATTTCGACTCAGTCTGCTGTCCCTCAGTTCTGGTGGATCACGTTCGCAAGCTTTTTGGCTGAGTGCCGCTCCTGGCGCAAAGTCGTGGCTGCCATCGGCTCTGCACATCAGTAGCTTGAGAGCCCTTGCCGGCAATTCCCTGACCGGTGACTTCCTGACTCAAGATCAATACTAAACGGGCACCCGCAAACTTTTATGCCTTCATCCCGTTCTGCTCTTCCTGGCCAGAGATTTTACAATGGAAGAGCCTATCGCAGATCGGTCTAGTCTTTTTGGGGCAGGTCGGTAGCAAAAGTCTAGAGCGCGTAGTCCAGCCCGACCGCCATATTGAGCGTGTAGAGATCCGCACCGCCAGAATCGTAATTAGTACGCAGAATGTCTCCCGTTACCGTATTCTCGATCGAGGTTTCGCCATTCATCTCAAAGAACTTGTCATAAGCAACTGATCCGAAGATACTGGTCCTCTGGCTGACGGCATAGCCGGCCTTGCCGTTGACTGCGGCATAAGGTGCTCCCTGGAGGTAATCCACAAAGTAGCGGTCTCGCAGCCAGTGATTATCCTGGGCTTCGGCGCTGTTCAGCGTATAGCCTGCCCGGCCTTCAACCGAGAATGACCAGCGGTCAAAACTACCCAGATAGCCGAGCCCGGCATAGACCGCCGGGAGCAATTGGCGATAGGTGATGCCCTTTTCTCCATCCTCGAAGCAGCCTTGCACTCCAAAAAACTCATAGTCATAGCAGCCACCCCTCGCTGTCCACTGAGTGTCGGTGTATTTGAAGCCCCCAAGCACTGAAAAGCGGTTGGAGCCTGTGTCCAGCAGCGCGAAAGAAAGCCCTGCATCAAGCGTATAGTAATGGTCAAGTTCAGTATCGTCGTGCCACGAATGCAGATCGGGATCAGCAGGTGGCGGAGCTCCGATCCAATCGTAGTTGTTGAGCTTAGAGTCTGCGGCGAGGCCAATGGATGCGTTGCCGTAGAAACTGATTCGCTCCGTTGCTGCAGCGGTCATGCCAACGTTCAGCACGAGGGCATTTTCCATGTCCCAGACGAGTTCGCTGAGCTTACTTCCGTCCGGATTATAGACCCGCTCCTTCGCTTTTCCGCTCAAATGTCCGAGGCTGCTCCAGATGGTGACTGACGGTCGCAGGTCGGGCACGCCATCTGCAAAAGCCGTTCCAGCCAGAACCCAGAGTGCCACTCCGGCATGAAGCATGCTGGCGCTGCGCATCACCCCTCCACAATTCTTCTACCTAAGATTTTTATTAAAATGGCGTTAATATTCTACTAATGATCTTATTATGCGGAAATTGCCGAGCTCCAGTGAAAATGGATGGCCAGCTTCCGAACCCGCCAGGCCTCGCAGCTGTGCTCCCTTGTCAGGCCCAGACAGGCGCGGCCCAAGAATGGCTCCCTCGGGGCAG
>NZ_JBIIDX010000172.1:0-6963 GCF_044238155.1 Aestuariivirga sp. | reverse complement strand
GCCGCGACCGCCGCCATGGCGATGCTCCGGTAAATCATCCGCATCAGAACCGACCCCCTGTTGACTGCTGAAAACTTCGTTTGGCAGTCCCCTGTGTTGGAAATGTGGGCAGGAGACGGCAGGATTGCTCTCAGACGAAGATTGAGTGAGAAGCTAGAATACAATTTCAAATTGAATAGCTTAATCGGCCAGTAGCGCCCCAGATATGCTAGAGCAGAGGCAGATGAGCTTGCGGACCGAATTCCACGATCGGGGGCTTCTGCGCTTTGCCGCGGATAAATCCATGCTGGCCTGGGCTGAGCACGCCCGAACCCACGCGGCAACGGCAGCGCGCGACATCAATCAAGCGCATTGGCTGCGCTGTGGCGGCACCTGGTTCGTTGGCGTTGATGCTCTGCCAAATGATGCCGAAGGGCGGCTTGCGGGCGGACCGCCACTGGCAGGGGCGGCAGCCGATGCCGTCCGGTCCGAGCTTGGCCTCAGCCTCCCCCTTCACCGCGGCCAGGTGTCGATCTGTTATCCCGGTTATCCGCGGCCCTCGGACGAGGAAAGCGCGGCAGCCTTCAGCTTCCGCCTGAAGCGGGATGCAGCCCACGTTGACGGATTGCTGGCCGAGGGGCCAGAAAGGCGTCGCTTTCTCCGTGAACCGCATGCCTATGTGCTTGGCGTGACGCTGACCGAGCAGTCTGCAGGGGCATCACCACTCGTGGTGTGGGAGGGTTCACATCACATTATGTACTCGATGTTCCGAACAGTCCTCGGCCGCCATCCACCGGGAGATTGGCAGACAATCGATCTCACAGAAGCCTACCAGTCGGCACGGCGTCAGGCCTTCGAGACCTGCCGGCGCGTGGCACTGCCAACGGGGCCAGGAGACGCGGTACTGCTGCACCGCCACTTGCTGCATGGGGTTGCGCCCTGGGCGGAAGGAGCCACAGCGCCATCCGAGGGCCGGATCATTGCCTATTTCAGACCGGAGTTTCCCGATCTCCGGGATTGGCTTGACCATCCGTGACCTGAGACACAAGGGCGCTATGCGAAGCCATCTTGATGCATGAAGGAGGTTCACATGACAGGACGACTGGAAGGCAAGGTGGCGCTGGTGATTGGTGCAGCGCGCGGCATTGGCGAGGGCATTGCAGAACGCTTCGCAGAAGAGGGTGCACAGGTCGTGATCGCAGATACGCAGGTGGAGGCAGGACGCGCCACGGCGGCACGGCTCAAGGGCCACTTCGTCGAAACCGACATCTCGCGGCACGACCATGCGCAGCGCGCCGTGCAGACGGCGCTCGATGGTTTCGGCGCCCTCGACATCCTGGTGCAGAACGCCGGCATCTACCCATGGACGCTGATCGAGAACATCTCGCCTGATGAATGGGACAAGGTTCTGGCGGTGAACCTCAAGGGCACCTTCCTTTCAGCGCGGGCTGCGTTGCCGCATATGAAGACCAGGGGCTATGGCCGCATGGTCTTCACCTCCTCGATCACCGGCCCGAAGGTGACCAGCCCCGGCCACGGCCATTATTCGGCCAGCAAGGCGGGCATCAACGGCTTCATCAAGGCAGCGGCGCTCGAGTTCTCGGGCTACGGGATCACCGTCAATGGCATCGAGCCTGGCAACATCCTGACCTCCGGCATGCAGCAGCATCGCTCGGCGGAGTTCATCCAGTCCATGGAGGCGGCAGTGCCACTGGGCCGTCTCGGCACACCGCGCGACATCGCCAACTGCGCACTGTTTCTGGCTTCCGACGAGGCAGCCTACATCACCGGAACCACAATTGTGGTCGATGGCGGCCAGACACTGCCAGAAGGCGCGGACTTCCGCATCGCACCACGCTGACCGGCGGGGGATTTGACTTCAAGCCGCAAGCCGCTAAATACGCCCCGAAATTGATGATATCCGAAGGCGATGATCCTGATGGCAAAGCCGCGCACGCTGTACGACAAGATCTGGGATGACCATTTGGCCCATGAGGCTGAGGATGGCACCTGCCTGCTCTATATTGACCGTCACCTGGTTCATGAGGTGACAAGCCCGCAGGCCTTCGAGGGCCTGCGCATGACCGGCCGCAAGGTGCGCCACCCGGAACGGACCCTTGCCGTGGTCGATCACAACGTGCCGACCACTGACCGTTCGCATGGCATCGCCGAGGAAGAAAGCCGCATTCAGGTTGAGACGCTGGCGAAGAATGCCGCCGAGTTCGGGATCAAGTATTTCAACGAACTCGACAAGCGGCAGGGTATCGTGCATGTGGTCGGCCCCGAGCAGGGCTTCACCCTGCCGGGCACCACCATCGTCTGCGGCGACAGCCACACCTCCACCCACGGCGCCTTCGGTGCGCTCGCGCATGGCATCGGCACATCGGAAGTCGAGCATGTGCTCGCCACGCAGACGCTGATCCAGAAGAAGGCCAGGAACATGCTCGTTCAGGTCGACGGCAAACTGCCGCGGCACTCGACGGCAAAGGACATCATTCTCGCAATCATCGGCCAGATTGGCACTGCAGGCGGCACCGGCTCGGTGATCGAATTCGCCGGCGAGGCAATCCGTGACCTGTCCATGGAAGGCCGCATGACCGTTTGCAACATGACCATCGAAGGCGGCGCACGGGCCGGCATGATTGCGCCCGACGCTAAGGCCTACGACTATCTGAAGGGAAAGCCCATGGCGCCCAAGGGCGAGGCCTGGGACATGGCGCGCCGCTATTGGGACACGCTCGTCACCGATGAGGGCGCCCACTTCGACCGCGTCGTCAAGCTTGATGCCGCGAACCTGCCTCCGATCGTGTCCTGGGGCACCAGCCCCGAAGATGTTGTTTCGATCGAAGGTGTTGTTCCCAACCCCGACGACATCGCCGATGAAGGCAAGCGCCAGTCCAAGTGGCGGGCGCTCGATTACATGGGCCTCAAGCCTGGCACCCGGATGACCGACATCGAACTCGATGTCGTGTGGATTGGCTCCTGCACCAACGGCCGAATCGAGGACCTGCGTAACGTGGCGAAGGTCGTCGAAGGCAAGACGGTATCGGGCCGCCTGGCCTATGCAATGATCGTGCCGGGCTCGGGGCTGGTGAAACAGCAGGCTGAAGCCGAAGGACTGGACAAGATCTTCAAGGCAGCAGGCTTCGAATGGCGCGAACCTGGCTGCTCCATGTGTCTTGGCATGAACCCGGACCAGTTGAAGCCTGGCCAGCGCTGCGCATCGACATCGAACCGCAACTTTGAGGGCCGCCAGGGCTACAAGGGCCGCACCCATCTGCTGTCGCCTGAAATGGCGGCGGCGGCGGCGCTTGCGGGCCGTTTCGTGGACGTTCGCACGCAGGGCTGACGTACCATGATGGTACAGTCGATTCATGCTTGGGAAAGTTCCTGTTAAGGGCCGGGTGACCGCGGCGGCCCTAAACTCTTTGTCCGGCCTTCGGGATGGCCGTTTTTGTGGGGTATCACGTGAGTAAAACCGTTCAGGCGGATGCCAGGTTTCTGCGCCGCATTTTCCTTGCTCTTGTTCTGTTGACACTCGTCACTGGCGGCATCGCCGGCTTCACGACCGTCCAGGCGATGTCCGGCTTGACAGAGAGCTGCATCGCAGCCTGCGACTGAGACCTGCCATGGCGGAGCACCCGCTGGCCGGGATTTCCGCCCCATCCCTTGGCGAAATCGAAGAATTGGCGGCCTTGGCCTATGCAGGCCTTCCGGCCGATTTCCGATCTATGTGCGGCACCATGATCATCAAGGTCATGGATTTTCCGGCGGACGATGTTCTGGCAGAAATGGACGCCGGACCCTTCGATCTCCTGGGACTGTTCCAGGGCGTTGGGCTTGCACAAGATGGCGCCACGCCCGAAACTGGAAGGCTGCCAAATCTGATCTTTCTCTATCGTCGCGCCATTCTCGACTATTGGGCCGAGCATGAGGAAACGCTGGGCGCCATCGTGACGCATGTGCTTGTTCATGAGATCGGGCATCATTTTGGCCTGTCCGACGAGGACATGTACGCCATCGAGGACCGCGCCGGGTGATCCGCAGTGGCTGCAGTTGCAGCCGGCTGACCTTGGTTCTATAGGAACGGCGCATGACAAGCATCTTCATCGATGGCGAAGCCGGCACGACCGGCCTCCAGATCCGTGACCGGCTGAAACACCGGACAGATCTCAGGCTGCTCACCATCGATCCAGACCGCCGCAAGGATCCAGAGGCGCGCCGCGAGATGCTCAACTCTGCCGATGTTGCCATTCTCTGCCTGCCGGATGACGCCGCAAGGGAGGCGGTCGGCATGATCGGCGCCGGCTCCCGGACCCGCGTGCTCGATGCCTCAACCGCCTTCCGCACGGCGCCGGGCTGGGCCTATGGCATGCCAGAGATGACGCGTGGTCATCGCGCAACGATCGCCCGCGCCCAGCACGTGGCGAATCCGGGTTGCTATCCACAAGGTCTGATCGCACTCATCCGGCCGCTGATTGAGCAGGCGATACTCTCTTCGGATTGCCCCATCTCCTATAATGCCATTTCCGGCTATTCGGGTGGTGGCAAGAAGATGATCGAGGACTATCAGGCAAGGGGGCGTTCCGCACCTGCCTATCTCCCCTATGGTCTCACCTTCGCGCACAAGCACCTGCCGGAGATGCAGGCCTATGGCAAACTCTCTTCAGCACCGCTTTTCCAGCCTGCAGTCGGAAATTATGCGCAGGGCATGATGGGTTGCGTGCCGCTGTTCGGACACCTTCTTGCAAAACGTGTCACCGGTGCGGCGATTCATGCCTGTCTCATGGAGGCCTATGCCGGAGAACCGTTTGTTTCGGTTGCCCCCTATGAAGCGATTGAGCGCAGCCCCAGCGTGGATCCGGAAGCGCTCAACAACAGCAATCACATGCGCCTGCACGTGTTTGCCAATGATGCGCTGGGCCACATCTTGCTGATGGCGATTTACGACAATCTCGGCAAGGGCGCCTCTGGCGCTGCCGTGCAAAATCTTAATCTCATGATCGGTGCCGAGGAAACTCTCAGCGCTGATCTCCCCCAAGCCGCTTGAGGATCACGCCCATGCAGAAGTTTCAGACCCTGACCGGTGTTGCAGCACCACTCAACATCGTCAACATCGATACCGACATGATCATTCCAAAGCAGTTTCTCAAGACAATCAAGCGCACAGGGCTCGGACAATCCCTGTTCTTCGAGATGCGCTACACCCAGGACGGCAGGGAGATCGACGGTTTCGTGCTCAACAAACCAGCCTACCGCAAGGCGGAGATCCTTATCGCGGGTGACAACTTCGGCTGTGGCTCCTCACGCGAACATGCGCCCTGGGCGTTGCTCGATTTCGGAATTCGTTGTGTGATTTCCACAAGCTTTGCCGATATCTTCTATAACAACTGCTTCAAGAACGGCATCTTGCCGATCACAGTCTCACCGGAAAACCTGAAGAAGCTCCTCGATGATGCCGAGCGTGGTTCCAACGCCACTCTTACAATCGACCTGCCGAACCAGGAGGTCAGGGGGCCCGATGGTGGCGTGATCCGCTTCGAGATCGATCCGTTTCGCAAGCATTGCCTGCTGAATGGTCTCGATGACATTGGTCTGACTCTCGAGAAGGCCGCAGCCATCGACGCCTTCGAGACACGGCAGAAAGCGGCGCAGCCCTGGCTATGATGCCGGTTCACTAGCCTCGTGGAGTCAATCCTCACCACCGTCCTGCCCGTCTTTGGCATGATCGTTCTGGGTTATGGCTTCACCCGTTTGAAAATCTTCGATGCCGCAGCCGGCCGTGGCATCACGCTATTTGTTTTTAACGTCGCCATTCCGGCGCTGCTGTTCAAGACCGTGGCGACCATGGGTCCGCAACAGGGCGCGCCTTGGGGGTTGTGGCTGGCGTTCTTTGGAGGCCTTGCAATCACCTGGTGTGTTGCAGCCGTTGTCTCACAGTTTGTCAGTTCGCTCAATTATTCTGGCGGTGCGGCGGCCTCGATGGCTGCAGGCTTTGGCAATCTGGCTCTGCTGGGAACGCCGCTGGCGCTTTCACATTTTGGCCAGCAGGTTGCAATTCCGCTTGGCATGATCCTGTCAATCCATGCACCAGTGCTCTGGTTCACTGCAACGCTGCACCGCGCGATTTTTCAGGGCAGCGGGTCGTTCTCGGTTGCACGAACCTCGAGGGATCTGTTCCGCAGCCTGGCTACCAACGCGATTGTGCTCGGTCTTCTGGCAGGCACGCTGTGGCGGCTGACGGGTCTCGACCTTCATCCGATCGCCGGTACCATGCTGGAGATGCTGGCTGATGCATCGGTGCCGACAGCTCTTTTTGCACTTGGCGTATCATTGGCAGGCTACTCCCTGCGAGGCTCGTGGAATGGCATGTTTGCCCTTATCGCACTCAAGATGATGCTGATGCCGGTGTTGGTGTTCGCACTTGTTCACTACATGGTGTCGATTCCACCGCTCTGGGCACAGGTGGCGATACTGTTCGCGGCGATGCCGACTGGCGCCAACGCCTTCGTATTTGCCCAGCGCAACGAAGAGGCGGTGGCTGCGGTTTCGGGCGCCATCACGCTGGGAACCGCTCTGGCTGCCCTCAGTGCTGGAATTCTGCTTTATCTCATGGACACGGGCGTCATCTAGCAAGGCTTGATTTTGCGGGTGAACAGGTCCATTTTCCGGCGCGTTTTGTTTTCCCCTCACCCGACCCAAGGAGACACATGGCCAAGGAAGAATTGCTTGAATTCGAAGGCACCGTGACCGAACTTCTGCCCAACGCGACGTTTCGCGTGAAGCTCGACAACAATCACGAAATCATAGCCCATACGGCAGGCAAGATGCGCAAGAACCGGATACGCGTGCTGGCAGGAGACCGCGTGATGGTCGAAATGACGCCCTATGATCTCACAAAGGGCCGGATCAATTATCGCTTCAAGTAACAGATCAGGCGCCTCAGCGCCGGTAAAGCTGGTGCTGGCGAGCGCTTCGCCCCGG
>NZ_JBIIDX010000033.1:0-23308 GCF_044238155.1 Aestuariivirga sp. | reverse complement strand
GATCGACAATGATTCGCTTGACATGGTAGCGCGGCCCTTTGGCCAGGCTCTCGAACTGGCCCCAGGGGCGGCGATCATGGGTAAAGCTTGTCGCTTGCCGCGCGCCCCGTTCTGCCAGTATCTTGGCTACCTCCTTCACACGCTGGGAGGCTGAGCTGTGCGCAACGAGTACTGCATCAGGCATTGCCACGGCTACAATGTCTCTAAGGCCGATCCCTACGAGCTGGATCGAATCTGCCTCGGAACGCAGCAAGCTCCGCTCACAGTCAATCGCAAGTACACCTTCTGAGACAACATTTTTGCTGTCATCAGCGAGGCCTTCCTGCCAGACAGCCATCCACGAGCCCATGTCAGACCAATGGCCGTTATAGGGCATGGCAACAAGATTATGCGCTTTCTCCATGATCGCGTAGTCGATCGAGACTGACGGAAGACGTGACCAAGGCTCTGGAGCAAGCCGGAGAAAGTCGGGATCTTTCTGGGCAGTTCGCACGGCCTCTCGGACGGGTAAAACCATGCCCGGAGCATGGGCTTCAAACGCCGTTACGATGGCTCTCGCCGAAAACAGGAAGATACCGGCGTTCCAAAGATGACCGCCTGCTGCGAGCATGGTGGCTGCAGTCTTGGCATCCGGTTTTTCAACAAATCGCTCAATACTCTGGGGGGCAGCCACCCTGATGTCACTTCCAGCCGTGAGCTTGAGATAGCCATAGCCTGTTTCCGGATGGGTTGGCGTAATTCCAAAAGTGATGATCTTGCCAGCTCTGGCGGCAGCAAGTGCGGTATGAACTGCGCTTTGAAACAACTCACCATCAGGAATTACATGGTCTGACGGAGCAACCAGCATCATGGCATCTTCGCTCTGATCGAGAAGCCAGAGTGCGGCAGCCAATATGGCGGGTGCTGTGTTGCGAGGCTCCGGTTCTACCATGATTGCCTGAGGCACAACCCCTGCCTCGTTCAGCTGTGTGGCCGAAATGAAGCGCAAGCCTTCCGCGCATACCACAAGGGGCGCAGCAAAAGCCGAACCTGACAGGCGGCGGGTGGTTGCCTTGAACGGACTGTCTTTGCTCAGAAGAGGAACAAACTGCTTGGGAAGCACCTCGCGGGATAATGGCCACAGTCGGGTACCACTGCCGCCACACAAGATAACCGGGGTGATCATTTGAGGGCGTTTGCAAAAATCGACTTGGAAACTGTGATCGTTAATTCAGAAGTCATTGTCTTATTTTCTGCCTCTACTCAATTTGTATCGATATTGATCTTTATCCAATTTGCAGCTTCAGAAATTGCACTAGACCAGCTCCAGTCGTAACTCTGGCTCAAGATTCTTAAGCTTGGATACCAGATACTGTTTGGTTGCTCGTGCCAATACCAAATACGACCTTTCCCTGTTGGCACTAGAACTGCGGACTTCTTGCCGATCGCGCCTGCCAGGTGAGCGGTGAGATTGCTGGTGGTCACTACAACATCGCAAATATCTATCAATGATAGCAGTCCATCAATATCATTGAAAACATCAAGATCTCTTGCTTGATAAATCTTAGTTCCGCTAAGCTCGGCCACATCTGCAATCTCGGCTGACACTTCACCATATTGAAGATTTACAAATGTTATTCCCGGTATTCTGAGTACTGGCTCCAAGTCGCGTAGAGCAATACTTTTATCGTCTCCAAATTTCCTATTTATACTTCGCCAAGCCAAACCGCAAACCGGTTTATCCTGCAAGAACTCGTTTTTTTCTCTGTGTTCTCGTGCTCGTTCGCTAGATACAGTAAGGAATGGATAGCGCCTTCGCTTGATCTTTTCCTCTGATACATTCAGAAGATAACCCAAATCGGCTATCGCAGCCTGTGCATCATAGCCACTCTCGATCGGCTGGTCTTGAATAGATCGATCAATCAAGTGTAGGTGCGGAAATGATCGCGTGTAGATTTCATGAAGCCTCCTGTCTGCCGATAGAGTGACATCTATCCCGCTGCTTATCATTGAAATCATGGATGAGTAGAACACTTCATCAACTATTCCTTGCTCAGCCCAGATGAGTAGATTCTTTGCTGATGCACTACCGTCCCATGACTGAATTCTTGTATTCAAAGGTTTGCTGTTGATTTCCTTGGTATCCCATCGCCATCTGTAGAGGTGGAAGCCTTCTTGAAAGTCTCTCTCTTTAAGCTTTAGAATTGCCTTGTTGTAGTAACCTTCAGCGTAATCGGGGTTGATGCTGATGGCTTTGTCATAGCTCTCCAGGGCCTCATCTGGACGCTGCAATAACATAAGTGCATTGCCACGATTACTATAGGCTTCGGCATAGTCAGGTTTGAGGCTGATTGCTCTATCGTAGTTCTCGAGAGCTTCGGTGAGGCGCTTCAGCTCCGATAATGCATTGGCGCGATTACCATATGCCTCCGCATAGTTTGGTTTCAGGCTGATTGCTCTATCGTAGCTCTCTAAGGCCTCCTCAAGTCGTTTCATCTCTTTGAGAGCTACTCCACGATTGCTAAAGGCCTCAGCGTAGCGTGGATTTAAGGTGATCGCCTTATCGTAGTTTTCCAGGGCCTCGTTGAGCCTTTTCAGTTCTCTTAGTATCACGCCACGATTACTGTAGGCTTCGGCGTAGTCTGGCCTTAAATTGATTGCCCTTTCGCAGCTTTCCAATGCCTCTTCAAGCCGTTTCAGCTCTTTAAGCGCCATACCGCGATTGCTGTAAGCTTCGGCATAATCAGGTCTCAGACCAATCGCTTTGTTGCAACTCTCCAATGCCTCTTCAAGTCGTTTCAGTTCTTTAAGCGCTACGCCGCGATTGCTGAAAGCTTCAGCATAGTCAGGTCGTATGCTAATTGCATTGTCGTAGCTTTTGAGGGCGTCATCCATTCTTCCTATCGCCAGATAGGCATTGGCAAGATTATAGCTGTTGGCTGCAATCTGTGGTCTTAACCGAACTGCACTATCGAGAGCCTCAACTGCTTCATTGGCCCGTCCAAGTTCGAGCAATAGATTGCCCTTATTGCTCAAGACCTCTGGGTGACGAGGGCTAATTGCAGCTGCTTTCTCTAAAGCGTCTAGAGCCTCTGGGAGTCGATCCAGTTTCTTTAGCGCCATGCCGAGACCTGTATAGGCATCGCAAGATTTAGGAGAAATCTTTATCGCGCTTGCAAAATCTGATATTGCCTGTTCTGCATGTCCTAGCTTGATGCGAATGATGCCACGATTGACAAGAGCGTCAGGGTAATCAGGTTTTAGCCGGATAGCCTTTTCAAAGCTTTCTAATGCGTCTTTATGGAGACCTTTTGCTTTATATATGTTTCCGATGTTATTATGCGCAGGAGCGGAATTCGGATTCAATTTGATTGCCTTCGACATCAGTTCTGCACTTCTATCGAGCTTGCCCTGCTGCAAAAACGTCAAACCCAATAAATGAATAACATCAAAGTTATCTGTATAAATATCCAATAACGTTGTATAAATCCTCTGAGCGTCAGCAACTCGGCCCTCCCTATGGGCAACCAGCGCGTTCTGAAACTCTTTTTGATGCGCAACTAGCACTTTGGATCCTTTTGCATTTTTGGTGCCATACTCATTTAGAATTCAGTTTGTGCACCTAGGCGGTGTGCTCCGACCTTGCGAGACTAAAAGTTTCGCGCCTTCGATTTCATCATACCAAGGTTGGGAATTCTCGTGAGCCGACATCAATGACGGCCGACTTCCAGACACTTGGATCTGACTCAGACCTCCGTGGTGCTATGCGTGATGGCTAACTTACCGCTTGTTGAAATTGGTAAAGCCTAACATGATTCATGGGATCGTTTCTAGTTCTGATAACTCAGTAAAACGCCCGGGCGATCTGGATTTGGGAGGCCATGGTGAGTGCATGCCGATCTTCTCGGGGAGAAAAAATCAATCGTCGGGTCTTGCGAGGATTCAGTAGAGAGTCGAGATGCATATTGAAGGGTAGTCCCCTGCGACTGCATCCAGCATGCTTAAGCGAAAGAGTTTGAGTGGCCTCAGATACAATAAAGCCTCAGATATAACAACGTAGATCAACGAAGCCACTGGGAAGGGTGTAAGATGCCAAGGGGATTTTCTAGAGTCTGCAATTAGAGGTTTGACTGCTTGCAGACGACTTGGCTGCAGCATAGTTACACTGCGATCTGACCAGAGGAGAGGCAGAACTCCCGCTAAGACTGATTCATTTAATCGGTTATGCGTCACGATCCACGCAAGATCGCTCGTGCAACGTCAGGCTGTTTGTCAAATTTTGCCGCAAGCTTTCGGATATGCGGAATTGTTGCCTAAATCCTGTTTGGTCGCTCCTGCCCCCCCCTCCCCCTTGTAAAGCGTCGATATGAATAGGTCTCGTTGGGCCTTTGCTTCCATTGTTCGGGACAGAGCTGGTGTGATGCGATCGCTCGTGGATGCGAACAGAACGTTTGGCTTCAGGCAGGAGATGGGGTCATTCAAACTTCGCTTCGATGTTCGTTAGTCTTCAGCGCGGACGCAGTCCATCGACAAGCAGCGAGATGACCGCTTTCTCTGCTTTTTCCATCAGGTCGGCGGGGTTGCCGGTGAGTGCCCGCAACTGCGCATCGAAATCGGCATAGTGCTGTGTGGTGGCCCAGATCGCGAAGATGAGGTGGTAGGGGTCAATTGCCCTGAGTTGACCTTCCGTGATCCAGCGCTGGATGAGCGTGGCCTTCTCGTCCACCAGTTGCTTCAGAGGCCCCTTGAGATACGGCGCGATGGCAGTGGCGCCGTGCAGAATTTCGTTGGCAAAAAGACGGGATGCCTCTGGATTGTCCTGTGAAAGGCGGATCTTGGCCCGGATGTACCGCGTGATTTCGTCGAGCGGGTTTCCGCCGGGATCCAGGCTGCGCAAGGGTTCCAGCCAGTCATGCAGCGTATGCTCCAGCACCGCAACGTAGATGTCTTCCTTGCGCCGGAAATAGTAGAGCAAGTTTGGTTTGGACAAGCCGCACTTGGCAGCAATCTGGTCCACCGTGGCGCCGCGAAAACCAAAGGCGGAGAAAACTTCCAGCGCTGCCGCAAGGATCAGTTCCTTGTTCTGGGCCTGAATGCGGGTTTTTTTCGTTGCAGTCCGTGACTGATCCATTCGACCATTTTCTTAATTCTTGATCAAGTGGTCAAGTGCGGTTAGCGTTTGCAAAGAGGCGGTCAAAGCGAGGGAGGATCACAGTTGGCGGCGCCCGTCATTTCGGTACGAGATCTCAGCCTGGTGTTCCAGACGGCCGACCAGCCTGTCCAAGCGCTTTCAAGGGTAAACCTCGATATCCAGGACGGGGAGTTTGTCTCGTTCATCGGACCTTCCGGTTGCGGCAAGACAACCTTGTTGCGGGTTATTGCCGATCTTGAACGCGCCACCTCCGGGGACATCAGCGTCAACGGCATGGACCCTCGGGCGGCGAGGTTGAAACGCGCCTATGGCTATGTATTTCAAGCGCCTGCTCTTTTTCCATGGCGTACGGTCGAACGCAACGTCGGCCTGCCGCTTGAAGTCATGGGACTTGAAGATGCGGCTGAACGAGTTACTCGAAACATCGAGCTCGTCAATCTGAAAGGTTTCGAGAAGAAATATCCTTGGCAGCTTTCGGGAGGGATGCAGCAGCGCGTTTCGATTGCGCGAGCTCTGGCATTTGATCCAAAGCTCCTTCTGATGGACGAGCCTTTTGGCGCGCTTGACGAAATTGTGCGCGACAAACTCAACCAACAACTGCTTGAGTTGTGGCGAAGAACGGGAAAGACCGTTGTCTTTGTCACGCATTCCATTCCTGAGGCAGTGTTCCTGTCGAACAAGATCGTTGTGATGAGTCCGAGGCCTGGACGCATTATAGACGTCATCACCACCAATTTCCCGCCTGACCGCACTCTGGATATTCGTGAGACCCCTGAGTTTCTCCGTTTTGCACACCGGGTACGCGAAGGCCTGAAGGCTGGTCATTCCTATGAGGATTGAGTGAGCACGACTGTTACCAGCGAAGAACGGCAGATCTTGCAGGCGGATGGGAGCGCGCTGCCCGTAACTGTGGTATGCTTGGTCATCATCGTGATCTGGTATGTGGCTGCCATCCCCATGAACTGGGTGGTGACAGGGACCAAGATCGAACTTGCTGGCGGCGGCCTGTATAACACGCTGCTGTTTTCTTGGAACGAGACACGCCCGGTAATACCTGCGCCTCACCAGATTGCATTGGAACTCTGGAAAAGCATCGCGACCGTCAAGCCCTGGATGCCAAAGTCCCTTGTTTTCCATGGCTGGGTGACCCTGTCATCGACTCTTCTGGGCTTTGTTCTTGGCTCTGTTCTCGGTATTGCCCTGGCAATCGCGATTGTGCATGTCAGATTTCTGGCAAAGAGCCTGATGCCCTGGATCATAGCCTCGCAAACGATCCCCATTCTCGCAATCGCACCGATGGTGATCGTGGTCCTAGGGTCATTGGGCTTCACGGGCTTACTCCCAAAATCCCTGATCTCGATGTATCTCTGCTTTTTTCCGGTCACGATCGGCATGGTCAAGGGCTTGTCGTCTCCGGAGAGCATGCAACTTGACCTGATGCGGACATACCATGCCAGCTCAGCGCAGGTGCTGTGGAAGCTCCGCTTTCCGGCGGCAGTTCCTTTTCTATTCACGTCTCTGAAGGTCGCGGTGGCAATTGCGCTCACGGGGGCTATCGTCGGCGAACTGCCGACAGGTGCCATTTCGGGTATAGGCGCCCGCCTGCTTCAGGGGTCTTATTATGGTCAAACCGTACAGATCTGGGCCGCACTGTTTGTGGGGTCGTTCATCGCGGCGGGTCTGGTATGGCTGGTTGGTGTGGCTGAACGCCTGACGCTCCGGCGCATGGGAGGGCCAGCATGATGGCCGTGCGGCTGACAGACATCCTTTATCCTACCTTGTTTGGCTTCGCTGTACTCTTCTTCTGGGAAGCGGTCGTTATCGGCTTTGGCGTTCCTGCCGTACTGCTGCCGCCACCGTCTGCGATCATAGCGAAGTTTGCGACTTCGCTTCCCATCCTGTGGATGGATTTTGTGCAGACGGTGTTGCGTGCAGTGATCCCGGGCTGGATAATTGGATCCTTGGCCGGATTTCTGACCGCCATTCTGTGTGACCGCATATCCTTCCTGCGGCGTGGACTCCTGCCGCTTGGCAATCTCGTCGCCGCACTGCCAATTGTTGGCGTGGCGCCGATCCTCGTCATGTGGTTTGGCTTCGACTGGCCGTCGAAGGCGGCAATGGTCGTGGTGATGACGTTTTTCCCGATGCTCATCAACGCCGTGGCGGGGCTCCAGGCCGCAGGGCATCTGGAGCGCGATCTGATGCGGAGCTATGGGTCGTCCTGGTGGGAAACTCTGGTCAAGCTCAGGCTCCCTTCTGCCATGCCCTTTGTCTTCAACGCGCTCAAGATCAACTCGACCCTTGCCATGATCGGCGCCATCGTTGCCGAATTCTTCGGCACACCCATCGTCGGAATGGGCTTTCGTATTTCGACGGAAGTTGGCAGACTGGGGCTTGACATGGTTTGGGCCGAAATCGCGGTGGCAGCCATCACGGGGTCGGTTTTTTATGGTCTTCTGGTGTTCCTTGAGCGCCGGGTGACCTTCTGGCATCCGTCCTACCGTGCGTAGGCGGTAACGATGACAACCAAAAGGAGATTGAAAACATGAAAAGATACTTGATGGCGGCAGCGGCTGCCGCCGTGCTGCTGGCAAGCGGCACTGCGGCCATGGCGGAAGCCGTGAAGCTGCAGCTCAAATGGGTGACCCAGGCGCAGTTCGCCGGTTACTACGTTGCGCAGGCCAAGGGCTTCTACAAGGACGCCGGCCTCGACGTGACCATCCTGCCCGGCGGCCCGGACATCAACCCGCAGCAGGTGCTGGCTGGCGGCGGTGCGGACGTGGTGGTTGACTGGATGCCCTCTGCTCTCGCTACGCGCGAAAAAGGTTCGCCTGTCGTCAATATCGCACAGCCCTTCAAGCGCTCTGGCATGATGCTGACTTGCCGGAAGGATACCGGCATCACCAAGCCGGAGGATTTCAAGGGCAAGACGCTGGGCGTGTGGTTCTTCGGCAATGAGTATCCCTTCCTGTCGTGGATGAGCCAGCTCGGCATTCCGACGACCGGCGGGGCGGACGGCGTCACCGTGATCAAGCAGGGCTTCAACGTCGACCCGCTGATCCAGAAGCAGGCCGACTGCATCTCGACCATGACCTACAATGAATACTGGCAGGTGATCGACGCCGGAATCCCGGCGGACCAGCTGGTCACCTTCAAGTATGAGGACATGGGCGTGGCGACACTCGAGGACGGCCTCTATGTGCTCGAGGACAAGCTGAAGGATCCGGCCTTCGTCGACACCATGGCGAAGTTCGTCAAGGCCTCGATGAAGGGCTGGGACTATGCCCGCGCCAATGGCGATGAAGCCGCCCAGATCGTCATCGACAATGACGCCTCCGGCGCCCAGACCATCGAGCACCAGAAGCGCATGATGGGCGAAGTCAACAAGCTCACCGAAGGCTCGGACGGCACGCTTGATACAGCCGCCGCCGACCGCACCGTCGAAACCCTCATGAAGGGCGGCTCCGACCCGGTCATCACCAAGAAGCCGGAAGGCGCCTGGACCTCCGCGGTGACCGACAAGGCCAAGAGCATGTAAGCAGCAGGGGCCTTCTCCCACAACCGGGAGAGGGCCCTTTTCTTTCGTCACGTGGGAGAACCAGCCATGACCACCCTCATTCGCGGCGGCACCGCCGTCAATCACGATCACTCGCAGCGCGCCGACGTGCTGATCGACGGCGGCAAGATCATCGCCGTGGGACCGAAGCTGGAAGCCCCCGCGGGCGCGGAGGTGATCGACGCCGGCGGCTGCTACGTCATGCCGGGCGGCATCGACCCGCATACCCATATGGAACTGATGTTCATGGGAACCGTGTCGGCCGATGATTTCGAATGGGGCACCAAGGCGGCGCTGTCCGGCGGCACCACCATGATCGTCGATTTCTGCATTCCGGCGCCGGGCGAGTCCATGCTCAAGGCCTATCAGGCCTGGCGGCACAAGGCCGAGAAGGCCTGCGCGGATTACTCCTTCCACATGGCGGTGACGCAATGGTCGCCGATGATCCATGACGAGATGGAAACCGTGGTCAAGACCTACGGCATCAACACCTTCAAGCATTTCATGGCCTACAAGGGCGCCTTGATGGTGAATGACGACGAGCTTTACAATTCCTTCCGCCGCTGCGCCCAGCTGGGCGCCATCCCGCTGGTTCATGCCGAGAACGGCGATGTGGTGGCCCGCATGCAGCAGGACCTGCTGGCGCGCGGCGTGACCGGCCCCGAGGGCCACAGCTATTCGAGGCCGCCTGAGGTTGAAGGCGAGGCGGCGAACCGCGCCATCATGATCGCCGACATGGCGGGCTGCCCGCTCTACATCGTGCATGTGTCCTGCGAGCAGACGCATGAGGCGATCAGGCGCGCCAAGCAGGCGGGCCAGCGGGTTTATGGCGAGCCGCTCGTGCAATATCTGGTGCTGGACGATTCCGAATACCAGAACAAGGATTGGGACTATGCCGCAGGCCGGGTGATGAGCCCGCCCTTCCGCAACAAGAAGCACCAGGATTCGCTGTGGGCGGGCCTGCAGTCCGGCACGCTCTCCGTGGTGGCGACCGACCATTGCTCCTTCACGGTCAAGCAGAAGCGCTTCGGCCTTAAAGACTTCACCAAGATCCCCAACGGCACCGGCGGCCTTGAAGACCGCATGCCGGTGTTGTGGAATGCCGGCGTCAACACCGGGCGCCTGACCAAGGAGGAATTCGTCGCGGCGACCTCCACCAACATCGCGCGCATCCTCAACATGTATCCGCGGAAGGGCGCGGTCATGGCGGGCTCGGATGCGGACCTGGTGATCTGGGATCCCAAGGCCACCAAGACCATCACCGCCAAGAAGCAGGTCTCGCGCATCGAATACAACGTGTTCGAGGGCTACACCTGCACGGGCGTGCCGCGCGCCGTGTTCTCGCGCGGGCGCATTGCCTGGATCGAGGGCGACATGCGGGCCAAGCCCGGCGACGGCGAATTCGTGCGGCGCGACCCCAATCCCCCCGTGAGCATTGCCAACGCCATCTGGAAGGGCCTGACGCAGCCGAAGCCCGTGGCGCGGGCAGATATCGTACCCTGAACCCGGCTGGCACCAGATGTTCAAGAACGAGAATCAGCATCCTTTCTACAAGCCGCTATGGCGGCGCGTAGCCATCGTAGCGGTTGTCGTAGCATGGCTCGGTTTTGAGCTGTGGCAGGGGAGCGACGGAATCTGGGTAGCAATAGCAGCAGCCATGCTGGTTTATGCGGTCTACACCTTCTTCATCTCATGGCCCAGGGATGACCAAAAGCCCGATAAATGATTGACTGGCTCGGCTGCCAGTTTTCCAGGAGTGAATCGTGAATTCGAAAACCAACCTTGCGATCAATCCGCAACGCCTGTGGGATACGCTGATGGAAACATCCAGGTTCGGCGGCACTCCGAAGGGAGGTATCAAGCGCCTTACCCTTTCTGACGAGGACAAGCGGGTACGCGACTGGTTCAAGGAGCAGTGTGCGAAGCTCGGCTGCACGGTCCAGGTGGATGAAGTGGGCAACATGTTCGCGACCCGCCCTGGCAAGCGAAAGGATTTGATGCCCATTGCAATGGGCTCGCATCTCGACACCCAGCCCACCGGCGGAAAATTTGATGGTGTGCTCGGCGTCCTCGGCGGACTGGAGGCCATGCGCACCCTGGTCGACATGGGCTATGAGACGAACGCGCCGATCATGCTGGTGAACTGGACGAACGAGGAGGGGTCACGCTTTGCGCCGGCCATGCTCTGCTCGGGTGTCTACGCCGGTGTGTTCACGACGGATTTTGCTTATTCCCGCGAAGATCGGCTTGGTATCACGCTCGGCGATGAATTGCAGCGGATTGGTTACAAGGGTGATATCAAGGCAGGCGAGGTCAAGTTTCAGGCCATGTTCGAACTCCACATCGAACAAGGTCCAATTCTGGAGGCAGAGAACAAGACAATTGGCGTTGTTACCGGCGTACAGGGCATGCGTTGGTATGAGGTAACTGTTACAGGTCAGGAGTCCCACACAGGTGCGACACCCATGGGACTTCGCAAGAACGCCCTTCTGGCTGCGGCGCGCATGATTGATGCGATCCATGAGGTGGGCATGTGCAATCTGCCCGGTGTTGCCTCTGTCGGGTTGATCGAAAACCGCCCGAACAGCCGGAATGTCGTTCCAGGCGAGGTTTTCTTCACGGTTGATCTGCGTCATCCAGATGAAGCGGTACTCGACAAGATGGAATCTCAATATCGTGCGGCGCTGCCCAGGATTGCCTCCGATCTGAGCGTCCGCTTCGAGGAGAAGCGCATCTGGATCTCTCCGGCCGTGAAATTTGCGCCTGAACTCATTTCTTGTGTGAGGGTGGGCGCTGAACAGGCAGGATATCCGGCCCGTGACATGGCATCCGGCGCCGGTCATGATGCGGCATATATCGCTCGTGTGGCGCCGACCACCATGATCTTCGTGCCATGTCTTGGTGGCATCTCGCACAACGAATCGGAATCAACGACCCTCGAGGAGTGCGGCGCCGGTACCCAGGTTCTCCTCAATGCGGTGCTGGCGCATGACCGGTCACTGGCGTGAACAATGATATTGAGGCCCGGACGCGGGAGATTGCGCTCACGCTTACGGCCTGGCCTTCAGTAACCGGTTCCGCAGGCGAAACAGAGTTTGCGCCTCGGCTCGTCAGTTATCTCTCGGCATTTGACCATGCCTCAACGATGCCCATTCCCGGCGACCGGCGCTCGAATGTGGTTGCGCTGAGGCGCGGCCGTGGCAGTCATGCAGTGGTGCTGACCGGTCATTTCGATGTGGTGCCGACGTCCGACTATGGCGCTCTGGAGCCACTTGCATTCGATCCGGAGCGCCTGCTCCCGGCCATGATCGAGCAACTCCGGCGCAGCGGCGAGAATCCTCTGGCGCTGGCTGATCTCGAAAGTGGCGACTTTTTACCAGGTCGCGGATTGCTTGACATGAAGGCTGGCCTCGCTGCCGGCATTTCCGCAATCGAGGCCTACAGCGGTGATGCCAATCTTCTATTCATGGCCGTTGCCGACGAGGAGGAGCGCTCAGCCGGTGCACGCGCCGCAGCGCCTCTTCTGTCCAGGCTTGCCCAGGAGTTGGGACTTGATATCCGGCTCATGATCAATCTGGATGCGATATCGGATCAGGCTGACGGAACCCAGGGGCGCGTGGTGGCGCTCGGATCTGTCGGAAAACAACTGCTTACTGCGTTTGTTGCTGGCCGCGAGGCTCATGCGTGTTATCCGCAGGATGGTGCCAATGCCGCATATCTGGCCGCCGAACTGCTCGCTGAATTCGAGCTTGCACCAGACCTTGCCGAGATGAGCGGCACAGAGCTTGCTGCTCCGCCAACTGCCCTTCACGTCAAGGATCTCAAGACCGGATACAACGTGACCACGCCCGCGCACTGCTGGCTCTATTGGAATACCCTTCAGCATAGGCGATCGGCAGATGATGTCCTGGACATTGCCCGGATGCTGGCACGGCGGGCCATGGTGCGCGCTGGCCACAGGCTGAACCGCGACATTCCCGTCATGACCTTCTCCGAGCTTGCTGCCCGCCTGCCAGAGGCTGAACGGCTGCGTATCAGCCGTGATGTCGCTCTGCACAGCAGGCATGACCTGCCCGAGCAGTCTAAACTGATGACGGCAGAAGTCTGGAGGTCTGTTGGCCTCCCCGGTCCCGCTGTGGTTCTGGGCTTTGGATCCATTCCCTATCCCGCCGTGACCCTCTCTGATGCAGTTCTCCGAGATGTTGTCGTCACGGCTGCGCAAGCAAAGGGAATTGGCTCCGTGCAGTATTTTCCCGGCATTTCTGACATGAGTTTCTTTGGCGAGACCACTGGCAATCTCAATGCGGCGGCTGCCAATTCGCCGGTCTGGGGAGAGGGCTTCATCATGCCGGAACCGGCCGGCTACCCATGCATCAACCTTGGTCCATGGGGGCGTGACTATCACCATTGGCTGGAGCGGTTGCATGTGCCCTATGCCTTCGAGTCACTTCCACTGGCGCTTCTCGGGGTCATTGAAGCGGTGAGCAAAGCCCGCTAAGAACACGTTTTCTTCTGGGAGGCTTTACATGACACTCAAGCGAATCGAACCCGGCAAACGCATGAGCGCTGCCGTCATCCATGGTGACAAGGTCTATCTTGCGGGTTTTGTGGCAGAGGCTGCGGCCGGCAAGTCGGTGACCGAGCAGACCAAGGATATTCTTGGTCAGATCGACGCCACGCTCAAGCGGGCTGGTACGTCCAAGACAAATATCATCAAGGCCAATATCTGGCTTACGGACATCAAGACCTTCGCCCAGATGAACTCTGCCTGGGATGCGTGGGTCGTTGCCGGCCAGACCCCGGCCCGCGCAACAGTTGAGTCCAAGCTTGCTGCTCCTGGTCTCGACGTTGAGATCATGGTGGAAGCGGCAATTCCGAAGAAGGCCGCTCGGAAAGCCACCAAGAAGGCTTCCAAGAAGACTGCCCGCAAGTCAGCCAAGAAGGCTCGTCGCAAGTAACGTCATTGCCGGTCCTGCCAGCCGTACCAGAGATAGGCGCCCTTCAGGTAAAGAGGGCGAAAGGCTGGCAGGGGGAAGCGGGCTAGCCGTCTGGTGAGCACGGGTGGCAAGGTCTCTTCGGATGTGCGACCAAGCAGCAGATGGGCAAGGGCCCGCCCGCACCAGGAACCCATCGCCACGCCGTTGCCATGATAGGCGATGGCCGTCCAGACGGTCTTGCCCTCATTGAGTGCCCCCAGATATGGCACCCGGTCATAGGCAAGGCAGACCAGGCCTCGCCAATAATGGGTGACGTCGACATGCCGCCATGCCGGAAAGAGCTCATGGAATGCTTTCGTCAGCACGGGCCGGTAGGCCGTGTCGCCCGCTGCCGAGCCATCCGTCCCGCCGCGCCCGCCAAACAGGAAGCGGCCATTTGGCAGCAATCGGAAGTAATGCAGTAGATTGCGGGAATCGAACGCCATCAAGCCTGATATCCATCCCTGTGCAGCTCTTTCGGCATCCGAGAGCTGGCGAGTGACGATGATGCTCGAGAGCGCCGGCAAAAGCCGGCCCCGGTGAAGTGGTGAAATGTGCTCCGGCGTATAGCCATTGGTGGCAACGATCACATGGCGCGCGGCAAGACGACCGTCTCGGGTGTGAAGCAAGTGGGCGGACGGCGTTTCTTCCCACCGGAGCAGTGCCGACTGGGCATGGAGCCTTGCGCCAGCACCAGAAGCGGCACGGGCAAGGCCGCGAACATAGTTGAGAGGGTGCAGCCCGAAGCCGACTTGTGCCTTCAGACCGGCAAAGAAGGCAGGTCCTTTTAGCCCCAACGCCTGAAGGTCATCCTTGGAGAGGAATGTTGTATCTTCGCCAAAGGTTGACTTCAGAAATTCCTGTTCTTCGCGGAGCCCGCTGATCCGGCTGGGGTGATGGGCAAGTGTCACTTCACCACTGCCCGAAACCCAGGCGTCAATTGTGAACCGGCGCAGGTTGTCGGCAACCAGTTCGACTGAATCGCGCATTGCCTGGTAATAGGACTGCGTCGCCTCCAAGCCATAGCGCTTGATCATCACGCCATAAGGCAGCTTGTGTGAGCCGATGCAGGCAAAGCCACCATTTCGCCCGGACGCACCCCAACCCAGTGGTCCGGCTTCGAGCACGCGCACGTTTATTCCCTGTTCTGCCAGGGTGAGCGCGGCAGAAAGCCCAGTAATGCCTGCACCAACCACCGCCACATCACAGTGCTCCGACGTTGTAAGCGGGGCCGCCTGAATGGCCAGGGGATCAGCGGATGCTTCCCAGTAACTGTCGATGGGTTGCGAAAAGTCGGCCGTTGCCGGATGAGTGATAGAAAACATTGTCATGGTTTGTTAGCATCCATTCACGGCAAGATCAAAATGGGGTGGAAGATGAAGGCGCTCGTCCTTGGAGCTGGCATAGTAGGTATTACCACAGCCTACGAACTCTATCGTGATGGTCATGAGGTAACCGTGATCGATCGTGAGGCGGAGCCTGCTGCGTTCACCAGCTTTTCAAATGCTGGATTGTTTGCACCTGCCCATGCCTATGCGTGGTCTTCGCCCGCTGCCCCCGGTATTCTGCTGCGTTCGCTGTGGCGGGGAAACCAGGCGCTTCGCTTCAAATTCTCCACTGATCCCCGTTTCTGGAAATGGATGTGGCGGTTTTGGGGGGAATGTACTGATGAGCGTGCTGCTCTCAACACCACGCGCAAGGTGAGGCTCTGCAATTATTCCCTGTCGGTTTTCCACGAAACCGTGAGACAGACTGGCATTGAATTCGATGGCCGGACAGGTGGCCTGCTCTATCTTTATCGCTCGCCGAAGGCTCTGGCCGCCGCGTCGGCCAAGTCCAGGATTCTTGCAGATCATGGTTGTCGCATCGAAACACTCGACCCCCAGAGCGTTGCCGCCAGAGATCCGGCGCTCGCCACTGTCAGGGAGAAGCTGGCGGGTGCTCTTTATGCACCGGATGATGAAAGTGGCGACTGCCGGATGTTTGCGCTCGGCATGGCGGACTGGCTGAAGGCACGTGGCGTTGTGTTCAAGTACAAGACCACTGTCACCGGCTTTGATGTTTCAGGGGATCGGATAGCTGCGGTCTTGACCGACAAGGGTCGGGAAGAGGTTGATGTGGCTGTGCTGTGCCTTGGGGTGTATTCCCCTCATCTGGCCGCTCAGATCGGGCATGACCTGCCAATCTATCCGGTCAAGGGTTATGCCATGACGGCGCCGATCGCCGGGCGCAACAATCCGCCCAGCATCGGGGGTGTCGATGAAGAATCACTCGTGGCCTATGCGCCCTATGGCGACCGCGTGCGGGTTACGGCCACAGCAGAGTTCTCTGGCTACGGGCGAAGCCACCAACCCCGCGACTTCAGGACGATGATTGCCGCCATGCAGGAGTTGTTCCCGGATGGGGCAGACTGGAGCAAGGCGAGCTACTGGGCTGGGCTGCGGCCGATGACGCCGGAAGGAACGCCCATCCTTGGCCCATCGAGCAAGAAGAACCTCTGGTTCAATACCGGCCAGGGCCATATGGGTTGGACCATGAGCCACGGCGCGGCGCGGGTCACCGCTGATCTGATTGCCGGAAAACAGTCTGCGATTAGCCTTGATGGCATGCGTGCTGCAACCTAAGGTAAATCACATTCCTGCCGCAGTTGACCATCATCTGACCGGCCGGCATGAAGCATGAGGTTGGGTTTTGTATCTGAAAAAGGTCTGCGTCGCGACACTGGGCGTTTTGTTTGTCCTGGCTTCGTTTGGTACTGCGGACGCGGTTTTGGCTGCCCAGACTGGCAAGGCATCCTACTATCGAGACGGCAAGCGTACCGCGAGTGGAGAGCGCTTTGACCCTCGCGACTACACCGCCGCACACCCCAGCCTGCCATTTGGGACCCGCGTGCTGGTCACCAATCTGAGGAACGGTAAATCGGTGATCGTCCGTATCACTGACCGTGGCCCCCATGTCAGGGGTCGAATCATTGATCTGAGTTTCAATGCAGCCAAGCTGGTCGACATCACGACAGAAGGGGTCGCCACTGTGAAGATCGTACCTCTGCACAGGATTGCCGAACCACGGACTGGTACTGAGGTCTTCAGCCTCCACTAGAGCAAAAACGGACCTGATTGAAAGAACGCCGGACGCCCGTCGGGATTGAACCCGAGGGGCCGGGATCTGTCGCGCCGCGCCGGCGTCGGATGGCTCGACAGGCCACCAGCGCGTTCTTCGCCATCTTCCGCGCCATACCGCAAGATTTCTCCGGCGGCGCGATTCAATCAGGTCGGTTCTTGCTCAAATTTGCTTCACAAGACCGCTGTCCATGATCGGAGAATTGGGTATTGTGACTGCGCTCGAGGAGGGTCGCGTATGGATCACGGTATGGCACCGCAAGCTGACGGCAAGTTGCGGGATCCCCGCTATGACATACTCTTTCAACCCGTAAAGATCGGCCCGGTCACGTCCAAGAATCGATTCTATCAGGTGCCGCATTGCAATGGCGGCGGCTACCGGGATCCCTCCGCGGCGGCCGAGATGCGCCGGGTCAAATCGGAGGGTGGCTGGGGCGTGATATTCACCGAACAAGTCGAGATTCATCATTCTTCGGAAATCACGCCCTTCATCGAGTTGCGGATATGGGATGATGACGACCTGCCGGGCCTTGCCAAGATGTCGGACGCCATCCACTCTCACGGAGCGCTTGCAGGGATCGAACTGGCTTATAGCGGCGCAAACGGCCCAAATCTTTACACGCGCGAAGTTCCGCTCGCGCCTTCACATACCCCGATCCTGACCTTCACCAGTGATCCTGTCCAGGCGCGGGCCATGGACAAGCAGGATATCAGGAACCTCCGCCACTGGCACCGCCTGGCCTACCGAAGGGCAAAGCGCGCCGGCTTCGACATCATGTGCCTTTATGGCGCACATGGTTTTGGCATCATCCAGCACTTTCTCTCACCAAGAACCAACCAGCGAACGGATGAATATGGCGGTTCGCTCGAGAACCGCTCCCGGCTTCTGAAGGAGCTGATATCGGATGCTCGTGATGAGGTGGGGGATACATGTGCGATTGCCGTGCGGTTATCGCTTGATGAACTGGCAGGCGAAGCTGGATTCTCGAACGCGCAATTGCGTGACCTCGTAGCCATGCATGCAGATCTTCCAGATCTCTGGGATTTTGCCCATGGTACCTGGGAGGCGTGCTCCGGAACCTCCCGCTTCAAGCCAGAGGGTGCACAGGAAGATCTCATTCGCGGCATCAAGCAGCTCACGCCGCGCCCGGTGGTGGGAGTTGGTCGCTTCACATCAGCCGATACAATGGTGCGGCAGATCAGGCAGGGGCTGATGGACTTCATCGGGGCGGCCCGTCCGTCGATTGCCGATCCGTTCCTGCCTCGCAAGATCGATGAAGGTCGTATTGAAGATATCCGTGAGTGCATAGGCTGCAACATCTGCGTGACCGGCGATATGACCATGTCTTTGTCTCGCTGCACCCAGAATTCATCCTTCATGGAAGAGTGGCGCAAGGGCTGGCACCCGGAATTCATCCGGCCAAGGCAGTCGGAGTCCAAGGTGCTTGTTGTCGGCGCTGGTCCTGCAGGTCTTTCGGCTGCCCACAAGGCGGGTCTGCGCGGATACGAGGTTGCTCTGGCGGAGGCCGGTGATGAGCTGGGTGGGCGCGTATCGCGTGAAAGCAGGCTGCCCGGTCTGGCAGCCTGGGCCCGTGTACGTGACTATCGGAAGGGCCAGATTGCCAGAATGGCAAATGTGAATGTCTATAGGGGATCGGCGCTCACGAGTGATGATATCCTGGCCTTTGGCTTCGAACATGTGGCCATCGCGACCGGGGCGCGCTGGCGCCGTGACGGCGTTGCACGGTTCAATCTTCTGCCGGTGCCCGTCAGCAGTGACATTCCGGTCTTGACGCCCGATGACATCATGGCGGGAAATCATCCTGGCGGCAGGGTAATGATTTATGATGATGACCACTACTACATGGGCAGCGTCTTGGCTGAATTGCTGATCCAGAGGGGCTGCGACGTCATTTTCCTGACGCCCTCCACACGTGTAGCCGAGTGGAGCTTCAATACCCTGGAACAGGGAGCGATTCAGGCTCGTCTGATCGAAGCTGGGGTTGATGTGCGCATCACGCGTGGCCTGTCCGCCATCGAAAGGGACGGTATCGTTGCGCAGTGCGTGTATACCGGTCGGACAGAAAAAGTGACCTGCGACGCGGTGGTGATGGTCACCGCGCGGCTCCCGGAAGACAGTCTTTATCTGGACCTCTGTGCCAGACAGGCCGAGTGGGCTCCGCATGGCATTCGATCGGTGAAGGTGATTGGTGATGCCAATGCTCCTGCAGCCATCGCCTGGGCCACATATGCCGGTCACCGTTATGCCGAGGAGCTTGAAGCACCGCCACTTGGTGACGCTCTGCCCTTCCGCCGTGAAGTTGCCAACATAAGGGATTGAGCCCAATGGCCACGCTGAAGGCTGCCATAACTCAGATGGCTTCTGAAAACGACTGGACGCGGAACTGCGACAAGGCGGAAAGGCTTGTTCGTGCGGCAGTCAAGGAGGGGGCGCAGCTGGTGTTGCTGCAGGAACTGTTTGACGGCGACTATTTCTGCATCGAGCAACACGCACAGTTTCTGGCACGTGCAACTGAGATTGACCGCCACCCGACGGTCAAACGCTTCGCGGCGCTGGCGCGCGAGCTGGGGGTGGTGCTGCCGGTGAGCGTGTTCGAGCGGGCGGGCACGGTGCATTTCAACACCACGGTGATCGTCGATGCCGATGGCCGCCAGCTTGGCATCTACCGCAAGAGCCATATTCCGGACGGCCGCGGATATCAGGAGAAATTCTATTTCTCGCCAGGCGACACGGGCTTCAAGGTGTGGGACACCGCGGCGGGCCGCATCGGGCTCGGCATCTGCTGGGACCAGTGGTTTCCCGAAGCGGCGCGCGCCATGGCGCTGATGGGGGCGGAAATCCTGCTGTACCCGACCGCCATCGGCTCCGAGCCGCCGAACCCGGATTATGATTCCTCCACCCACTGGCAAAACGTGATGCGCGGCCATGCGGCGGCCAACATCATGCCGCTGCTGGCGTCGAACCGGGTGGGCCGCGAGACCGCCCCCGACGGCCGAAGTGATGTCTTCTATGGGCGATCCTTCATTGCCGATCATCAGGGTGAAAAACTTGCCGAGATGGACCGTATGGAAGAGGGCTTTCGAATTCAAAGCTTTGATCTTGCCGAGATCGGCCAGCTTCGCAGGTCTTGGGGTGTCTTCCGCGATCGACGGCCGGAGCTCTATGGCGCCTTGCTGACGCTGGATGGCCGGACGAGCAGTTGCTAAATCAATCCTGGCCCGTCAAGCACTGCCACGGTACTGCGGTAGGCAGCATCGAGGTGAGCCTTCATTGCCACCGCTGCCTTTTCTGGATCACCGCTGTTGAGTGCGCGAATGATCTCGCGGTGCTGCTCAAGCGTTGCCTCTGCCTGCCCGGCACGTGGGACCATCATGTGCCGGCATCTGTCAAGCTGTGCCTTTGAAATCTCGATTGTGCTCCAAAGCCGCGGAAGATCGCTGATTTCTGAAATTGCCCGGTGAAATTCATCATCACGGATGATTGCATCTGCAAACTGCCGCCGGTCAATGGCTCGGGCGTGCCGAGCCAGAATGTCGTGAAGTCGGTCAGCATGCTCCTGTCGCATGAGACGGGCTGCCTGGGCCGCGCTTTCCATCTCCAGCGCCCGGCGGATCAGAAACGACTCCTCGATGGCCTTCCGGTCAACCCGGGCCGCCCGTGTGCCTGACTGTGCAATGACCTCGACCAGATGCTCATCAGACAGCCGTTTCACAGCCTCGCGCACCGGCGTGCGTGAGACGCTGAGTTGCGCTGCGATTGCCTTTTCATCGATAACCTCGCCGGGACCGATGGCGCCAGAAAGGATGAGGCTTCGCACCATGGGATAGATCTGCTCACGAAGGGGTCGAGAGCGGTCAATGCGAAGGCTGGATAGGTCAAAGGTCATGCTGTCATACTAATATAACAGTTCTGGACAGCAAGCTTCACTTGTGCCTAACATTCCCAAAAATAAGGTGAGATGGGAGGTTTCATGCCGTCCAAGAACAATTTCCCGAAGCTTCACAATGCGATGTGGCCGGGGCTCGTGGGCAAGGGGCCGGATTCGGAGCCGCCGATCGATCTCGACACCATGATCGCGCTCACCGCCAAGGCGGAAGTCGATGGCGTGAAGTTCGACGGCATCGACATTTTTCATGCTGCGCCGCACACCAACATTGATTTCACCGATGACGAGGCAAAGCAGCTGGCCGACAAGGCGGCCCGCCACAAGCTGGCCATCGGCTCGATCGTGGCGCCGGTCTGGCCGCCGGTGGGTGGCGGCTCGGCCATGGGCTCGAGTGAAGATCGCAAGAAGTTTGTTGCCAATGTGCGCAAGTCCTGTGAACTCGGAAAGCGTCTTCGTGAACTTGGCGTCCGCAAGTACGGCGTTATTCGCATTGACTCTGCGGCAAGTCCGGCAGACTGGGCGAAAGATCCTGCCGCCAACACCAGGCTCATCGCCCAGACCTGGCGCGAGGCCTGTGATGTGGCCAAGGACTATGGCGAGCGGCTGGCCGCCGAGGGCGAAATCTGCTGGGGCGGCATGCACAGCTGGAAGGCGATGGTCGATACGCTGGAGCAGACTGACCGCCCCGGCATCATCGGCTTCCAGGCCGACATGGCGCACACGCTGCTCTACACCATGGGCTACAATGCGCCGGACGCCGCCCTGCTGCCCGACGGCTTCGACTGGAAGGACCAGGCGGCGCTGGACGCCGCGCTGGTCAAAATGACGGACATGCTCAGGCCGTGGACCATCGATTTCCACGTCGCCCAGAATGACGGCACCGTGAAGGGCATGGGCTATCACGACAAGACCGGCCGCCACTGCATGGTGACCGATCCCAACGGCCGGCTCGACATCACCAAGCATGCCGGGCTGTGGCTGCGCAACAAGGACGGCTCGCTCACCAAGGCCTTCAAGCACATCTGCTGGGACGGCTGCATGTTCCCCAACGAGGTGATGATGAAGCAGCAGACCTGGAACGATATTCTGGGGGCCATGATCAAGGTGCGCGACGCGCATGGATGGGTGGGCTGACCATGACCAAGAAGACGCTCAATGTCGGCATGGTGGGCTACGGCTTCATGGGCCGCACCCATTCCAACGCCTTCGCGCAGGCGCCGCATTTCTTCGCGCTTGATTACCGGCCGGTGCTGAAAACCATCTGCGCCCGCAACGCCGAGAAGGCGAAAGCCTTCGCCGAGCAATGGGGCTATGAGTCCAGTGTTACTGACTGGCGCCGCCTGATCGACGACAAATCGATCGAGCTCATCGACATTGCCAGCCCCAATGACACCCACATGGAGATCGCGCTTGCCGCAGCGGCGGCCGGCAAGATGGTGATGTGCGAGAAGCCGCTGGGCCGCTCGGCCGCCGAATCCCGCAAGATGGTGGAGGCGGTGGAGCGCGCCGGGGTGCCCAACATGGTGTGGTACAATTACCGCCGCGTGCCAGCGGTGACGCTGGCCAAGCAGCTGATCGATGAGGGGCGGTTGGGCAAGATCTTCCACTATCGTGCCAAGTTCCTCCAGGACTGGACGATCTCGAAGGACCTGCCGCAGGGCGGGCAGGGGCTTTGGCGCCTTGACGTCGGCGTTGCAGGTTCCGGCGTGACCGGCGATCTTCTTGCTCATTGCATAGATACGGCCATGTGGCTCAATGGCGGTATTTCAACCGTGACGGGAATGACCGAGACCTTCATCAAGGAACGTCATCACAATATCACCGGCAAGACTGAGAAAGTTGGCATTGACGATGCAAGCCTGTTCCTGGCGAGGTTTGACAACGGCTCGCTCGCCAGTTTCGAGGCAACCCGATATGCCCGTGGCCACAAGGCGCTGTACACCCTTGAAATCAATGGTGAACATGCGTCGATCTTCTGGGATTTGCACGACCTCCATCGGCTGCAGTATTTTGATCATCGTGATGAGGGCCGCACGCGCGGCTGGCGCTCTGTTCACATCACGGACGGTGACCATCCCTATATGGCGAAGTGGTGGGTACCCGGGCTCCAGATCGGATACGAACATACCTTCATTCATCAGGCAGCGGATTTCATCGAGGGGCTGACCTCAGGCAAAGCCGCAGCGCCGACGTTCCGGGATGCCTTGGCGACCGACCTGGTTACGGACGCTGTCTTGCGATCAGCCAGGACCGGGCAGTGGGAAAACGCCCGGGACTGAGCGGCGCGGCGTTTGGCCTGCTCAGCTGGATCGAGCAGCTGACTTGCAAATCACAGGAGACAGGATAGTCTGGTCTCCAGAAACAAGAGCCAGACATGGCCGAGGCGACGGGGAGGAATGATGGCAGGTGGTGGAATGCCGGCATTGCGGCTGAACGGGATTTCAAAATCCTATGGAAAGGTGCGCGCGCTGGCCAACCTGTCATTTGAGGTTGCCGAAGGTCGGTTTTTCGTGCTGTTTGGGCCCAGTTCCGTCGGCAAGACCACCGCGCTCCGCACGATCGCCGGTCTTGTGACAACCGATTCGGGCCAGCTGGAGATTCATGGACGGGACATGACC
>NZ_JBIIDX010000171.1:0-7064 GCF_044238155.1 Aestuariivirga sp. | reverse complement strand
CTGGCGCCATGTCGCGGAACTTGTTGTTCCAGAACTTGCAATGAGCGTCTGTTCCATTCAGGACATTCGCACCGAAGATGGCATGCATGTCTTCGTCGTGCAGCGGGTTCATGATCGCCGAGGTCATGCCATGGCTTGCTGCCATGGCGAGGAAATAGCCGGTGAGGGCCCGCCGGTTGGGCATCCCAAACGATACATTTGATGCACCGCAAGTCGTGTTGACCTTCAACTCCTCGCGCAAGCGGCGCACGAGGCGAAACACCTGCTGGCCTGCTGTTCCCATCGCGCCGATCGGCATGACGAGCGGATCAACCACGATGTCATGCGGTTTGATGCCGTGGTCGGCGGCGCGCTCGACGATCTTCTTCGCAACGGCAAAGCGTACGTCGGGATCTTCCGAGATGCCGGTTTCGTCGTTCGAAATTGCCACCACAGCAACATTATACTTGGCCACCAGCGGCAGGATTGCCTCAAGCTTCTCTTCTTCGCCTGTGACTGAATTGACGAGTGGGCGGCCCTTTGCGGTTTCGAGTCCGGCCTTGAGGGCTGACGTGACGGATGAATCAATGCACAAAGGAAGATCAGTCACGGACTGGACAATCTCAAGCGTCTTGCGCAGCAAAGGAGGCTCAGACTCGTTCGGATTGACTGCCGTTACGCCGGCGTTGACATCCAGAATATGGGCGCCTGCCTCCGCCTGGGCCAGTGCATCCTTGATCACCATGTCAAAGTTGCCGGCCTGCATCTCTGCGGCAAGCTTCTTGCGACCGGTCGGGTTGATGCGTTCGCCGATTACCGTGAAGGGTCGGTCAAAGCCAATGATGTGCTCACGCTTGGCGGATGCAACGAGGGTGTGGGTCATTGTGCCTTGCCTCCGTTGGCGATGAGGGTCTTCAGCTTTTCCTGGGTGAAGGCGGCTTCAAGGTCAGCCTTGGCCTTGTCGGCTTCCAAGGCAAGATCATCGCCAACCGGCACAGGTTCAGCGCGCCGCCAGTCTGCAAGATAAGTGTCGGTGTCCGAGGCGCCCCCCCGCATTGCAGCCATGTCGATTGCTTCCTGAAAGCGGTCGGCAAGCATGCGCTTCTCCTCCTTCCGGCCGGCCTTGACCGAGACCGCGGATGGAATGTCGCGCCAGTACGTAATGACGAGATTGGCCATGATGCGAGGCTATATGCCCCGTTCGATGAAGGGTGGATTGCCTGAAAACGACATGGCACAGAAGCCGGACGAAGCTTGTCTGCCTGCCGCGGCTGCGTGGCCGTCCCCGGGTTGAGCCTAGCCGGACCGGCAGGACCGATCAACCGTTGCGACTGCTCGAAATGAAGCCCCAAACAGCCAGAAGAATGACGGCACCAACGACACCTCCGATGAACCCCGCACTCTCGCCCGGCCCGTACCAGCCTATCCCCTGTCCAAGCCAGGTTGCCACGAGAGCACCGACAATGCCGAGTACGGTGGTCAGAATGAAGCCCCTGGGCTCATTTGGCCCAGGCATAAGGAATTTTGCAATCAACCCGACAACGAACCCGATGATGATGGTCCAGATCAGCCACATAAGCATTCCCCACTGATGTAATATCATATTTCAAACGGCAAACGCGCCGAACCTTCCGGCACGTCGCACGCCCGACTCAAGCCACACGATGAATGTCATGATCGACGACCACGCGCCTGCTGTCAAACCCAGTCTCGTCCGGGAAGGACTCTGCTGACGGGTGGAGATACCCTGCTAGCCGATCACGCCATCCTGACGCAGCCGGCCAATCTCCGCCGCAGTCAGGCCGAGCAAATCGCGCAGCACCCTCTCCGTACCATCGCCAAGGCGCGGTGGTGCCTTTTCATATTGGATCGGCGTGTCAGAAAATACTACGGGGTTGGCGACCCCCGGTACCTGCACGCCATCCTCACGCGTCAGCCCAATCTGCAGCCCACGCGCCAGTACCTGCTCACTCGTGAAGACCTGATCAATAGTATTGATGGGGCCGCAGGGTATGGCTGCACTCTCGAACGCCGCAACCCACTCCGCCGTGGTGCGCGTCTTCATCGGGTCAATCAACATAGGAATCAATTCATCACGGTTAACAACCCGGCCCCGGTTGAGCCGGAAACGCTCGTCTTCGGCGAGGCCGGGAAGGCCGATGATGGCACAGTACTCCTTGAACTGACGATCGGTCGCCACCGCCATGATGATGTAGCCGTCCTGCGTTGCAAAAGTCTGATACGGAACGATGTTCGGATGGGCGTTGCCGAGTCGGGTCGGGACGTTGCCGCCTACCAGATAGTTGAGTGCCTGATTCGCAAGAACGCCAACTTGCGAGTCAAGCAGGGCGACGTCAATGTGCTGTCCCTGGCCCGTACGCTCACGATGGAACAGCGCAGCCTCGATCGCGATGGTGCAGTACAGCCCTGTGAATATATCTGCAAAGGCAACACCGACCTTCATCGGCTCGGCGCCGGGGGTGCCGTCTGGCTGGCCGGTTACCGACATGATGCCGCCCATGCCCTGGATCATGAAGTCATAACCTGCACGTTGCGCGTAAGGGCCTGTCTGGCCGAAGCCTGTCAGTGAGCAGTAGATGAGGCGTGGGTTGATCACCTTGAGGCTTTGATAATCAAGGCCGTATTTCTTGAGGCCACCAACCTTGAAGTTTTCCATGACAATGTCGGAGCGTGTTGCGAGGGACCTGATCAGTGACTGTCCTTCGACAGTTGCCATGTCGATCGCCACCGACCACTTGCCCCGATTGGCAGACAGGAAGTAGGCGGCATCACCCTTCGAGCCATCAGCATTGGTGAGGAATGGAGGCCCCCAGCCGCGCGTGTCGTCTCCTTCGCCAGGCTTTTCGATCTTGATCACTTCCGCGCCGAAATCGGCAAGAATTTGGGTCGCCCAGGGCCCGGCAAGAACCCGGCTCAAGTCAAGAACGCGAAGACCGGAGAGCGGGCCTGCCATTTGGATATGTCTCCCTGCAGCGTTGAGTTTAACGATCTGGCCCGACATGCGAGCAAGTGGAAACCGTTGGTCCGGTCAAGAACGCGCCTAGTCAAGACGATTGCCCAACCTTCGGTCCTCGACCCTCATCCACCTGAGGACCTGTTCCGCTAGTCTTGGCCAATCAAGGACCACGCGGCATCACCAATTTCAAGTCCCTTGGCCTCCGCCTCGGCCAGCTTTTCAGCATAAGGGTTTTTCAGGCGCTCTCCGCCGATTGCGAAAGACGGATCGACCGGGCAACCGAGGCCGATATTGGCCCGGACGGCAAAAGGCAGCAGAAACAGACCATGACGCACGTTGCGCAGGAAAACCCGGCCGTTGCTGGTCACCTCTCGCATGATGGCTGGTGTGAGAAAAGCGCAGGAAACGTCTTGAAGATCCATGCCAAGGGCATCGCGGACAAGCTCGATGCTTCTCCGATCATCTGTCAGGGCCTCGGCCATCAGTGTGAAGCCACCATATCCACAGGCCTCAAGCCAGGCGGTTGCCCAGGCCATGTCCCCGGCCTGTTCGAGGCCATCGCGGGTCAGGCGGGCGGCAAGACGTGTCTCAGCTGTTTTGACATCCATGAGCATGCCGCATTGATACGCCCATTCGGGGTGGTTGGCCAAGGCCTCAGACGCCGCTCGCCGAGATGCTGCCAAACCGCTGGCGGATGCGGCGCATCAGCTGGTCACGAACCTCACGATAACTGTCAAGGATCTGCTCCCGGCTGCCCGCCGTGACGGAAGGATCGAGGGTTGGCCAGTACTCCGCCTCAATGGCCATTGTTCGCGTCAGCTCGAGAGCCCGATGGTGAGCTTCGGGAGACAGTGAGATAACGAGATCAAAACTGGTATCTTCCAGGTCCTCGAAGCTCTGCGGCCTGTGCCTGCCCAGATCTATTCCGATCTCGTCCATGACCGTGGCTACAAAAGGATCAGGATTTCCCGGCCGCACGCCGCAAGAGGCAATGTAGCTTCGCTGGCCGTACAGATGCTTCATGATGGCGGCGGCCATCACCGAACGTATGACGTTCTGAGTGCAGGCGAAGAGAACGGCGCTGGGAAGTTCTCCCGCCATGGTTTGCCGTCATCCCCGCCAGTAAAGGACGCAGACGAGGGTAAAGAGGCGGCGGGCGGTATCGAAATCCACCTCGACCTTGCCGTTGAGGCGTTCACGCAACAATTCACTGCCCTCGTTGTGGAGGCCGCGTCGCGCCATATCGATCGTTTCGATCTGACTGGGTGTGGCTGTACGGATTGCCTCATAATAGCTTTCGCAGATCATGAAGTAGTCCTTCACGATTCGCCGGAAGGGCGACATCGACAGGCCGATGAGCGTGAGCCGCTCCTCCGCTTCATTCATTACATCAAAAATCAGCCGTCCGTCCGCAGTCGACAACCTGAGTCGGTAAGGCCCAACCGGATTAGCGAGCAGCGTGAAACTGTTGTCCTCCACCAGGTCATAGATCGCCACACGCCGCTCGTGCTCGGCCTCCGGTGATGGGCCAGGTCCAATCGTGGCATCAAGTTCAACTGTGCTGAGGCGGGTGCTTGGCTTGTCCGTCATGAGCTGGTTCTGGTCGATCGAAGGGTCAATTGAAATCGCTCACGATGGATCCGGCGTGTCAAGTGCCGTCGTCTTGGGCAAGCGGGTGCTGCGGCTTGCTCCTGGCATCCCAGGCCGGGCCGAGGTCGGCCATTTGGCATTCGAGGCATTCGACCATAAGTCTGATGGTGCTGCCACCGGAAAAGCTGAGGAGTATCTCGCCTGCTGGCGGGTCCGTCTCGGCGAATGTCACGGAGAGCAGGCACAAGGCTTCATCGCGCGGCAGATCGAGCAGGTTGAGCGTCTTGACGCCGAGAACTCGCCTAAAATGCAAGCCAGAGCGGCGGCGCTTGGGCTCGCCCGGTTCCTCCCAGGCGAAGCGGCTTGCCACCACAACGAACTGCCTTTGCTTCCGGTCATAGCGCATGCTGCCGACCGACAGGATCGCATCCTGCATATGGGCAGAGACCACTGCGAGGTCTTCTGCATCGAGAGCGGTGAGTTTCTGCATGGTTCTATCCGGCCTGGCGCGTCACATCCGCACCGCAAGCGGAGAGTTTTTCCTCGAGCGTCTCAAAGCCGCGGTCAAGATGGTAAACGCGGTTTATGACGGTTTCGCCAGCAGCTGCAAGACCGGCAATGACCAGTGACACGGAGGCCCGCAGGTCAGTTGCCATCACGGGGGCGCCGGTCAGTTTGCGTACCCCCCTGATTTCAGCCGTATCGCCGTGCAGGTGGATGTCCGCCCCCAGCCGCGCAAGTTCCTGCACGTGCATGAAACGGTTCTCGAAAATCGTCTCTCGGATTGTGCTGGTTCCGCTGGCCATGGTCATCAGTGCCATGAGCTGTGCCTGGCAGTCCGTCGGGAATGCAGGGAATGGCGCGGTTTCGATCTTGACTGGTCGCAAAGCTGCACCATTGCGCCGGATGCGGATGCCTTCATTTACCGCATCCACGTCAATGCCTGCCTGTCGCATCACATCAATCACCGCACCCAGATGTGCGGCATTGGCATTCTTCAGCAGCACGTCTCCGCCTGTCATGCCGGCGCACATGGCGTAGGTGCCTGTCTCGATCCGGTCTGGAATGACGCTGTGTTCCGTGCCACCGAGGCTGGTTACACCGGAAATTCTGAGCACCGAACTGTGGATGCCCTCGATCCTGGCGCCCATTTTGACCAGGCACTCGGCCACATCGCCAATTTCCGGCTCAGCAGCGGCGTTTTCGATGATGGTGTCGCCCCGGGCCAGAACAGCTGCCATCAACGCCGCATGGGTGGCTCCGACGGAGACCTTTTCGAAGCGGATGTGAGCGCCCCTGAGGCCGGTGCGCGCCCTTGCAACCACATATCCACCGTCAATCTCGATCTCGGCGCCGAGTTTTTCCATGGCCATGAGATGCATGTCGACTGGTCGCGTACCAATGGCACAGCCGCCCGGCAGAGATACGCGAGCCTCTCCGCATCGCGCCAGCAACGGTCCAAGCACCCAGAAGCTGGCGCGCATTTTCGAGACCAGCTCATAGGGCGCCGTCGTATCGGCAATCTGCCGCGCCGTGAGATGCATGATGTCGCCAGACATGCCGTCCTGCCCCAGGCGCTTGCCCGCGACCATGATGTCGATACCGTGATTTTGAAGGATCCGCTGCAGCAGGCGAACATCCGCCAGCCTCGGCACGTTTGACAGAGTAAGGGTCGCAGGGCTCAGCAGCGAAATGATCATCAATGGCAGCGCAGCGTTCTTGGCGCCTGAAATCGGAATGGTTCCGTTCAGGCGGTTTCCGCCGCGGATCATTATGCGGTCCATGTCGTGGCGATTCCCCTTATATGGCGGGCTGAGCCTGCCTTCAGTCCCCTAACATCGGCTAACAAGCACAAATGGCTCAATTGCGGCAATGGTCTTCATCAGGACGAGCAGACGGCTCCAGAGCCGTTTGCTGACCTGGCGTTTCAGAGCCGCTCGCCCCTGCCGCCTCACGGCTGCGTGCCTGTGCCTTGCGTCGGGCGATGTTGGCCCTCAGCGCCCTTTCCAGTCGCGCCTTGCGCCTTGCCGATTTGGCCTTCTTCTCTGCCATGGCCGCTGTCTGGTTAGGTTCGGGCCGGACGTCAAGGGATCAGGGTTGCGCAAGCCCGCGGCCTGTGGCATGTGTCCGCCCGCTTCAGAACAAGAGCGCTGCCGTAGCTCAGTGGTAGAGCACTCCCTTGGTAAGGGAGAGGTCGGGAGTTCAATCCTCCCTGGCAGCACCATTTTCTCAAATTATATCATTGACTTGATGAAGATGGATTCCAGAAACGGGTCGTCCTGGCGCCATATTACAATCATATTACGGTATTAAGTCCTAGAGATCTGGGGTACCATCCCTCCATGGCGGTCTCGAAGGTCATCAACCAGCAGTCCTTCCACGACGGTAAGGTCGTCCTCTACCAACTCGAGAACCGACCAAAGAAGCTGTGGCTCTGTCGGATCAAGGTCCCCAACGGAACGGGCTGAATCTATCGGGGTACGGGTACCTCCGACCTCTATCAGGCACGGAAGTTCGC
>NZ_JBIIDX010000032.1:0-23645 GCF_044238155.1 Aestuariivirga sp. | reverse complement strand
AAAGCCCCGGCGTTGCGATCGCCCGGATGGGTTCCCCGGACCACCCGAAGGTCCACCTCCCGACGCGATCAATATCCGGGCAGAAGATTGACTGGTCCGCCATCTCAAGGGGGATCGCAATGTGGGTTGAGGAAGACGCAAGGAGTTACGGCCATGAACATCCAGTACCGGCCTGAAGGACTTCCCGAAGCGCATGGTCTCTATGACCCGCGCAACGAGCACGATGCCTGCGGCATCGGGCTCATCGCCAACATCCGCAACCGCAAGTCCCACCGCATCATTGCAGACGGGTTGTCCATCCTCAAGAATCTCGAACATCGCGGCGCGGTAGGCGCCGACCCCAAGGCCGGTGATGGCGCCGGGCTGATGCTGCAGATCCCGCACAGCTTCTTCCTTGACGAAGCCATGCGCCTTGGCTTCGAGCTTCCCGGACCGGGTCACTACGGCGTGGGTCAGCTGTTCATGCCGCGCGAGCCCGTCTACCGTCAGGACATCGAGCGCCTGTGGTGGGAGGCAACCCGCGAGGAAGGCCTCAAGATCCTTGGCTGGCGCGACGTTCCAGTCGATTCATCCGTGCTCGGATATTCGGTGAAGGGCACCGAGCCCGTGCACCGTCAGGTATTCATCGGGCGCGGCCCGACCATCCGCGACGAGGCTCATTTCGAACGCAAGCTCTTCGTCTGCCGCAAGGTGGTCTCGAACCGGGCGCTCGAAATCCTCGGCCAGCGCGCAAAGACCTATTATCCGGTTTCTGTTTCGGCGCGCACGCTGGTCTACAAGGGCCTCGTGCTCGGCAAGGATGTAGGCGCCTATTACCGCGACCTCGTGGACCCGCGCGTCGAATCGGCCTTTGCAATGGTGCACCAGCGCTTCTCCACCAACACGTTTCCGAGCTGGCCCCTCGCCCACCCCTACCGTTTCATCTGCCACAATGGCGAGATCAACACGGTGCGCGGCAACTACAACTGGATGGCGGCGCGTCAGGCAAACATGAAGTCTGCAGTGCTGGGCGAAGATCTCTCCAAGCTATGGCCGATTTCCTATGAGGGCCAGTCGGACACCGCCTGCTTCGACAACGCGCTCGAATTCCTGACCATGGGTGGCTATTCGCTGCCGCATGCCATGATGATGCTGATCCCCGAGGCGTGGGCGGGCAACCCGCTGATGGACGAGGACCGACGCGCCTTCTACGAATACCACGCCGCGCTGATGGAGCCGTGGGACGGGCCAGCCGCCATGGTATTCACCGATGGCAAGATGATCGGCGCGACGCTCGATCGCAATGGCCTCAGGCCGTCACGCTACATGACGAGCGATGACGGGCACATCCTCCTCGCCTCCGAAATGGGCTGTCTGCAGTTCGCCGAGGAGCACATCACCCACAAGTGGCGGCTGCAGCCCGGCAAGATGCTGCTCATCGACCTCGCCCAGGGCCGTATCATCGCGGATGACGAACTCAAGAAGCAACTGGCCGCCGCCCATCCCTACAAGGATTGGCTGAAGCGGACCCAGATCGTGCTCAAGGACCTGCCAGCGCCCCGGACGAAGCGCGCCGCGTCAACCGTGCCTCTGCTCGATCGCCAGCAGTCCTTCGGTTACACCCAGGAAGACCTCAGGATCCTCATGGCGCCAATGGCCCAGACTGGTCAGGAGGCGGTGGGCTCAATGGGCAATGACGCGCCAATCTCGGCCCTCTCCGAGCGGCCCAAGCTGCTCGATACCTATTTCAAGCAGAACTTCGCGCAGGTGACGAACCCGCCCATCGACCCGATCCGCGAGGAGCTGGTGATGTCGCTGGTCTCCTTCATCGGACCGCGTCCCAACCTGCTTGACCTCGAGGGCACCTCGAGGCACATGCGGCTCGAGGTGTCGCAGCCGATCCTGACGAACGACGACCTCGAACGCATCCGCACCATCGGTGCAGTTGCGGACAATCCATTCCGTACCGCCACCATCGACATCACCTATGACGTGGCCAACGGGCACGAGTACATGGAAGCAGCGCTCGATTCCGTCTGTGCGCTGGCCGAGCGCGCGGTGAAGGACGGCTACAATATCATCATCCTGTCGGACCGCGCTGTGTCGGCCGAGCGGGTGCCGATCCCCTCCCTGCTCGCCACCTCCGCAACCCACCACCACCTGATCCGCAAGGGGCTTCGCACCTCGGTGGGGCTCGTCGTCGAAACCGGCGAGGCGCGCGAGGTGCACCAGTTCTGCGTGCTCGCAGGCTATGGCGCCGAGGCCATCAACCCCTATCTCGCCTTCGAGACGCTGGAAGACATGCTTCCCACGCTCGAGGAGAAGATCACCGCATATGAAGCGCAGAAGCGCTACATCAAGGCGATCGACAAGGGCATCCTCAAGGTGATGTCCAAGATGGGCATCTCAACCTACCAGTCCTACTGCGGGGCGCAGATCTTCGACGCGGTCGGGCTCTCATCCGATTTCGTGAAGAAGTATTTCACTGGCACCTCCTCGCAGATCGAGGGCGTGGGCCTGCTTGAGATCGCCGAGGAAGCCTTCCGCCGCCATGAGGATGCGTTCGGCGAGAACCCGGTGTTCCGCGCCGCACTCGACGTCGGCGGCGATTACGCCCAGCGCATCCGCGGCGAGGCGCATGTCTGGAACGCCGAGACCATCTCTAATTTGCAGCACGCGGTGCGCGGCAACGCCAGGGACAAGTACCAGGTCTTCGCCAGGCTGGTGAACGAGCAGTCAGAACAGCTCAAGACCATGCGTGGCCTGTTCCGCATCAAATCAGCTGAAGAGGTGGGGCGCGCGCCCATCGACCTGAGCGAAGTGGAGCCCGCCTCCAGCATCGTGCGCCGCTTCTCGACAGGCGCCATGTCCTTTGGCTCCATCAGCCGTGAAGCCCACACCACGCTCGCCATCGCCATGAATCGCATCGGCGGCAAGTCGAACACTGGCGAGGGCGGCGAGGAAGCAGATCGCTTCAAGCCGCTCGCCAATGGCGACTCGATGCGCTCGGCCATCAAGCAGGTGGCGTCCGGCCGTTTCGGCGTGACGGCAGAATATCTCGTCAACTCCGACATGATGCAGATCAAGATGGCGCAGGGCGCCAAGCCGGGCGAGGGTGGCCAGCTGCCCGGCCACAAGGTTGATGCCACCATCGCCAAGGTGCGCCACTCGACGCCAGGCGTTGGCCTGATCTCACCGCCGCCGCACCATGACATCTATTCGATCGAGGACCTGGCGCAGCTGATCTTCGACTTGAAGAACGTCAACCCCGCGGGCCAGGTTTCGGTAAAGCTCGTCTCTGAAGTGGGCGTGGGGACCGTGGCAGCGGGCGTTTCCAAGGCGCATGCCGACCATGTGACGATCTCGGGCTATGAGGGCGGCACCGGCGCCTCGCCGCTGACATCGATCAAGCATGCGGGTCTGCCCTGGGAGATCGGCCTTGCTGAAACACAACAGACGCTCGTTGCCAATGATCTGCGCGGGCGCATCGCAGTGCAGGCCGATGGCGGCATCCGGACGGGACGCGACGTTGCAATCGCCGCACTTCTTGGAGCCGACGAGATCGGCTTTGCCACCGCGCCGCTGATCGCAGCGGGCTGCATCATGATGCGCAAGTGCCACCTGAACACCTGTCCGGTGGGTGTCGCCACCCAGGACCCGGAACTCCGCAAGCGCTTCAGGGGGCAGCCGGAACACGTCATCAACTATTTCTTCTTCGTGGCAGAAGAGCTGCGCGAGATCATGGCAGGCATGGGACTGCGCCGCTATGAGGACCTGGTGGGCGAGACCCAGTGGCTTGACCAAGCGGAGGCCATTGCCCACTGGAAGGCCAGGGGCCTCAACTTCGCGAAGATCTTTGCACGGCCTGACGTGGTTGCTCCCGTTGCAACGCGCCGGGTGAGCAGCCAGGATCACGGCGTTGACAAGGTTCTGGACCGCAAGCTCATCGCTGAGGCGAAGTCCGCGCTCGAGCACAAGACGCCCGTGACCATCACCACGCAGATCCACAACTATGACCGCACCGTCGGCGCCATGTTGTCGGGCGAATTGGCCAAGCGCCACGGCCATTCGGGCCTTCCCGAAGACACGATCACCGTGAAACTGAGTGGCATTGCCGGCCAGAGCTTCGGGGCCTGGGCTGCACATGGTGTGACGCTGGAGCTGACGGGAGAGGCGAACGACTATGTCGGCAAGGGCCTGTCAGGCGGCAAGCTGATCGTGCGCCCACATGACAGGATTGGCTTCCTGCCGGAGCGCTCGATCATCGTTGGTAATACCGTGCTCTACGGCGCAATCAACGGCGAGTGCTACTTCCGCGGGGTGGCAGGCGAGCGTTTTGCAGTGCGAAACTCGGGCGCCGTGGCGGTGGTGGAAGGTGTGGGTGACCACGGCTGTGAATACATGACCGGCGGCTGCGTGCTGGTGATCGGCGAGACGGGCCGCAACTTCGCGGCCGGCATGTCGGGCGGTGTTGCCTACGTGCTGGACGAGGCCGGCGACTTCGCAAGGCGCTGCAATCTCGCCATGGTCGATCTGCAGCCTGTACCCGCCGAAGAAGCAACGCGGGAGAAGCTCCACCATGCAGCGGGCGATCTTCATAATCACGGGCTTGTTGACGTGACCTCGCACATGGACCGGCATGATGCGGAGCGGGTGTGGGAGTTGCTCTCGCGCCATGTGAGATATACGGGCTCGACCCGAGCCAGGACGATCCTCGACAACTGGGCCAGCTTCCTGCCGAAATTCGTCAAGGTGATGCCAGTCGAATATGCCCGAGCCCTGCAGGAACTGGAGGCCGCGCAGAAGACCAGCGACGGCATGACCATCGGTGTCAAGAGGAGCGCGTAGGCAGTCATGCTGATCCACGGCGATCCGCTGTCGGGAAACTGTCTGAAGGTGAAATACACCGCAGATCACCTTGGGCTGCGCTACGGCTGGCAGACGGTCGATGTCAGCTCTGGCGGGACGCGGACAGATGAGTTCCTGGCAGTGAACCCGATGGGGCAAGTGCCCGCAGTGACGCTCGATGACGGACGCCATCTGGCGCAGTCGAACGCCATCATCCGTTATCTGGCGCGCGGCTCGGGGCTTCTGCCGGATGACGCCTATCTGCAGGCGAAGGTGGACGAACTTCTGTTCTGGGAACAGTACAGCCACGAACCCTATGTCGCGGTTTGCCGCTACCAGATGAAATATCTGGGAAAGCCGCGCGAGGAGCGCGAGGGCTGGCGCGTGGAACGCGGAGAGCGCGCGCTCGACTTCATGGATCAACAGCTCCGCAGCAAAGACTGGTTCGTCGGCACAGATTGCACTGTGGCAGACATCGCGCTGCTCGCCTACACGCGCATGGCCGATGAAGGCGGTTTCGACGTGACGCGGCGCAACAACATCATCCGCTGGATCAAGCGTTGCGAGGAAAAACTCGCGATCGCAGCACGGCACTGAGGAAGGAAACACAGATGGGCAAGGTAACAGGTTTCCTCGAAATCGAACGGCAGGACAGAACCTACACGCCAGCCGCTGACAGGGTGCGCAACTACAAGGAGTTCGTGATTCCGCTGTCCGAGGAGGCAACGCGCAACCAGGCAGCACGCTGCATGAATTGTGGCATCCCGTTCTGCCACAATGGCTGCCCGGTCAACAACCAGATTCCGGACTGGAACGATCTTGTCTATCTGGGCGACTGGGAGGAGGCATCACGCAATCTCCACTCCACCAATAACTTCCCTGAATTTACCGGCCGCGTCTGCCCCGCGCCCTGCGAAGCCTCCTGCACGCTGAACCTCGAGGATACGCCGGTCACCATCAAGACCATTGAATGTGCGATCGTTGACAAGGCCTGGGAGAATGGCTGGATCAAGCCTGAGTCGTATCGTGAGAAGACCGGCAAGAAGGTGGCAGTGATCGGCTCCGGCCCCGCGGGCCTTGCCGCGGCGCAGCAACTGGCGCGCGCTGGGCACAGCGTGCACGTGTTCGAAAAAAACAGCAGGGCCGGCGGACTGCTGCGCTACGGCATCCCCGACTTCAAGATGGAAAAGCAACTGATCGATCGCCGCCTCGCGGTGATGGAGGCGGAGGGTGTGACCTTCCACTACGGCGCGCATATCGGCGTAACCCAGGATGCAGAACAACTGCTTGGCAGCTTTGACGCCGTCGTCTTGTCGGGCGGCGCGGAAAAGCCGCGTGACCTGCCCATTCCCGGCCGCGACCTGGCGGGTATCCACTTTGCCATGGAGTTCCTGCCACAGCAGAACCGCCGCGTGTCCAAGGAGCCGCCACTTGACAACCGCCCGGTACTGGCGGCCGAAAAGCACGTGGTGGTGATCGGCGGAGGCGACACTGGCTCTGACTGCATCGGAACCTCGGTGCGCCAGGGCGCATTGTCGGTGACCCAGCTCGAGGTGATGCCGAAGCCGCCGGAGAAGGAAAACAAGTTGCTCACCTGGCCCAACTGGCCGCTGAAGCTGCGCACCTCATCCTCCCACATGGAAGGGGCCGAGCGTGATTTCTCGGTGCTGACCAAGGGTTTCTCGGGCGAGAACGGCGAGGTGAAGAAGCTTCACTGCGTGAAGGTCGACGGCGCCATGAAGGAAGTGCCAGGCAGTGAATTCGAACTGAAGGCAGATCTGGTGCTGCTCGCCATGGGTTTCGTCCACCCGTTGCATGACGGCCTGTTGAAGGGTCTGGGCGTAAAGCTCGATGGCCGCGGCAACGTCGAGGCCAACGTGGCAAACTATAAGACTTCGGTGCAAAAGGTTTTTGCGGCAGGCGACATGCGCCGCGGCCAGTCGCTGGTGGTCTGGGCGATTCGCGAAGGACGACAGGCTGCCCGCGCAGTCGACGAATATCTGATGGGCGAAACCACCTTGCCGCGCTGATCAGGGTGCGAAGTCACTGATTGCGAAATCGTCAGCGCGACCCATCGGAGCAGCCGGAGCATCGCCCAGACGGAACAGCCGCTCGGCACCGCTTCCACTTGGCGAAATGTCGCGCAGGGTTTTGAGCGCAGTCTGTGGATCGAGACCGCCCTGCGCCAGCAGCATGGCGTTGGCCGTCACGCCCTCTGGCTGCACGGTGTAGGGCGCCTGGCCAATCATCGCCTGGCCAAACAGCGGCACGCCAGCCGGCAAGGCCGCGGCGGGTGTTGCCACCGCCGCCGTGCCCGGTTGATCGGGAGAGGCGATCGCAGCCAGCACGATCTCGCCCATGAAGGTGTTGCCCGCCTTGAAGAAAGAGACGCCGTCCCGCCCGCGCAACCTGACCAGTATGCCCGCGGAGTCCGTCACGGACGCGGCATACCGCCCATCAGGGCCCGAGAGTTGAGGCCGGATGTCCAGAAACATCATATCGCGCGTTTCGACCTGCTGACGCTGCAGTGCCGTGATCAACTGCAGCGCTTCGTCATAACCCTCGTCCTCGACGGGTGGCAGCGACAACCAGATCACCCGTGCGCCGGAACCCTGCAGCGCATCCAGCAGGCGGTCGGTCTGCCGGCGATAGGCGGCCTCCCACTCAGCACTGCCAAAATCAAGCCGCGCGTCACCATCGCGGATCACCTGACGATCATTCGCGCCCAGCATGACGACGATGACATCAAAGGAGTTGCCCTCAAGGATCTTTGGCAGCGTTGCCGCCCAGTCATAGATTTCGGGGCGGGCAAGACCAGACTCCTCGTTGAAGCGCAGTGAGACCTCATAGCCTGGCCTTGCCTCCGCGCTGCGGAGCAGACCCGCACCCAAGCCTCCGCCGAGCGCATCGCCAATCACCAGTATGCGTAGCGCCGGGGGTGCGGCCTCGCCGGTCTGCGCCGCAGCGGGCATCGCCATCAGCGCCAGCAGCGTGAACAGGACAGTGAACCGTTTCATCAGCCGTTCTTTTGCAGATGCACGAGAAGTTTCAGGGATGGACGCCCGTCCAGCGGCAGGCCCGCCTTCTTCTGGTAGGCAAGGATCGCCTCATAGGTGCGGGCGCCGAAGCGGCCATCGCTGCCGCCGGTCTGGAAGCCCAGGGCATTGAGCCGTTTCTGCAATTCCACCCGCTGCTCGAAGCTCAGGTCGAAATTGACCTCTGGCCAGGCCGCCTCGAACGGCCCCATGCCGCGGATGCGATCGGCCAGGTGGCCAACTGCCAGCGCATAGGAATGCGAGAGATTGTAGTCCATGATGGCAAGGAAGTTCCGCGTCACCAGAAAGCGTGGACCAGATACGCCCTGCGGAACCATGATGAAGGCTTCAGCCTTGAGCGAGCCAAATTTTTCACCATCGGCACGTTTCACGCCCATGTCCTGCCAGGCGGCAACCGGACGCCAGTGTGACCGGCCGATCAGGGCCTTGTTGAAGCCCTTGGGCAAGATGACTTCCCAACCCCATGGACGGTCTGATTTCCAACCCGCCTTGGCCAGATAGTTGGCAGTGGAGGCGAGCGCATCCTGCCTGGAATTCCAGATATCCCTGCGGCCGTCGCCCGTCCAGTCGACGGCGTAGGACAGGTAGGAAGCGGGAATGAACTGGGTGTGGCCCATCGCAGCCGCCCACGAACCCTTGAAATTATCAGGCTTGACGATGCCACGCTGGAGTATCTTGAAGGCGGCAACGAGTTGTTCGTTGCCGTAGTCTTTGCGGCGCCCGCTATAGGCCAGGGTGGCCAGCGAGCGGATCACGCTCATCGAGCCCTTGTCCTTGCCGAAGTTGGACTCCATGCCCCAGATGGCGAGCAGGATGTGGCGATCCACGCCATATTTCTTTTCGATCGCCGAGAGCAGTGTCTCCTCTTCGACCTTCTTGGAGTTGCCGGTTGCAATGCGGATGGGTGTTACGGCCTTGGACAGATATTCGCCGGTGGTTGAAGTGAACTCTGGCTGATTGGCAGCCAATTTCAGCACGGCTGGGTCAGGTTCGGTGATGCCCTCGAAGCCCTGCTCGAACAGGGCGCGCGAGATGCCAGCCGCCTTCAGGCGCGGCCACAAGCTGTTTTGGATGAAGGCTTCAAACTTCGGGTCGGCAAGAGCCGGCCTCACCAGCACGGGCGTGAGCGCAACAGCGATGAACAGGCGGCGATTGATGAGAAGTCGACTCATTATGTCATCCCGGATCATGCGCAGTCAGGTCGCAGTGTTGCGAAGCATGAGCTTGCGCTCCCATGCGAGCGCAGTCTCGACGATGAAATCAAGGTTCTCATGCTTTGGCATCCATCCGAGAACCTCGCGAACTCGGGCGGCACCCGCCACGATGGCGGCAGGATCTCCGGCACGGCGCGGACCATAAGTCACGGGAAGCGGCGCCCCATTGACCCGTTCCACCGACTTGATGACCTCGAGCACCGAATACCCTGTGCCATAGCCGCAATTGAAGATGCCGCTCTCGCCGCCATGGCGAAGGTGGACAAGTGCGTCGACATGTGCGGCAACGAGGTCGCTGACATGAATGTAGTCCCGGAGACAGGTTCCGTCGGGCGTGGCGTAATCAGTCCCATACACCTCAAGCCCGCTGCGCTGGCCAAGGGCTGCCTGGCAGGCCACCTTGATCAGATGAGTGGCGCGCGGCGTCGACTGGCCGGTGCGGCCCTGCGGATCGCTGCCTGCCACGTTGAAGTAACGCAGCGCCACATACTGCAGGCCATGAGCCACATGGACATCTCGCAGCATCCATTCCGTCATCAGCTTGGAGCAGCCATAGGGCGAGATCGGCGCAGCAGGGGCATCCTCGAAGACAGGCTGCGCGGCCGGATTGCCATAGACGGCGGCGGTTGAGGAAAAAATGAAACGCGGAACCTGTGCCTTCACGGCCGAACTGAGCAACTGGCGTGATTTGACCGTGTTGTTGAGATAGTAACCCAGCGGATCGCGCACCGAATCCGGCACCACGATCGAACCGGCAAAATGTACCACTGCATCAAAACGATGCGCCAGCATGAGGCGGTCAAGCAGAGCCTCATCGCCGATGTCGCCCTCGATCAACTCCACCGGGTGGGGAACCGCCCAGTCAAAGCCCGTCGACAGATTGTCGAGAACCACGACCCTCTCGCCCCGGTCGAGGAGGGCCAGCACCATGTGGCTGCCGATGTAGCCTGCACCACCTGTCACAAGAATGGTCATTGAAATCTCCTCGCCCTTGAGTGTAGCGAAGTCAATGAATCTGTCATTCCCAAGGCCAGACGGCATCAGGATGGCAATTTAGGGTAGCAAGAGGGTCTCATGGTGCGTCCGATCAAGACTGCGGTGTTTCCGGTGGCGGGGCTTGGCACCCGTTTTCTTCCGGCGACCAAGGCCATGCCGAAGGAAATGCTCCCCGTCGTCGACCGCCCGGTCATCCAGATTGCCGTTGACGAGGCTCGCGAGGCGGGAATCGAGCATTTCGTGTTTGTCACCGGTCGCAACAAGTCTGTGATCGAGGATCATTTCGACACCGCCTTCGAGCTCGAATCGGTTCTCAAGGCGCGCGGCCGGCAGGCCGAGATTGACCGGCTCGCCAGCGGGCTGCCAAAGCCGGGCCAGGCCAGCTTCACCCGCCAGCGCGAGCCCCTGGGACTTGGCCATGCGGTCTGGTGCGCGCGCCAGCTGGTCGGCGACGAGCCCTTTGCCCTGCTCCTGCCCGACATGGTGATGCACGCCAGCCCTGGCTGCCTTCGCCAGATGATCGATGTCTACGAGGCGCGTGGCGGCGGCAATGTGCTGGCCGTCGAGGAAGTTCCATGGGATCAGGTCAGCCGCTACGGGGTGGTGGGTGCGGCCGAATGGCAGGGCAATGCCTTCTCCGTCACCGGCATGGTGGAAAAGCCAAGGACACAGGAAGAGGCGCCCTCCAACCTGATCATCTCCGGACGCTACATCCTTCAGCCGGACATCTTTGCGGAAATCGAGAAACAAGCCCCTGGTGCGGGCGGTGAAATCCAGATCACCGATGCGATGATCAGGCTGATGGCGCGCCAGCCCTTCCACGGCCTCAAGTATAACGGTACCACCTACGACTGTGGCGACAAGGTGGGTTTCCTCAGCGCCAATGTCGCCTTCGCGCTGGACCGGCCGGATCTGGCACCCGGGTTCCGAGCAGCACTGCGCAGGATCCTGGGCACAGACATCCCGTGACGGCGTAACCGCCATTGGCTTTTGCTCCGCGCATCGAAACGCGCTAGAAGGCGCGCATGCCAAACAGACACATTGCCTCACCTGTTCCCCTTGGCGCGCAGTGGCGCGCATCAGCCCGCCGCGCGCTCAGCATCGAATCGGAGGGGTTGCAGCAGCTGATTGCCGCCCTCGATGGACCTCTAGGCGACGGGTTTGCACGAGCGGTGGAGTTGATCCGCAAAGCCAAGGGCCGGGTGGTGCTCGCAGGCATGGGCAAAAGCGGCCACGTGGCCCGCAAGATTGCGGCCACGCTCGCCTCGACGGGAACCCCGGCGAGCTTCGTGCACCCTGCCGAAGCCAGTCACGGCGACCTCGGCATGATCACCGCCGATGACGTGGTGATCATGATCTCCAATTCCGGCGAATCGCCAGAGCTGCGCGACATGCTCACCTATTCGCGCCGTTTCGCAGTTCCGCTCATTGCCATCACGGCAGCGCCTGAGAGCACGCTGGGCAGCGGCGCCGACGTCGTGCTACCGCTGCCACGGGCGCGCGAGGCCTGCCCCAACGGCCTTGCGCCGACGACATCTACACTCCTTCAACTTGCGCTCGGCGATGCTCTGGCCATGGCGCTTCTCGAAGACAAGGGCTTCAGTGCCCATGATTTCCGCAAGTTCCACCCGGGAGGGAAGCTGGGTGCGCAGCTCAAGCATGTGCGTGACATCATGCACAAGCGTGACGAGCTGCCACTCGGCAATCACGGCATGTCCATGGCCGAGGTTCTGATCATCATGACCCGGCGCAGCTATGGCTGCTTTGGCGTTGTCGACGAGTCGGGCCGTCTGGCAGGCGTGATCACCGACGGAGACCTGAGGCGCAACATGTCGCCCGATCTCCTGAAGGGCACGGCGGCAACAATCATGACGGCAAACCCCAAGACCATCGGCGCAGACGCGCTGGCCTCGGAGGCGCTCGAGCAGATCAACACACTGAAAATCACCAGCCTGTTCGTGATCGACAGCGAGCAACGCCCTGTGGGCCTCGTTCATATCCACGACTTGTTGCGCATCGGCCTTGTGTGATCGGCCTGCGCTGTTGAAGCCAATCGAGTTCCGGTCTCGCTTCACCTACCGGCAATAGCGCTCGCCCTAGATCCAGCCTTTCAGCTCTTCGCGCACGATGGACTCGAGCATGGTGATCGAGGGCTCGGAATCATTGAGGCACGGCACGACGGAAAACTGTTCGCCACCGGCCTCCTCGAAGGTTTCCTTCAGTCCGATGGCGACCTCTTCCAGGGTTTCGACACAGTCTGACGAGAAGCCCGGCGTGATCATCAGCAGCTTCTTCACACCCTTGCCGGGAAGTTCTTCCACCGTCTGCTGGGCATAGGGTTGCAGCCATTCGGCCTTGCCGAAGCGTGACTGGAACACCACCATTAACTTGTCGCGCGGCATGTTCATGCGCTCGGCAAGAAGCCGTGCGGTTTTCATGCACTGGCAGTGATAGGGATCGCCCGCCATGAAATAATCCTTGGGCAGGCCGTGGAACGAGGCAAGGATCATGTCAGGCACCCAGCTCAGGGTGGACAGGTGATGCTGCAGTGATTGGGCCAGCGCTTCGATATGCGCAGGATTGTCGAAGTATGGCGGCACAGTGCGAACCGCCGGCTGCCAGCGCATGGCCTTCAGCGCGTCATAGGCCTTGTCAAGCGCAGTGGCGGTGGTCGAGGCGCTGTACTGCGGGTAGAGCGGAAACAGAAGGATGCGGTCGCAGCCCTGGTCCTTGAGCGCGGCGATGCGCTCGCCCACTGGTGGCAAGCCGTAGCGCATGCCCCAGTCGACGATGACCTGCGGCACATGGGCGAGCCTGCCCGCAAGCTTTTCCGCCTGCGACCGGGTGATGGTCTTGAGCGGAGATTCGTTGAGCTCGCGGTTCCAGATCTGCTCATAAGCGTGCCCGCTCTTGCCCGGCCTGGTTGACAGGATGATGCCATTGAGCAGGATCCACCACAGCACCGGGTTCACCTCGATGACCCGCCGGTCAGACAGGAATTCCTTCAGATAGCGGCGCATCGGCCAGTAGGACGTACCCTCCGGCGTGCCGAGGTTGATCAGCAACACGCCGATCTTGCCCACCTTGAATGGGGGGTGCCCTTGGGGAAGCACACTCATGGAAGCCCTGCACCGTCCTGTTCGCCGCGTCTCTGCGCGGCAGTGACTACTCTGCCGTTAACGTCTTGAAAATCCCAAAAGATCATATTGGGCGAGATTTTCCGCTGCGACCGGGGTTTTTGGGTTGAAACGCACCTTTCCAGGGATGTTTCCTGGCAATCTGCCGATCATGGCAGCCATGGCGGGCGCCATCGCCTTCACCGGCCTGATCGCCGCGGTGGCGGCTGTCTATGTGACGGTCGACGCGCTGGGCGCAGTGCTCATTGCCGGCTTCTTGATCGCGGCGCTGCTGCTCGCGTTCTCCGGCTGGGGCTTTTACTGGTACACCACACCCGCCCGGCAGGCTCGAGAGGCCGATCCGGCGGTCAATGCCAAGGCGCCAGGCGGCCCGGACTGGTCAAGCCTGCGCCTGCTGGAAACCGTCGCAACGGAAGTCCTTGGACCCGCCCAACTGATCCAGTCCTATTCCCAGAGCTGTGCCGAGGGAGCTGTCATCCGCGACGAGGCGAGCTGGCGCGAGGCCTCCCGCCTTGTCTCAGCCAGCAGCCAGTCGCTGATGACCTTTGCCGCCGACCTGCATGACTTTGCCCGCTTCGAACGCGGCCGGCTGCGGCTCGCCGAACGGCAGGTGGATGCCGCCGAACTCGTTGAAACTGCCTTGTCACTCTGCCAAGCTGAGGCCGATGCACACGAGCGGCTCATCATGGCGCGATTGCTGGACGGCGTGGAACTTCACTGCGATCCGGACAGGCTGGGACAGGCCATCGCAGCCCTCACTGTCTGGGCAATGCAGGCCTCTGCAGGGCAGGATATTGTCGACGTGGCCCTGGCAAAGCAGGCAGATGGCGGCATTGCAGTCGAAATCGGCGCCAAGCCCGCAGGCCTCGTGCCGGGCGGCAGCGTTGAGCAGATCTTCGAACCCTTTCGCACCGGACACAGCCTCGGCGGCCTTAGGCTCCCGGTTGCACGGCGCGTGGCGCTGCTGCACGGCGGCGATATCGTGCTGACACCAGATGCAGCCAGCGGCACGGCCGTGCGCCTGTTGCTGCCTGAGAAACGCGTCGTCTGGCGCACCGCAGCCCAGGCCGCCTGACAGCAATGACCACCGCCATCACCGTCGCGATCCCGCCGAAGACCCGCGCCATTCCGCCCTTTTTGGGCACCGTCAGGGCCCCGGACCCGGAGGGCTTTGACGCAGCAGTGTTTGGCGCGCGCCATGGCACACCCTATGCCTCGACCGACAACCGCATCCATTCCCGCGCACCGGATGCCTTTCGCAAGGCACTTGCGCCAGATGCCGACTGGCTGGACTCCTGGGACTGGGACTTCGGCGGCATCCTGTTGCGCCATGGCCAGAAGGCCTGTGATCTCGGCAATCTCAAGACCAAACCGCTGGATGGACCAGGCAACCGCGCCAAGATCGAGGCCACCACCCGCCGAATCCTCGATGCCGGGGCAGTGCCAATCATGTTCGGAGGCGATGACTCGGTTCCCATTCCGTTTCTGGCCGCTTACGCCGAACAGCCGCCAATCGTCGTGCTGCAGGTCGACGCGCATATTGACTGGCGTCAGGAGCGCGAAGGCGAAAGCATGGGATTTTCCTCCACCATGCGGCGCGCCTCCGAGCACGACCACGTCTGGCGCATTGTCCAGGCGGGCGCACGGGGCATCGGAACCGCACGAGAGGGTGAGGTACGGGATGCCCAGGGCTGGGGCGCGCGCATCCTGACCTCGCGCGACATTCATCACAGTGGAGTTGCGGCGGTGCTGCAACACATACCGGAAGACTGCGACTGCGTGATCAGCCTCGACTGTGACGCGCTGGATTCGGCCGTGATGCCAGCCGTCGCCTACCCCTCACCAGGCGGCCTCTCCTACACTCAGGTGACCGACCTCATTGCTGGCGTGGCAGCCAAGGCACGCATCGCGGGCTTCGCCATGGTGGAATTCGTGCCGAACCGGGACCATGACAAGACCGCAGCCTTCACTGCGGCGCGCATTGCCGCCAATGTGATTGCCCATGTCAGGCCACGCGGCGCCTGATCATTCGGCGGCAGCAAGCGCCTCGCCCGAATCAAGCAGCCGCAACAACTCCGCCTGCCGTGTCCTTGCCTTCAGGATGGACTGCTGCTTGACATGGCCAAAGCCGCGGATGCTGGCAGGCAGCGAGGCAAGCTCGAGCGCCACGGCCGTGCGCGCCTGTTGCGGCCGCTCCAGGAGGCCTTCGATCAGGCCGAGATAGTCCGTGATCAGCTGACGCTCCTGTCGGCGCTCAGCCGTGTAGCCAAAGACATCCAGTGGCGTGCCGCGCAACCGCCGCAATGGCGCCAGCAGCCGGAATACGGTCATCATCCACGACCCGAACGGCCTCTTGGCTGGTTCGGCCGCGCGGCTGAGCAGTGGCGGCGCCAGGTGAAAGGTCAGCCGGTACTTGCCCGTGAACTGGCGCGACAGTTGCTCCGCGAAGCTGCCGTCGGTGTAAAGCCTGGCCACTTCATATTCGTCCTTGTAGGCCATCAGCCTGAACAGGCTGTGGGCAACAGCCTTGCCAAACGGCTCCGACACGGCGGCAGCCCGCACCACCATGTCACGGTAGCGCCGGGCATAGGCAGCATCCTGATAGGCCGTGAGAAAAGCAACGCGCCGCGCGAGGATCTCATCGAGGGTCTGGGGCTTGGGTGACTGCCTGGAAGCAACGAGCCCGAGCAGTGCCGTCCCCTCGGCGGCTGCACGGCGACCCCAGGTGAAGGCTGCGAGGTTCATCTTCACAGCCACACCATTGAGTTCAACCGCCGCAGCGATTGCCTGACGCGACACCGGGATCAGGCCCTTCTGCCAGGCATATCCGAGCGTGAACAGATTGGCGGCAATGGCATCGCCCAGCAGGCGGGTGGCAATCTCAGTGGCATCAATGGCAAAAAAGCCACCTGGCTTGACGGCGGCAGCCACGCGCAGGCCGAGCGCCTCACCTTGCACGTCGAAATCAGCGTCATGGGTGAAATGCGCAGGCATCACCTCGTGGCTGTTGACCACCGCGTGACTGCGCTGGCGCGAGGCGCCAGCCAGAATTCGCGCTGACGCCGTGGTTACAAGATCACAGCCGAGAATGAGGTCTGCATGGCCGCGCGCCACCCGCACCGCCGAGATGTCTGCGGGCCGCGCGCCGATCTTCAGATGGGTAACGACAGCTCCATTCTTCTGTGAAATGCCAACCATGTCGATCAGTGCTGCACCCCTGCCCTCGATGTGCGCGGCCATGCCCAGAACATGGCCGATGGTGACAACGCCGGTGCCGCCGATACCCGCCACCAGAATGTTCCATGGCTTGTCGAGCGGTGGCAGTTCCGGCTCGGTCAGGACAGGAAACGGCACCGCATCGAGATCACTGACGCTTCCCGCTGTGGGTTTCCTCAGCTCTCCACCCTCAACCGTCACGAAACTGGGACAGAAACCCTTGATGCAGGAGAAATCCTTGTTGCAGGTGGACTGATCGATCTGGCGCTTCCGGCCAAATTCGGTTTCGAGCGGCTGGATCGCCACGCAGTTGGATTGCGTGCCGCAATCACCACAGCCTTCGCACACCAGCTCATTGATGATCACCCGGCGGTTCGGGTCCGGTAACTCGCGCTTGCGGCGCCTGCGCCGCTTCTCGGCTGCACAGGTCTGGTCATAGATGATGATGCTCGCGCCACGAATCGTCATCATCTCCGCTTGAACTGCCTGCAGCGCATCACGGTGGTGGAACGAGACCCCGGCGGGAAACCCGGCCGGTGCAGCATATTTGTCCAGATCATCCGAGACCACTGCAATCCGGTCGATGCCGACGGCACGCATCTCCTTGGCAATCTGGCTCACACTCAGGCTGCCGTCATTGCGCTGGCCACCCGTCATGGCAACGGCATCATTGTAGAGGATCTTGAAGGTGATCGGGGTTCCAGCAATGACCGCGTGACGAATGGCCATCAGGCCCGAGTGATTATAAGTGCCGTCACCGATGTTCTGGAACATGTGCGGCCGGGTCGAGAATGGCGCCTCGCCAACCCAGTTGGCGCCTTCCCCTCCCATCTGGGTGGCGCCCTCGGTCCTGCGATCGGGCACGAATTGCGCCAGCCAGTGGCAGCCGATGCCAGCATAACCACGTGCACCCTCTGGCAAGACGGTCGAGGAGTTGTGCGGGCAGCCAGCGCAGAAATACGGAATGCGTGCAACGAGGTCAGACTGATTGGCCGGAGGAGCCATGGCGGGCGCCGCCACGCAGCCCGGGAGCCTCGAGGCGATGGCCTGGGCGATCAGGTTGGGGTCCAGAACGCCGTGCGGGGCAAACAGCGTGCCGCCGGCTTCATCCTGCTTGCCAATCACCGCCGGACGATTTTTATCTGCATACAGAATATCTCGGATCTGAGCTTCGATCAGCGAACGCTTTTCCTCAACCACCATGATGGTTTGCAGGCCTTCGGCGAAGGTCTGGATTATGCCCGGTTCGAGCGGCCAGACCATGCCAACCTTGAGCAGCCTGAGGCCGAGGCGCTCCGCCTCTGCCTTGCCGATGCCAAGGTCATCCAGCGCCTGCAGCACATCGAGATAGGCCTTGCCCGCCGCCACGAGTCCAAGCCTGGGCAAGGCTCCGCCATCGTGCACGATACGGTTCAGTGTATTCGCCTGCGCAAAGGCCTTCACCGCAGGCAGCTTGTGCATGTACAGCCGTTCCTCCTGCGGCACACGATCGTCGTGCGGGCGGATGGAGAGGCCGCCTGGTGGCGGCGGCGGTCCTGCCGGGATCACAGGCCTGACCCGATCTGGCCCAGCCTCGACGACTGCGGCGGATTCAACGGTATCGTGGACGCATTTCAATCCGACCCAGACACCGGCATGACGCGACAGCGCATATCCCATCAGTCCGAAGTCGATGATTTCCTGCACGCCAGCCGGCGAGAGAACCGGGATCATTGCATCCATCAGCGCAATATCGCTGGCATGAACCACGGTGGAGGATTCGCCGGAATGATCATCGCCCGCCAGCGCCAGCACCCCGCCATGGGGCGAGGTACCGGCCATGTTGGCATGGCGGAAGACATCCCCCGAGCGGTCAACGCCAGGTCCCTTGCCATACCAGAGCCCGAACACCCCGTCGTACTTTCCTTCGCCGCGCATCTCGGCCTGCTGGCTGCCCCACAGGGCCGTGGCGGCAAGATCCTCGTTGAGGCCTGGCTGGAACACGATGTTGCGCGGCGCGAGCACGTGTCTGGCGGCCTGGAACTGGTTGTCCACCGTACCCACCGGCGAGCCACGATAGCCCGACACATAGCCCGCCGTGTTGAGGCCAGCCTGCCTGTCGCGCTCGGATTGCATCAGCACCATGCGCAGGATCGCCTGGGGGCCGGTAAGAAACAGCCGCGTTATCGAAAGGTCATAAAGGTCGGCGAGGCTGTGGGTCGACTTGGACATGGGCACAACTATACTGGACGCCATGGATATTCCAAATGCTCCGGCGCCACGGGTCAGTTTCGGCGAGGCGCTGCGGCTGTGGGCGCGCATCGGACTGCTGTCATTTGGCGGCCCGGCGGGCCAAATCGCACTGATGCACCGCGAATTGGTCGACCAGCGCCGCTGGCTCTCCGAAAAAGACTACCTGAGCGCGCTTAACTTCTGCATGCTGCTACCCGGACCCGAGGCGATGCAGCTTGCCACCTATGCCGGCTGGAGGCTGCACGGGGTCAGGGGAGGCCTGGCGGCGGGCCTGCTGTTCGTGCTGCCAGGTGCGATGATCGTGCTGGCGCTCACCGTGCTCTATTCGGCCTTCGGCGCGCTGCCGCTCGTCGCCGCCCTGTTCTACGGCGTCAAGGCTGCGGTGCTGGCCATTGTGGTCGAGGCCCTGCTGCGCGTGGCGCGCCGGGCGCTTGCGACGCGGCTGGACTGGATGATCGCAGCGCTGGCCTTTATCGCGCTGTTCTTGTTTGCACTGCCGTTTCCACTGGTCATCATCATGGCAGCGCTCGTGGGCGCCTGGCATGCACCGGGGCGCGCCGAAGCCGATCACGGCACCCTGCCGGACTGGCGCGCCCTTGCCCGCACGGTTGCGATATGGGCCGCCGTGTGGCTGGGGCCGCTGGCCAGCCTCGCCCTTCTGCTCGGGCCACATCACGTACTGACCGAGGTCGGCGTGTTCTTCTCGAAACTGGCGCTCGTCACATTCGGTGGAGCCTACGCAGTTCTCTCTTACATGGCGCAGGCAGCAGTCGAAACCGAGGGCTGGCTCTCGGCGGCAGAGATGATGGACGGCCTGGCGCTTGCAGAAACCACGCCGGGACCGCTGATTCTGGTCACGCAGTTCGTGGGCTATTTCGCAGGCTTCCGCGAGATGGGGTCGGTCTGGGGTGGCATTGCCGCGGCGATGGTGACGCTGTGGATGACCTTCACGCCCTGCTTCCTGTGGATCTTTGCAGGCGCGCCGTACATCGAGGCAATCGGCAAGCGCCCGAAGCTTGCGGGCGCGCTCGCCGCCATAACGGCCGCGGTGGTGGGCGTGATCCTGAATCTGTCGCTATGGTTTGGGCTGCATGTGCTGTTCGGCCAGGTCGGCCGGCTTCAAGGCTGGTTCCAGCCTTGGATTCCGGCGTGGAGCAATCTCGATGTTTTCGCGCTGGCGCTCACCGCTCTCGCCACCCTGGCGCTGCTTCGCCTTCCCCTCGGGATCGTGCCGGTGCTGGCGTTGAGCGCGGCGCTCGGGGCGGCGTGGAAGCTCGGTTTCTAGAGCAAGAGCAGGCCTGATTGAATAGTACCGCCGGATGAGTTTCGCGTTATGGCGAGGAGAATGGCAATGAGCGGGCCTGTGGCCTGGTCGAGACGTCCACCGCCATCACGGCGCAAAATGCTACTGCCCTTCGCATATGGCGGTGCGATTCAATCAGGTCGATTATTGCTCTATCCCCAGTTCCAGAAATCAACGCCGTCCCTGGCCAGATTTCGCGCCAGTACCATCTTGTGCACTTCCGAGGCGCCGTCAACCAGCTTCGCGCAGCGGGCATAGCGGTAGATCCACTCCAGCACCGTGTCTTTGGAATAGCCACGCGCGCCCAGAAGCTGCACGCCCACATCGGCGGCGCGATTCAGCGTATCAGCCACGTGGATCTTGGCCATGGCAATTTCCTTTTGCGCCTTTTCGCCCCTGTCGAGCTTCCAGGCCGCCAGCATGGTGAGCAGGCGGCCCTTTTCGATGTCGGCGGCCACATCGCCCAGCATCATCTGCACGCTTTCGCGCTCCGAAAGCAACGAGCCAAATGCCTTGCGCCCACCGACGTGGGACTGGGCGATTTCAAGGCACCGCCGCGACAGGCCCAGCCAGCGCATGCAATGGGTAAGGCGCGCCGGCCCCAGCCTGATCTGCGTGAGGCGCAGGCCATCGCCCTCCTCGAGAAGGCGGTTCTCTTCGGGAATCACAAGGCCGTTGAATTCCAGCTCGCAGGTTCCGCCGAGTTCCTCTGGACCCATGGTGGCAATGCGGCGGACGATGCGCCAGCCTGGCTGATCCTTGTGATAGAGGAACGCGGAAAGGCCCCGGCGCGGATCATCGGACGTGCGCGCCACGAGAATGAAATGGCTCGCGCCGTCAGCGCCCGAGATGAACCATTTGCGACCACGGATGACATAGTGGCCGCCCTGTTTTTCAGCCCGAGTCAGCATCATGCCGCCCGGATCCGAACCCGAGCCGGGGCTGGGCTCGGTCATCACGAAGGCAGAGCGGATCTTGCCGTCGATGATGGGCTGCAGCCAGCGGTCTTTCGCGGCATCGGTGGACAGCACCTTGTTGAGCACGCTCATGTTGCCATCGTCGGGCGCTGCGCAATTGAAGCACAAGGGCCCAAAGATCGAGCGGTTCGCCTCTTCGTAAAACGTGGCCCAGCCCGTCACCGGCAGACCAAGACCGCCGCGCGCACGGGGCATCTGGGGCGCCCACAGGCCTTCCGCCTTTGCCGCGGCCCTGATGCCTTCCAGCACGTCCTGGCGTATGTTGTCATGGTCATCGTAGTTGCGCGGGTCAGCTTCGAGCGGGATGACCTTGGCATCGATGAAGCTGCGCAGCTTGCGGCGAAGCTGGTCGATATCGGGTGACAGCGAAAAATCCATGGATCTCTCCTAGGCCAGGGCGTGGCCGCCGTCGACGGCAATGTCGGCTCCGGTCATGAAGCCCGAGGCGCGGCGCGAGGCCAGCAGCAGCAGCACACCGTCGAGGTCGGAGGCATTACCCGCACGGCGCTGCGGGCTGCGTCCGACCATGTCCTGGCCAGCCTTGCTCGCCAGGAACTCGCTGGTCATCTCGCTATGAACATAGCCGGGCGAAATTGCATTGACCCTTATTCCGTGCCGCGCCCACTCGAAGGCCTGTGCCCGCGTCATCTGCAGTACCGCCGCCTTGCTCACGGCATAGCTAGCCGATGAAAGCCCCACCCGCCCCGCCACCAGCGAGGCGATGTTGATGATGGCACCCGGGCTGTGACGCGCGATCAGCCGCTGGGCAAAGAGGCGGGAAAGACGCCAGACCGAATCGACATTGGTCTTCTGCACCTGCTCCCAGGCCTCATCGGGCGTATCGACGATGCGTCCGCCACCGCCAATTCCGGCATTGTTGACGAGCAATGTAAGCGGACCTGCCGCCGCTTCCGCAGCATCAAGGGCCGCAGCAAGCCGTGGGGCATCCGTCACGTCCACGGCAAGCGGAAAGAACCTTTCGCTTTCACCGGCCAGCCCTTCCAGACGGTCTGCCCGGCGCGCCGCAACCACCACTTTTGCGCCGTGGGCAGCAAGCACCTGTGCAAACCGGCGGCCAAGGCCCGAGGATGCACCGCTCACCAACGCCACCTCGCCTGTGAGGTCGAAGAGTTTCTGGGCGAGCGTGATCGGAGCCATGGTTGGACTTTCCCCTGTTGCTCGGGCTATCTAGACGCCAAATCAGCCCGTCCACAAGGATCGGAAATGACCTATCAGCCTCTCGTCGGCCTTCCGGCGGACACCTATGAAAGCCATGGTTTTCTGTTTCACTCGATTGGTGACAAATATGTGCGCGCAGTGGCCGAGGCCGCGCTCTGCCTGCCGGTGATGATACCATCGATCTCGGATGCGGTTGCGCTGGAGGCGCTGCTCGACCATTTCGACGGGATCGTCATGACCGGTGCGCCCTCGAACGTGCACCCGCCACATTATGGCGAACAGCCCTCAGCCGCGCATGAGCCATACGACCACGCGCGCGACGCCACCACGCTGCGCCTCATCGAGAGGGTGCTGGCGCGAGGCATGCCCCTGTTCTGCATCTGCCGCGGCTTTCAGGAACTCAATGTCGTGATGGGCGGAACGCTCGAGACGGAGTTGCAGGAAATTGAAGGCCGCCTCGACCACCGGGCGCCCAAGCATGACGACGTGGATGTGCGCTATGCGCCGGCCCATGTCATCAACATCCGCCCGGGGGGACGGCTGGAACAGATCCTCGGCAAGCGTGAAACGATGGTCAATTCCATCCACCGTCAGGGCATCAAGCGCCTGGCCAAGGGTCTTGCTGTGGAAGCAACGGCACCTGACGGCATCATCGAGGCCGTTTCAGTCCGCGATGCGCGCGGGTTTGCCATCGGCACCCAATGGCATCCCGAATTCAAGGCGCTGAACAACCCGGATTCAGTGCGGCTATTCACAGCCTTCGGTGACGCGGTCCGGGCTTATGCGAAGAATCGGCGCAGCGGCTAGCGCGTTGTGCGGCTTGACTGGATCGTCCCGGGTCAACCAAGAATCTCTGGCGCCGGTCGGCCCGGGCAGTTGCAGCCTTCAGTCGCCCTTGTAGATCATCCCGGCCTTCATCACGAAATCAACCGTCTGCGTGACGCTGATATCGCTGAGGTAGAAGAGCGGCGCACAACCGCCGTCAACCCAAACTTCACCCCAGAGTTTAATTCGGTGGCGATATCGACGCAATCCCGCAATTGGTCTCAGCCGTTACCCCGACCAGGCCACGGGCCTGCCAGCAGGGACAGGTGGACTTGAGGAGCGGGCAATCGCCCTCACAGCATCGACGGCAGGACGCGGTCGGGGGGATTGTGGCCATCGACCCAGGTCTTGATGTTGATGATGACCTTCTCGCCCATGTCGATGCGGCCTTCGATGGTGGCAGATCCCATGTGTGGCAGCAGCACCGCCTTCTTGGCCTTGAGCAGACGCGGATTTACAGCAGGCTCATGCTCGAACACGTCAAGCCCAGCCCCACCCAGCTCACCCGCCTCCAGCATGCGCGCAAGCGCATTCTCGTCGATCACCTCGCCACGCGCCGTGTTGACGATGATCGCTTCCTTCTTCATCAGCTTGAGGCGACGCGCCGATAGCAGGTGATAGGTCGCCGGCGTATGCGGACAGTTGACCGAGACGATGTCCATCCTGGCCAGCATCTGGTCCAG
>NZ_JBIIDX010000031.1:0-23650 GCF_044238155.1 Aestuariivirga sp. | reverse complement strand
CTATGTCGAGGTAAGTCGGCAGGCAGACAAGCGTCAGCCCGTCTTGCAGGGACGAACCCAGGTCAACTTGTTTTTTGAAGCATCGACCCGAACCCAGAGTTCGTTCGAGATTGCGGGCAAGAGGCTCGGCGCGGATGTCATGAACATGGCAGTTGCAACCTCCGCTGTCTCAAAGGGAGAGACCCTGCTCGATACGGCCATCACCATCAACGCAATGCAACCAGACTTTCTGGTAGTCCGACATGCTTCATCGGGCGCCGTCGAGTTGCTAGCACAGAAGGTTTCTTGCGCAGTTATAAACGCCGGGGATGGTCAGCACGAACACCCAACCCAGGCTCTGCTGGACGCGCTGACGATCCGGCGCCACAAGCAAGGCTTCGAAGGTCTTGTGGTCGTCATTTGCGGCGATGTCTTGCATTCACGTGTTGCCAGATCCAACATTCATCTGCTCGGTAAGCTCGGAGCTCAGGTCCGGGTCGTAGCCCCCTCAACTCTATTGCCGGCGGGAATCGCGAATTTCGGTGTTGAGGTTCACAGAAACATGGAAGCAGGCCTCAAGGGCGCCGATGTCGTGATGATGCTCCGCCTTCAACTGGAGCGCATGACTGGAGCGTTTGTACCCTCGGTTCGAGAATATTACAGATTTTTTGGCCTCAATTCTGAGAAGCTGAAGTTTGCGAAGCCCAATGCCATCGTGATGCATCCCGGCCCGATGAACAGGGGGATTGAAATCGACTCGGATGTGGCTGACGGTCCACAGTCAGTGATCCGCGAACAGGTCGAAATGGGCGTCGCCGTTCGCATGGCTGTCCTGGATGCCTTGTCACGAAACCTGCCATCCCGAGGACCGGCATGAAGGGTGGCTCTAAATTGCACCAGAGTCGAAGGGCCTATGTAAACGCAATGGTGGTGGCGCCAGCCCAATCGCTCAATGGCCCGGGCGGCATTCTCGTCGAAGATGGTTGGATACTCGACGTTGGCCCGCGCGTCACGCGCGACAGTGTTGGAGCTAGCGCGGCTGTAACCGATTGCGCGGGCATGATGCTAACTCCTGGACTCATCGACATGCGGGTATTCACGGGCGAGCCCGGCAACGAATACCGCGAAACTTTGGCGAGTGCATCGGAGGCCGCTGCGGCGGGTGGTGTTACCACCATGATCGTCATGCCCAACACTCAGCCCGTCATTGACGACGCTGCGCTGGTCGACTTCATCATGCGTCGGGCGAGGGACACCGCGGCAGTCCGGGTCGCCCCAATGGCAGCGATCACCAAGGGCCTCGCCGGAGAACTCATGACCGAGATCGGTCTGCTCAAGGAGGCAGGAGCGGTCGCAATCACGGATGGCACACGTGCTGTTGCCAATGCCAATGTATTCCGCCGTGCACTTACCTATGCCCGGGATTGCGGGATGCTCGTGGTCCAGCATGTCGAGGAGCCCACCATGTCCTCAGGTGTGATGAACGCCGGTGAGCGGGCGGGACGGCTGGGTCTTTCTGGAAATCCGGCAATGAGTGAAGTCATCATGCTGGAGCGGGATCTGCGGCTCGTGGAGATGACCGGCGCACGCTATCATGCCGCGCAACTCTCGTGCCGTTATTCAGTGGAGGTGATCCGCACCGCCAAGGCCCGGGGCCTTCCGGTTACTTGCGGCGTCTCCGCCCATCATCTCGTCCTCAACGAAAACGACATCGGCGCCTATCGTACATTTTTCAAGTTGTCACCGCCGCTTCGGACCGAAGACGACCGCGCAGCACTGGTTGAGGCCGTGGCAGAGGGCATCATCGATGTAATCGTATCAGGGCATGACCCCCAGAGTGCCGACACGAAGCGTCTTCCGTTCGCTGAGGCGGCTTATGGTGCAGTGGGACTGGAAACCATGCTCTCGGCCGTTTGGGGGCTGCATCAGAACGGCAACATATCCCTGTCGCGGATGGTCGAAGCGATGTCATCACGTCCCGCCGAAATTCTTGGCCTGGAAACTGGCCGTCTGGCTCCGGGCGCTCCAGCTGACTTTGCCATCATCAACCCTACGCTTTCGTGGACAGTTGAGGAGGACAGTTTGAGATCCCGCGCCAAGAATTCACCGTTCGAACATCGCACGCTGGAGGGTCGCGTAGTCGAAACCGTCGTTGCAGGAGAACGCGTTTACGCTTACGATCGACCTTGATCCATACTCGGGAGTCAAGTGGCAATGTCCGCCCCAGCCATGATCGTAGCTCTGCTTTTCGGATATCTCTGCGGTACAGTACCCTTTGGCTTGCTGTTTTCACGTTGGGCGGGACTGGGCGACATTCGCAGCATAGGCTCGGGCAACATTGGCGCCACCAATGTCTTGCGCACCGGAAACAAGCTGGTCGCAGCACTCACACTAGTCTGTGATGCGCTCAAGGGAACCATCCCTGTTGTGGTATTGAGTTGGCTCTATGGTCCGGAAGCAGGAATTCTGGGTGGGCTGGCCGCATTCTTCGGGCATTTGTTCCCCATTTGGCTTGGGTTTCGGGGTGGCAAGGGGGTGGCGACGTCCATCGGGGTTCTCTTCGGACTATCCTGGCCTCTTGGGCTGGGCTTCCTTGTCATTTGGGGGGTGATGGCGGCTTTGTTCCGGATGTCTTCACTTGCGGCCCTGACCGCCAGTATTCTCAGTCCCGTCGGTGCCTATCTTGTCAGCAGGGGAGACCTTGTTCTACCCGCAACCGTCATGGCAGGTGCTATCGTGATTACACACCGGGCCAACATCCAGCGGCTGATCCGCGGCGAGGAACCACGCATCGGCAAATCCACAGCTGCATGAGCCCCCGGGTCCTCAGCGACGAAGAACGCCGCGACTGGCTCTGCCTGTCGCGGTGTGAGACGGTGGGGACGGCAACCTTCCGTAGCCTCCTCGAGCGGTTCGGGTCTGCCGGGGAAGCGCTCAGGGCTCTGCCCGAGTTGTCCCGCAAGGGGGGCCTGCATCGGCCTCCAAGGTTGTTTTCTCGAGACGATGCCAATCGCGCCTTCGATCAAGCAACTGCCGTTGGTGCCCGTTTCATTGCCAGCGTCGAGCCGGGCTACTCACCCATTCTCAGGATCACCGACGGCGCACCTCCGATCATTTGCGTCAAGGGTGATTTAGGTCAACTGAACCGTAGTTCCGTGGCCATAGCAGGCGCACGCAATGCCTCCGCCATTGGGCGGAAATTCACCCGGCAAATCGCCGCCGAAATTGGGGCCGCCGGCCACACGATTGTGTCTGGGCTCGCCCGTGGCATTGATACGGCCTCACATGAAGCTGCGCTGTCAACCGGTACGGTCGCCGTGCTCGCCGGAGGGGTCGACGTCATCTATCCACCAGAAAACGCCAGGCTGCATGCTGAGATTGCCGAACGAGGTCTTATCGTGTCGGAGCAGCTTCCTGGCACTGAACCAAGGGCTGAATTCTTTCCGCGCCGCAACCGTATCATTTCGGGCCTGGCAAGGGCACTGATCGTGGTTGAGGCAGCTGTTCGCTCCGGATCTCTCATCACCGCGAGGCTTGCCGCCGAACAAGGCCGTGAGGTGTTCGCTGTTCCCGGTTTTCCACTCGATCCCCGATGCGAAGGAACCAACAGGCTCATTCGGGACGGAGCGACGCTGCTCACTTCAGCTCAGGATGTGCTTGCAGCATTGGACCAACAGGTTGCACAGAGCCACGCAAGTTTTCTTGAACAGGAAACACCTGTCTTGGCGCCTGCTGCAGCAACCGGCGCACACCGGACTCTGCTCGGCTTGCTCTCACCAACACCGATCGAGGCAGACGCACTCATACGGGAAAGCGGGTTGGATGCACCGACGGTCTCTGCTGTCCTGCTCGACCTGACACTGACCGGCCAGGTCATCCGCCATCCGAACGGCGCAGTGTCACTGGGTTAAGGCGTTAGACGTCGCCCGAGTGTCCGGCACCAAGCTGCCGAACCACCAGAACCATCATGGCATGAGCTTCACCAGTTCCGGCATTGACGATCCGATGCGGCAGGTCGCCTCTGAACCGCAAGGTCTCGCCGACCTTGGCGCGATGCGAAGCCTCACCCGCAGTAACCTCGATTTCACCAGCAAGCACGTAGAGATGCTCGACCGTTCCCGGAGGGTGGGGGTCCGATTCAAGTACGCCTTGCGGTTTTGCGCGAAAATCGTACCATTGCACCATCTCCACGAGATTGAGCGGTCCGGCAATGGCCAGTCGGCACAAGCCATCCTGACTTTCAAGGATCGGGACGCCAGATTTCGCCTGATGCTCGAGAAATGCAGGCTGGCCCTCGCTGCGCAAGACTTCATCGATGGTCGTGTCCAGCGCCCGAGAAAGTCTATAAACAGTTGATAATGTTGGGTTTGTTTCGTTACGCTCAATTTGCGAGATAATCGACTTAGCAACCCCCGACTGTTCCGAAAGGTCCCCTAGCGACATGTTGTAGGCCTTCCGGAGGCGCTGGATGGTCTTGCCTAAAGCCGGGGTCGGATCCTGATCTCGCGACGAGGAGTCCTTGCGTATGCGGCGCGTTGACATTTCATCGTCCTATCGTTAGAACGAGCGTTCGTTAAACCGAACAAATCGCCTCTGGATGGTTTGATGCTGATCAGTTAGCGCCTTTTCTACCTGATAATCAAATGAATTCAGAGTAGCAGCGAATTCGGCGTCCGTAAGACCGAACGTTTGGGATGGCGAACGGGCAGATAAGAGGGAGACGAGCACATGCGCTATTTTCCAGTCTTCATGGACCTGAGGGGCAAGACCGTCGTCGTCATCGGCGGCGGAGAGGAAGCACTGCGGAAGATTCGATTGCTGCTCAAGACTGAGGCAACGATCAGGGTCATAGCGTCGGATCTGCATCCCGAACTCGAGGCGGAGCCGCGTGCAGGCTGGCTGGCGAAGGCCTACGCCCCGCACCTGTTGGAGGGCGCAAGTCTCGTCTATTCAGCAGATCAGGAACTCAACGCCCGCGTAGCGGCTGATGCCAAGTCAAGAAACATTCCCGTCAATGCGGTCGACGAACCGGACATCTCGACATTCATTGTTCCTTCAATCGTTGACAGAGACCCGGTTGTCGTTGCCATCGGCACCGAAGGCACCGCACCGATCCTGGGCCAGGGCATTCGGGCGCGGGTGGATGCAATGCTTCCGCATTCGCTTGGCGGCCTGGCTCGGGCAGCTGAGGCTCTGCGCGATCGCGTAGCAGCAACGCTGCCAGCGGGAAATCGTCGTCGAGGCTTCTGGCAACGCTTCTTTTTTGGAGATATCCGCGAGGCCTTCATATCCGGCGACTCCTGCGGCTACCATGCTGGTGTAGAAAACTTGTTTGTGGATGCATCGATGCCAGCACAGGGTCGTGTCGCCTTCGTAAGCGTGACATCCGATGACCCGGAATTGCTCACACTGAAAGCTCAGCGCAAACTTCAGGAAGCAGACGTCATCATTTACGATTCAGCAATCCCGGCAACTATTCTCGAACTCGCTCGCCGTGACGCCGTACGAAAACCCGTTTCCTGCCTCCGATACGGTGGCTCGAGCAACGAACTGCTTAGTGAGGCTCGAGCTGGACGCCTTGTCGTAAGGCTCTCGGCAGGCGAAAGCGCCCTCGAAGAAACAGTGGCCGTCGCGGCAGAGGGAATCGCGATTGAAGCGATCCCCGCAGTCTCGGCGCCGAGGAATGGGTCTGCCAGTACACTAGACGTGCAGACTGACTTTGGTGGACCACTCTGGAGGGCAGCCTGATGACGAAGACTGAAAAGGGCCAGCTCATGACAGCCAACCGGCTCCGTGACGGAATTGCCGTATTCCTGACCCACTCGGGTGCCTGGAGTGAGGAGATAGACGACGCCGCTCTCGCACCTGAAGCAGCAGCTGCCGGCGCCCTCGAAGCAAAGGCGCGACAGGATGAAAAGAACACCGTCGTGACAGGAGCTTATCTGATTGACGCAGAGCGCCGGGACGGCCGGGTCCGTGCGTTGCATATCCGCGAACGCATGCGCGCCCTCGGACCCACCGTGAGAGCCGATCTTGGCAAACAGGCTGAAGGCAAGGGCGCTGCGTTCGCCGCATCGGAGGGAGAATAAACTCATGTACCGCTATGACGAATTCGACCACCAGTTTGTCCGCGAGCGGACACGCCAGTTCCGGGATCAGGCTGAGCGCCGTCTGCGCGGCGACTTGAGCGAGGATGAATTCCGCCCGCTTCGGCTGATGAACGGACTTTATCTCCAGCTTCATGCCTATATGCTCCGTATCGCAATTCCCTATGGAACCCTGTCAAGCCGGCAGATGCGGCAGCTTGCCCTGATTGCTGAGCGCTGGGACAAGGGCTACGGACACTTCACCACGCGTCAGAACATTCAATTCAATTGGATAAAACTGGAAGATACCGCAGATATTCTCGACGCACTTGCTGATGTCGAGATGCACGCGATCCAAACCTCCGGTAACTGCATTCGGAACGTTACAACGGATCACTGGGCTGGCGCGGCGGCAGATGAGATCACCGATCCACGCCCGGTGGGTGAACTGATCCGGCAGTGGTCATCGCTTCATCCCGAGTTCTCTTATCTGCCACGGAAATTCAAGATCGCCGTGACTGGAGCGCCGCATGATCGGGCGGCCGTCAAGGTTCACGACATTGGCCTAAGGCTGCATCGCAATGATGCGGGAGAGACCGGTTGGGAGGTGATCGTCGGTGGTGGCCTGGGCCGCACGCCAATGGTTGGCGTCACGGTACGCGATTTCCTGCCACAGCATGAGTTGATCGGCTACCTGGAAGCTATCATGCGGGTCTACAATCTTTATGGACGCCGGGACAACAAATACAAGGCACGCATCAAGATACTCGTCCACGAGATCGGTCATGACAAGTTCCGTACGGAAGTGGAGGCGGAATATGCCAATCGTCCGCATCCATCAACCGAGGTAGAGGAGCGCGAACTCAAGCGTATCTCTGCCTATTTTGCCCCCCCTCCTTTCGAGAAACTTCCACGCTGGTCTCCTTCCTTCGAGGAGGCCAAGCTCTCTCATCCCGATTTCGCGCGCTGGGCCAGGAACAACCTTGGCGCTCATCATACGGATGGTTACGCCATCGTGAACATTTCTCTGAAACCTGAGGGAGGCATCCCCGGGGATGCAACCGCCCACCAGATGCGCGTCATGGCAGACCTCGCAGAGCGATACAGCTTCGACGAATTGCGTGTAAGCCACTCCCAGAACATTGTGCTGCCACATGTCCGGAAGGACGACCTCTTCGCCGTCTGGACAGCATTGGACGAGGTGGGGCTCAGTGCTGCGAACTATGGACTTGCGGGCGACATCATCGCCTGTCCGGGGCTTGACTACTGTGCGCTTGCGACGGCCCGTTCCATACCGATTGCACAGTCCATATCGCGAAAGTTCGCAGAGTCAAAGAAACAGGACGAAATAGGCAGGATCAAGATCAACATCTCTGGCTGCATCAACGCCTGCGGTCACCACCACGTCGGCCATATCGGAATTCTCGGCCTCGACAAGAAAGGAGAGGAATTCTACCAGATCACGCTGGGCGGATCCTCTGCCGAAAACGCCTCAATCGGGACCATTCTTGGTCCTGGCTTTGCCGGCCACGAGGTAGCGGACGCGATTGAGACCATTCTCGATACCTATCTGAAGCTGCGCGAACCCGACGAGGAGTTCCTCGTCACATATCGTCGGCTTGGAGCAAAACCCTTCAAGGAGGCTCTCTATGCCACTGCTTAAGAACGGCTTGGTTATTGCTGACACCTGGTTGCAGGCTGATGCCGACGGAGACCTGCCACAGCAGGGAAATGTCATAGTGCCTTTGGAACGGCTTCTGAAGGAATGGGATAGATTATCGCAACGTTCCGGTAGCCTCGGCGTCCGGCTTGGCAATACGGACCGGGCTGAACTGCTCGAACCCTTCCTGCATCGCCTATCAGTCGTTGTGCTACCATTTCCCGCATTCAATGATGGACGAGCCTATTCGATTGCTCGTAAGCTGCGCGAAATGGGCTTCAGCGGAGAGCTTCGCGCCACCGGCAATGTGCTGCCGGATCAACTGCAGTTCATGTTGCAGGTCGGCTTCAATGCGTTCGAAATCGGCGACCGTTTTTCCATCGATACTTGGAACAGGGCTTCGCGACAGATGTCTCTCGCCTATCAGCGTGGCCTGTTCCGCCGGGATCCCGAGGCCGAGATCTGGACAGAGCGGCACTCCGACGCCGAGCCATGGCTTGAGCAACCGCATGCCGGCTAGCGTCAATGACGTCCCTGATTTTCGAAACCTACGCTGGCCTTGAAGGACTGGCGCTCGTTCAGGCAATGTTGCGTGATTTTCCTGGTCGCGCAGCGGTGGTTTCATCCTTCGGTGCGGAATCCGCAGTTCTTCTCCACATGGTCGCAAAGGCTGACCCTTCGACCCCGATCATCTTCCTGGATACTGGCCAGCACTTCTGGGAAACGCTGTCTTATCGGTCGCGTCTCATTGATCAGCTTGGCCTAACCGGTGTCCGCACCATCAGTCCCGAAATGCAGCAGGTGAGACGCGAAGACCCCAGCAATGATCTCTACGCACGGAGCCCGGATCGCTGCTGTCAGATCAGAAAGGTCTTTCCCCTTCAGAACGCAATTGCAGAATTCGACGTGTTGATTTCAGGTCGCAAACGCTATCACGGCGCCGCCCGCGCAACCCTCCAATTCCTGTCCATGGTTGAAGATCGCCTTAGGGTAGATCCCCTCGCCGGCTTCTAGGCGCTCGACATTGAGGCCTACATTAAGACGCACGGTCTTCTGCCTCACCCGCTAACTGCGATTGGCTATCTCTCAGTCGGCTGCGAACCCTGCACGCATCCCGGCGGTTCCGCTTCGGACCCTGGCGCAGGCCGCTGGAGCGGTTTGGGCAAGACCGAATGCGGCATCCACCTCACAGCAAACAATACAACGGATGAGACACGATCAGCGCTCCACCGTTGACCGTTACAGCAATCCATCACCTGTCTCTGCAGCGGTGATCCAGGACTTGGCTACCGCTCGTCGATACCCTCAAGCAGCCGCAAATATCTGTTTATTTGTGCTCAACGATTTCCACCGGCCCACCCGCTTCTTTCCAGCCTCCGAAGCCGCCCTTCAGATTGAGTACTGGAGCCATTCCCATGCGTTGCAGGAGCTCAGTGGCAAGAAGCGAACGCCAGCCCGAGGCACAATGGATGATAAAGGTCTTGTCCTCCGAAAAAATCGGCTTGTGGTAGGGGCTCTCCGGGTCGACCCAGAATTCGAGCATTCCCCTCGGTGCATGGAATGATCCGGGGATTCGGCCCTCTCTCTGGATCTCGCGCGGGTCCCGTATGTCGACAATGACCACGTCCTGCCCGCTCTGCATGGCAATCGCCTCTCCGGCAGACACCTGTTTCACCTTGGCTTCCGCGTCAGCCATGAGCTGCTTGTAGCCAACAACAATTTTCTGCGGCATGACCCCTCCCCCAACTCCGGCAATCACACCTGTCTCGCGCAGCATGTTCTCCGGGTCAAGGGCCAGAAACAGGAACTTCCTACAGAGATCTTGGCAGGTAGCGCCACGAGACCCAGGCAATCACGAGGAGAGCAGCAGCAAGGATCACAAAGACAAAGCCAATGGGCAGCCAGAGCAGCGCAAAGGCAAATACAAAAGCAGGTATCAACTCCGAACAATCGATATAGGTTCGGTAGACGGCGGTCATTTTCTGTCGTTCATGGTGGTGAACCGCCCGCAGGAATGGAATGCCCCCGACGCCATCAAGCGCTGAAGCGGCCACGGACCCCAAGAGAAGACAGGCAATTGCGATATAAGGCGCCAGGGTGCCAGCAAGGCCTGCTAACAACGACGTCAGCGCGCACACGACGAAAGCGGCCGTAATCACGGTCCTCACACCATACCTGATTGCAAAGCGTCCGGAAAACCATGCCGTGAGCAATACAGCCTGACTGGCCGAGATCATCAATCCACCCATAGTCTTGGCAAGACCTGCTTCAACCAGCAGCAAGGGGCCATAAATGAAGAACGTCGACCAGAAGCACGATCGTCCGAAGGCAATGATCCAGGCAAGCCTCAATCTGGGTTGTGACCAGAACCGCACCACGTTATCACGGGCATTGAACGCTTGGACTGGGGGCGCCGATTGGCCACTTGCGGACTCGGACAGCCTGACAAACCAGAACAGCGCAAACAATGCCGCGGCTGACGCAATTGCAAGAGCCTGCGGAGCCCAAGGTCCGTATTGCACATAGAGCCAGACACCAAGAGCCGGACCCGTCATCCACGAAAAAGTCGATAGGCTGAGACGAAGTGGCTCTGTTCGCGCCAGATCAGTGCGCCTGATATGGTCCATGATATACAGTTGCAGGGTGATATTCAGTACTGCCGCACCGAGATTGCGCAACAGCATGCCAGCCGCCTGGCCAGCGACCATGTGGCTCGCCAGTGCGAGACTTGCGGCCATCATCATCGCGATACCCATCGTATAGGCCCAGCGACGGGGCATCGGACCAAGCAGATGCGGCAGGAAAAGCGTCGCCACCAATACGACCATCGAAACGGCGGTGGAGAGAACGCTCACCTTCTGCGCCGCCCCCAGTATGTCGTAGGCCTGCAGCGTCACCACCGTGGAGTTCAGCGCGCGGACGAATGATTCCACGGCAAACAGGGCTGCAAAGGTGTAGGCACCGGCGCGGCGAGGAGGCGAGGAAGTATCGAAGCGAGAATCAGGCGTCATGGCTAAGCTGAGCTTGAGACCAGCACCTTTCCGGTGGACTGTGCAACTGGAGAGTACACTGGCCAATATCCTGCTGGAGCAAGAACCGATCACCCTCCGCCGGGCCACACAACGAAATCCCTACGGAGGCGCGATTCAATCAGGTCGGTTATGGCTTGAGACACAAGACTTGAGCCGCTAGACAAGTGCAATGTCGGGCTCCGAGAAAAAAGCTGTGGCACTGGTCTCAATGCTGGCGAGCGCGCTGCTCGCTGGCACCAAGCTTTTCGCCGCCCTGTTCACTGGTTCACTGGGCATTCTGTCGGAGGCAATCCACAGTCTGGTCGACTTTGGAGCAACGATCGTCACCTATCTTGCAATCCGCTGGTCCGATCAACCGGCTGACGATCAACACCATTACGGCCACGCTAAAATCGAAAGTGTGGCCGCGCTTGTCGAAACAGCCCTGCTCTTTCTGACCACCGGCTGGATCGTGTGGGAGGCCGTAAGCCGGCTTCTCTGGCACGAAGGCCACCAGATAGACGTGACCTGGTGGGCGATGGCAATCATCGCCGGATCCATTGTCATCGACTTTAACCGGGCGCGGGCACTCAAGCGGGTTGCAGCCAAAACCTCCAGTGAGGCACTCGAGGCGGATGCGCTTCACTTTTCTTCGGACATGTGGAGTTCGATTGTTGTGCTGCTTGGTCTTGGCGCCGTCTGGGCCGGCTTTCCAGCAGCTGATGCCTTTGCCGCGCTGATCGTTTCGGTGTTCATCGCCTATGCGGGCTGGGAGCTCGGTGCACGAACCCTGAACACCCTTCTCGATGCCGCACCAACCGGTGCCACAGAGATCGTGCGCGGCATTGTGAATGAAATCCATGGCGTTCTAGGGATCGAGGCAATTCGCCTGCGGCCATCAGGCCCTACGCTGTTCGCATCGGTCGTGGTGCAGGTTGCCCGCACCATGCCAATCGACGAGATCGTCAGGACCAAGAGCCAGATCCACACCGCAATCACGGAACGGTTTCCCAACGCAGATATCACGGTCACGGCGAACCCCGTGGCCCTCGACAATGAAACAGTATTTCAAAAAGTCATGCTGATTGCGGCCCGGCGCAATCTAGCCATCCACCACCTCAATGCGCAGTCACTGCACGGCAGACTCGCCATCAGCTTCGATCTGGAGGTAGAGGGCTCCATGTCCCTTGGCGAGGCCCATGCGACAGCAACGAGCCTCGAAGACTCCATCAGAGCAGAACTGGGAAGCGACGCTGAGGTTGAAAGTCATATAGAGCCGCAACCAGAGCGGCTCCTTTCCGGACAGGATGCATCGCCGGCCGTTGTAGCGAAGATTTCACAGACACTGCTTGCGCTTGCAAGACTTCAGCCGCGGATCAGCGATATTCATAACATTCGCATACGGCGCAATGAAGAAGGGCTGTTCCTGCATTATCACTGCCGTTGCTCGCCCAGCCAGACGGTGGAGAACGTCCACGACGACGTGGATCGCATCGAATCAGCGCTCAAGGAGCAGTTTCCGGATATTCGGCGCGTCATAGCACATGCGGAACCTCTTGGTGCAACTCCCCACGCTCTCTGAGTATGCTCCCCTCTCAGCCGGAGCGATGGTTGCTTTCCTCACCTACCCTCACCAACCGCTTGATGCGCTCAATCTCTCCCTCAGGAACCTCGATCCTGTGAGCCGCGCCGAAGGCCTCGTAATAGGCGTATTCGAGGGGCACCATGATCGTGTGGAGGTTCACACTTCTCGCAAGATTTCGCAGTTCGAGGATCATGTCAGCCAGGTATTCAGCCGCATCGCGCTGACGCTGTTCCGGGCTAAGACCCTCAGGCAGAACAATCTTCAGCGATCGTGCCTCCGGGGTCTGCGAGACCGGGGGCTGAGCGCGTCTTCGATTCATCGAATCCTCCAATGTTCAACTTTCTCAGGATTTTCACCTTAACCGGGATAATTAGTTCTAAAAGCACCTTTTGGTTGAAAGACGTACTTGAATGCCGGAAAAATTACCCCGCCTTGCGCCTCCAATCCGATGTCTATATGAGGCCGGGAAACTTGTTCAGGACTGTAGATGACCGTCGTTGTTGTTGAATCCCCGGCCAAAGCTAAGACCATAAACAAGTATTTAGGAAGTGATTTCAAGGTCCTAGCATCCTATGGCCACGTTCGTGACCTGCCCGCGAAAGATGGCTCCGTCAGACCGGAGGCCGATTTCGCGATGGACTGGGAGGTCGATGGCAAGTCGGCCAAGCGTCTGTCGGACATCGCGACTGCTCTCAAGACCGACGACCGTCTGATTCTGGCGACCGACCCGGATCGCGAGGGGGAGGCGATTTCCTGGCATGTAATGGAAGTGCTTCGCAAGAAGGGCGCTCTCAAGGGCAAGGCTGTGCAGCGGGTCGTCTTCAACGCCATCACCAAGAGTGCGGTTCTCGAAGCCATGCAGCACCCAAGGGATGTTGATGCTGCACTGGTGGATGCCTATCTCGCCCGGCGCGCGCTCGATTATCTCGTCGGCTTCTCTCTCTCACCCGTGCTGTGGCGCAAATTGCCAGGCTCGCGGTCGGCTGGGCGGGTGCAGTCGGTTGCTCTTAGGCTGATTTGTGAGCGCGAGTTGGAGATCGAGGCGTTCCGTGCCCAGGAATACTGGTCAATCGACGCAACGTTCGCCACGCCTCAGGGACATGAATTCCAGGCCCAGCTGGCGAGCATTGCCTCGCGCAAGCTGGGTAAGCTGGATATCCCGGACGAGACCAGCGCTCGCGCCATCGAGCAAGCGCTCAGGGGACAGCCCTTCCGTGTTGATGCGACAGAATCCAAGCCGGCCCGACGCCATCCCTATCCGCCATTCCGAACCTCGACACTGCAGCAAGAAGCCTCGCGCAAACTTGGCTTCTCTTCGGCTCGCACCATGCAGATCGCCCAGCGCCTTTACGAGGGCGTGGACATCGGGGGCGAAACAGTTGGGCTGATCACCTACATGCGTACTGATGGCGTGGACATGGCACCGGAGGCGATTGCCTCGACCCGCAACGCCATCCTCAAGAACTTCGGCGAGCCCTATCTCCCGTCCGTGCCAAGGCATTACACGACGAAGGCAAAAAATGCCCAGGAGGCGCATGAGGCCATTCGCCCAACCGATATGTCGCGCCGGCCCGAGTCCATGCGCCGTAGCCTCGATGGCGACCAGCTCGCGCTCTACGAGCTGATCTGGAAACGCACGATAGCCAGCCAGATGGAGAGTGCGGAACTCGAACGAACGACTGCAGACATCGGGGCAGATGGCGCGGACGGCAAACATTACTCATTCCGAGCGACAGGTTCCGTCGTGAGGTTTGACGGTTTTCTGAAGGTCTATTCGGAAAGTCTCGATGATGGCGAAGACGAGGACTCACGCCGCCTGCCAGCAATGGCCCGCGGTGATACGATCGGAGTTCGAAAGATCGGAGCGGTACAACACTTCACAGAGCCACCGCCACGCTACTCCGAAGCATCGCTCATCAAGAAGCTCGAGGAACTTGGGATTGGCAGACCCTCCACCTATGTCTCGATACTCGAAACTCTGCGCACTCGCGGCTATGTCAGGCTCGACAAGAAACGGCTCATCCCCGAGGACAAGGGCCGGGTAGTGACCGCCTTCCTCGAAAACTTCTTCCGACGGTACGTGGAGTATGATTTTACCGCCGATCTCGAAGAGCAACTCGACAAGGTGTCGGCCGGCGACATCGACTGGAAGCAGGTCTTGCGTGATTTTTGGCGTGACTTCACGACCGCGCTTGATGATGTCAAGGAATTGCGCGTCACGAATGTGCTCGACTCCCTGAACGAGACACTCGCTTCTCACATCTTTCCGCCACGGGCCGATGGCGGTGATGCCAGGGCCTGTCCATCCTGTGGCAATGGACTGTTATCGCTGAAACTTGGTAAATTCGGGTCCTTCATCGGCTGCTCGAACTATCCCGACTGTAAATTCACGAGACCCATGTCACCTGGTGCCGAAGGTGCCGAGGCGCTGCCTGCAGAGGGTGTGGTTCTGGGCGTTGATCCGGAAACAGGCGAGCAGGTCACGCGCCGTGTGGGTCGGTTTGGTCCCTATCTGCAGCTTGGGGGGGCAGTGGAGGGTGAAAAGCCGCAGCGAGCGTCGATTCCGAAGAGCAGAAGACCCGAGGAAATCACGCTAGAGGAAGCGCTGAAGCTTCTGTCTCTGCCGCGAGAGATCGGCCTGCATCCTGAGACCGGCAAGCCAATCGTGGCGAATTTCGGACGGTTCGGCCCCTTCGTTCTGCATGATGGCACCTATGCAAATCTCGATTCAGCGGAGGACGTGTTTACCATTGGCATCAACCGCGCCGTTGATCTTCTCGCAGAAAAGAAGGCGCGCGGTTTCCAGCGCGCCAGACCAGGAGCACTGAGGGATCTTGGCGCCCACCCCGCCGGAGGAGGCCCGGTACAGATAATGAGCGGGCGCTATGGGCCTTACGTCAAATTCGGAAAATTGAACGCGACGCTTCCGCGCGACAAGGATCCGCAGTCCCTGACCCTCGAAGAGGCAATGGAACTTCTTGCAGTTCGCGAAGGAAAGAGTGGTGAGAAGAAAAAGGCTTCGGTGAAGAAACCGTCAAAGCCTCGTCCGTCTGCGAAGAGCAAGACTAAATCGGCCGCGGCCAAGCCCGCAAGGAAGACCTCGAAGAAACCGAAGGCAGCCTGAACAGCCTCGGTTTCTGCGCGGTCATCTTCCTATTTCAGGTTCTTTATGATCCGCCCGAGGTCAGGCTCGTCCACGGCTTCGGCCGCCTCACGCACCGAGAACCAGCGTAGCCGACGCTGTCCTTGCTCGGGCCATTCCTCATGCTGAACCTGCTTATGCAAGGCAAAGACCTCCACCCTGCAAGGCTGCAGCCGCCCGTTGTCCAAGCGCTTGGCGTATTCGAACTCTCCGATGGGCTCCTTGCTGATCTGTCCGCCCAGTCCCGCCTCCTCAAAGGCCTCCCGTGCAGCCGTTTCGGCTGGTGTAAGACCCTTGATTGGCCAACCCTTGGGAATGACCCAGCGGCCGGTATCACGGGAGGAAATAAGCAAGACCTGCCGACCGCGGCCCCGGTTTCGCCAGGCCAGGGCAGCATACTGCTTTCGTTTTCCCGGCTTCTTCACGGCACCTGTCCAGAACATGTGATTCGGCTCCTGTCACTCCACTATGACTTGCAGAGCTTGGCAACCACTCGCTTAACGGCAAGTTTCGGGGCGTCGAATCAACCATCGCCCCAGACCAATAGGCTGGATTCTGATGTCCAAACCCGGATATGCAGGAAAGCATGGTAAAGACGCCCAGGCTGCCGCCGGAACTGCCCTCAGATGCCGATATTCTGGCCTTCATTCGATCATCACCACAGAGAGTCGGGAAACGCGAGATTGCAAGGCACTTCGGCCTGAGGGGCGCCCACAAGATCGAGCTAAAGGCACTGTTGAGGCGCCTGGACGACCAGGGACTGCTGCTCCGGCGGCAACGAAAACCTGACGACCTTTCGGCACTGCCACCAGTCACGGTTCTCGAGATCGCGGGGATCGACAAGGATGGCGAGGCCTACGCGGTCCCGGTCGAATGGGACGTGCCTCAGGCCGGCCGGCCGCCGCGCGTCGTCATGGACCAACTCGATCCAGCACCGCGCGTGGGCGACCGCGTGCTTGCCCGCATCCAGACATGCCGCGACGGCCGTTATACGTACCGTGCACAGGTCATCAAGGTACTGTCGGGTACAGCCAACCGCGTTCTTGGCGTCTACCGCAGTCTCAAGGGCGGAGCCGGGCGTATCGTCCCTGTCGACAAGAAGGCTCGTCACGAGTTCCAGGTTGCCGACGGGGATGATGGAGGCGCAGAAAACGGCGAACTGGTTGAAGCCGATGTGCTCAAGGACAGGGGCCGCGGGCTGCCGTCTGCGCGCGTCCGCGCTCGCCTCGGGGATCTAGATGATCAGCGCAATATATCGCTCATTGCCATCAGGCATCATGGGATCCCTGATCAATTTCCCGAGCGTGTGTTGCGGGATGCAGAAAGCCTGGACCCCTTCAGTCGGGATAACCGCCAGGACCTGCGCAATTTGCCGCTGGTGACGATCGATCCACGGGACGCCCGCGACCATGACGATGCCGTCTGGGCCGAGATCGATCGCGAGACCGGACATGCCAACGTGGTTGTGGCGATTGCGGACGTGGCGGCCTACGTCAGGTCCGGAACCCCACTTGACCGCGAGGCACGAATTCGGGGCAACTCGGTCTACTTCCCCGATCGCGTCGTACCGATGCTTCCCGAACGGATATCCAATGATCTCTGCTCTTTGCGGGAAAAAGAAGAAAGACCCGCCCTCGCTTGCTTCATGCGCTTCGATTCATCCGGCCACAAGATCGGCCACCGGTTCGCCCGCGTGATCATGCGATCAGCGGCGAAACTGGCCTATGAGGAAGCACAGGCGGCAATCGACGGAGCCCCCACCACCAAGACCGCGCCCCTGCTCGAGGGCGTGCTGAAACCACTTTGGGCGGCCTACGAGATCCTCGGCAAAGGACGCAAGCACCGGGCTCCACTGGAGCTCGATCTTCCAGAGCGCAAACTCATCCTCGATGCGCACGGACTGATCGAACGCGTGGTGACGCCTGAGCGACTTGACGCGCATCGACTGGTCGAGGAGTTCATGATCCAGGCAAACGTCGCTGCTGCGGAGGAACTGGAGCGCAGACAGACGCCACTCCTCTACCGCGTGCACGAGCCACCGTCAGAGGAAAAACTTCGAGCCCTTGCGGAATTTCTGCGAACCCTCAACTTGTCCCTTGCCCTAGGACAGTCAGTGAAACCACGTTATTTCAATACTTTACTGGCCGATGCTCAGGGTCAGGATTATCAGCACGTGGTAAATGAAATGGTTCTCCGAACCCAGGCACAGGCAGTCTACAGCGCCACCAACCAGGGCCATTTTGGCCTGGCCCTGCAGCGCTATGCACATTTCACCTCCCCTATCCGGCGCTATGCCGATCTCATTGTCCATCGCGCGTTGATTGCAGGGTGCGGATTCGGCCCGGACGGTCTGAGCCCCGAGGACATCGCACGCCTCTCCGAGACAGCAGACATGATCTCTGATGCCGAGCGCCGGGCCATGGCCGCTGAGCGCGAAACAATCGACCGACTTGTTGCCGCCCATCTGTCCTCACACACCGGGTCAGTGTTCCGCGGCCGCATTGCGGGCGTTGTGGGTGCAGGGCTGTTCGTGAAACTGGAAGAATCTGGCGCAGATGGCTTTGTACCTGTGACCACGTTGGGCCGGGACTACTTCGTCTTCGACCGATCAGGCCATGCCCTGATCGGTGAACGGAGCGGAGAAACCTATCAACTCGGCGACCGCGTGGAAGTAAAACTGGTGGAGGTTACTCCCGTCTCCGGGGGTATGCGATTTGAGGTGGTGTCGGGAGGGCAACAGCGCACTCCCTCGACCCGGCAGGTCTCGAAAAGACGCAGGCCACAGTCCCGAAGCAGGCGTGGCAGACGGTAACCCCACTCTTGCGGCAGTCAGTCGCGCGTGTCGTGCCGGACTTTCATTACCGCAAGATTTGGTCCACAAACCGCGGTTAATGACCGTTACAATCGACAAGCAAGCCGGATCCACTGAAAACGAGCGCCAGTGGAAAACGGCCATGATGCGCGGCGCCCTCTGCCGCTGTCCGGCTTGCGGCAAGGGCAGCATATACGATCGTTATCTGAAGGTGACTGAGAGATGCGGAGCATGTGGAGAAGAACTTCACCACCACCGGGCTGATGACGCTCCTCCCTATTTCACCATGACCATCATCGGCCATATCGTCGTTCCTCTCGTTCTCGTCGTCGAGCGGGTTTGGGGACCGCCACTCACCATCCACTTCATCCTCTGGACTGCTTTGACACTCGGGCTTTCATTCGCCCTGATGCCGTCGGTCAAGGGAGCCATTGTCGGTCTTCAGTGGGCCCTGCGTATGCATGGCTTCGGGGGCTCGTCTGGCGACGAACAGCCATGACCTATGATCACCCTGAGTTTGCCGGCTCGCTTCTCCATCCAAAGGTTCTGCGCCCAAAGGACTCGGCAACATTGATCCTCGTTCGATGGGACCGGGGAGCGCCGCGCATCCTCATGGGGCAGCGCGCAGGTGGACATGCGTTCATGCCAAATAAGTTCGTCTTTCCAGGCGGCAGGCTCGACCCCGTGGACTGCCGTGTAAGGCCAGCCCGGGATCTTCATCCGGCAACGCTCGCGAAGCTGCTCCATCGCATGCGTGGTGGACAGAGTGCGAACCGGGCCCGAGGACTTGCGCAGGCCGCGCTGCGCGAGACCTGGGAAGAAGCTGGATTGCTGTTTGGCCGGAACACGGTAAATGAAGCCCCCGATCTTTCAGGCCTGGTCCTCTTCATGCGGGCAATTACTCCTCCCGGCCGCACCCGCCGGTATGACTCGAGGTTCTTCGTTGGTGATGCTGAAGGCATTAGCAATCTTGACCGGCCAGTTCGCCAGAACGAAGGCGAGCTACTCACCATTTCCTGGCTTACACTCGAAGAAATTGCCAGGCTGGACCTTCCCCTCATCACCATCGACGCCCTGAAGCGGCTACAGCCCTTTCTTGCCGAACGCCGGCTCCCCCCGCCAGAAATACCTGCATCTTTTCAATATTTTCGGGGCAAGACATGGGTTGAGGACGAGATCGCAGCCTAATGCGAGCCAACTTGACTTTGCCACGCATTTAGGGTCTACGAGCACCAAATTCCGCTGGAGATCATTATGGCCAAGGGCAACGTAATCAAGATCAAGCTCGCGTCGTCTGCCGACACGGGCTACTTCTACGTGACGAAGAAGAATTCGCGCACCCAAACAGATAAGCTGTCATTCAAGAAGTATGATCCTGTGGCGCGCAAGCACGTCGAATTCAAAGAGACGAAAATCAAGTAAACAGGAAACTTCTTGTTATCGAGTTGCAAGGCGCCGCCTGAGCGGTGCCTTTCTCTTTTTAGGCCGGGCCACAGCAAGAACCAACCTTATTGAAACAGCGCCTTTCGGTCGCGACGGTGGTAGCCCGCATGAGCGGTCCGAAACGAGCACTGTGGGTCCTCGTGAGAAACGCCGCAAACCGAACGCCCACCGTTACCTAACCCGAAGGGCCCCGGGCATTTCGCTGCGTGGCAGACTCTGATGACTGGATTGGGCCACTCGCCCGCTCGTCGCCATTCTTCTGGCCACTCCGCGAAATTCCCTTAACGACACGATCCAATCAGGCCGGTTCTTGCTCTAAACGACAGGTCCCGTATCTGCCTCGTCTTCGAGTTCCATCTCGAGCGGAAGCTGATCTGTCTCGGTGCCGTCGAGAGGATCCTCATCAGGCAGGAGGTCGTCGCTGACTCTCGGCATTGGAACATCAAAGCCAGGCGGCAGGGATGCCTCGAGCAGGCCAGCCGCCTTGAGTTCCTGAAGGCCGGGCAGGTCTCCGACCTCGGAGAGGCCAAAATGTCCGAGAAACGCTTCGGTCGTACCGTAGGTGATCGGCCGGCCCGGAGTCTTGCGGCGGCCGCGCATCCGGACCCAGCCGATCTCAAGCAGCTGGTCCAGTGTACCCTTCGAGATCGCCACCCCACGGATATCTTCGATCTCTGCGCGCGTGACTGGCTGATGATAGGCTATGATTGCAAGTGTCTCGAGTGCAGCCTTCGACAGGCGGCGTTCTTCGACCTTTTCACGCCGCAACAGATAGGCCAGATCCTCCGCCGTGCGGAACAGCCACTTGCCGGCAACCTCAACGAGATTCACGCCGCGATTGGCATAGTTGGCCTGCAGGTCAGCCAGAAGGCCGGATATGTCCGTTCCCTCAGGCAACGATGTCGCGAGTTGCTTAGGATCAACGGGTGAGGCTGCGGCGAACAGAATAGCTTCAACGATCCGCAAATGCTGGTTGCGATCCGCGCGCGGATGACGCGTGATGCTCGCTGGTTCCTGGTCCGCAAGGTCCTCGGCCACGCTATCACCTGCCACTTCGGACCCGTTGGGCATGTCGTGCTCGGGGCCAGTTTCAGCCGCGGCGGCTTGCACTTTCATCGTCGTCTCCTTCGCGTCACGCGCGCGGGCTTCAGGCCGCATGCCCTGCCCGTCGTTTCAAATATATTGGCCGGAACGCCCCGTCCTGGCGAAGCTCCACGACGCCTTCTCGCGCCAGTTCGAGACTGGCCGTGAAACTCGACGCAGTCACCGAGCGGCGCAAGTTCGGGTCAACAAGATACTGGGCCAGCCAAACATCGAAGGTGCCCCAGTCATCCATGATGCCAACCAGCCGCTCCAGGGCCATGCGGGCCTCCTTGATCGACCAGGTGGGGTGACGCTTTGGTACGTAGCTCTGGTGCACCAGCTTTTTCTTGCGCCGATCTGCATAAGCCTTGAGCAAATCGATCAGGTTGTCCCCGTACTGACGGCGGATGTCGGTCACCATCGGCTCCGGTGCACCGCGGGCAAACACATCGCGACCCAATACGCTACGTTTCATCAATGTGTCCGCAGCAGTCCGCATCGCCTGAAGGCGCTGCAAACGGAACGCCAGTCTCGCCGCCAGGTCAACTGGCTCCTGCGTCTCCGTTCCGGCCGGTGCTGGTATCAGCAACCGCGATTTGAGGTAGGCCAGCCAAGCAGCCATCACCAGATAGTCAGCTGCAATTTCAAGCTGTAGCCGGCGTGCCTTTTCGATAAATGCGAGGTATTGCTCTGCAAGGCGCAAGATCGAGATCTGCTTCAGATCGACCTTGTGATGACGGGCAAGCTCAAGAAGAAGGTCCAGAGGGCCCTCGAAGCCGCCCACGTCCACAATCAGGGCACCGGACTCAGCTGGCTGCCCGGTTTCGCTGGAGCGCAACGGGACATCTCCATCGGGCCAGACCACTGGCTCGACACTCGATTGCTGGATGGGTTGGTCTTCACCGCTCACACGTGACAACCTTCTGTTTGATCAATGCCTTGTTAACAAAACCTGCCGCCTGATTCGGCGCCGAGGCTCAACTTATCCCCAGTTTCACTGATCCATAAGGGTGCCCAGGTCCCGAACCGCCTGACGGCGGTCGAACCCACGCGGCTTTCGCACAGACTGCAACGCAATTCGCGCCCGGCTCAGGGACTTCCCCTTCAGTTTCCCAGCCGCGGAGGCCACTTCCTCCATCTCCGCCAGTTCCCCGTTGCAATGGAGAACCAGGTCACAGCCCGCTGCCAGTGCCCGGATTGTTCTTTCGGTGTAACTGCCTGAGAGAGCCTTCATCGAGAGATCATCCGTCATCAGCAGGCCATCGAAGCCGATTAGCTTGCGAATGATGTCCGAGACAACTCTGCGTGACTGCGTGGCGGGAGCCAGAGCATCAATGTCAGTGTAGACCACGTGTGCAGTCATGCCTAAGACTGCATCGGAAAAGCCTGCAAAAGGCAGGAAATCGACCGCAGTGAGGTCCGCCAGCTTGGCATTGATCACCGGTAGGTCGAGGTGACTGTCGGCTGTCGCCCGGCCATGCCCCGGAATATGCTTGATGACGGGCAGTACCCCGCCCTCCAGGAAGCCCGCAGCATGCGCTCTGGCCAAGATCAGGATCGTGTCCGGTGAGAGCGCGTAGGCGCGCTGCCCAATGATCTCGTGAGCTCCGGGCTGGGGTACGTCAAGGACTGGGACGCAATTGGCTGTGATGCCGATCGAATAAAGGTCTTCCGCCATGAGACGGCCAACATGGCGAGCGCAGCGCAAGGCGGCAACCGCGTCGCGGGCATAGAGTTCTCCATAGGCTCTGGCGGCAGGATAAGCACGCCAGACTGGAGGTCCAAGGCGCTGAACACGCCCGCCCTCCTGATCGATGAACACAGGCGCGTTTCGCCGCCCAACAGCAGACCGGAACGCGGCCGTCAGAGCCTTTACCTGCGATATGTCCGCGCAGTTGCGCCTGAAGAGAATAAGCCCAAAGGGGTTGCTGCGCTCAAAAAACCGCTCTTCATCGGGGGTGAGCGTTAGGCCCGAACAGCCCGAGATAAATGCGCCGAGATCAGCCATGACTTGACGCCAGCCCTGCGACGCTCAGGGGTTCCGAACGATGCAATCGCTCTCACCGCCAGCAATGAGTTCGCTGCACACCCTTGTCGCCTCACTGCGAGTGGCAAGAGGCCCAAGCGCGAGCTGGTAACGCGTACTGCCAGCAACGCTGGTCTCACGAACCTGCCGTTTCAATGGCCCGACGACGGCCGGAAAGGCCCTGCTCAGGCGCGCGTATTCGTTCGCTGCCTCTGTCTCGGTCCGAAAAGAGGCGAGCTGAATCGTGTAGCCGCCACCGCTGCTCTCCGCGGCTTTGGGTGGGGCCGGTTTCTCCACTGGTGCGGCCGGTTTCTCTACTGCGGCAACCTGCGTCTGGTCCTGGGGCGCCGCAGGCTCTGTGCTGTCAAATATGTTGAAAATAGTTTTCTTCTTGGCAGGGGCTGGAGACGTTGGCTGGTCTCCAGGCGCTTGGGGAACCACGCTGGCAACGGGAGCCTCAGCGGCCGGTGGTTGCGAAGGAGGCACGAGAACGACGGGTGCCGAACCGAGGTTTTCGAAGTTTTCCTCGCTGGCCTTCTTCTTGATGATTGGCTTTTTCTTTGGGGTCGGCACAGGCGCAGTTTCCATGACAGTGGGCGCAGTCGCACCGGACTGGGCCTCAGCGGTCGACATGGATGTGCCCGGGCTGGGTGCAGCAGACACCTCGGGGCTGGGCGACGAACTGCCGGTCGCCAGAGCAGCACCCGAAACAAGAGCCGCCCCGTCGGTGGTTGTTTCCGGGGGCGGCGGGAGGGTGTTGGTACTGGACTGGATGTCAGCGGCAGCCGCTGGCTCCGGAGGGGCGGTAGCCCCCTGCTCAGGA
>NZ_JBIIDX010000170.1:0-7216 GCF_044238155.1 Aestuariivirga sp. | reverse complement strand
GTCTGCTCGAGCGAAGTGAGGCCCTGCTGCATGAAGCCGGAGTTCAGGCCTGCGAGATCGGCCAGCACCTGCCCTCTGGCCGCCACGCCCGTGGGGTCGAAGGTGGCATAGGTCGTATAGGTGCCATCCGAGGCCGAGAACCACGGCAGCGGGCCGCTGGTGTTGAAGGTGGTCTCCGGCACGGACAGGGAGCAGGCTGACATTTCCGTGCTCAAGCCGCAGCCCGAGGGCGTGCCGAAGGTCCACAGCGTCGAGTGCGAGGCCTCGGAGATCAGGTTGACCGTGTCACCCTCACCCAATTGCAGCACGCCGCCGATCAGGCCCGCCGACCTGAGGTTCAGGGTGTTGGCCTGACCTGCGTACATGTTGATCGCGGTCCCGTAAGCTGCAATCAGCCGCCCGGAATTGGTGATCGTGTTGGAGGTGACGGTGTTTATTGCCCCGGCATATCCAAACACTATTCCACTGCTTCCCAGGCCCGTGGTCAGAATCGTGCCAGCGTTCACGATCGTATTGCCGCTGATGTCGGTTACAAGAGAGGATATTGCAACCAGATTGATGGCTTGCGACCCTGTGCCCGTCGTCGAAATGGTCCCGGTATTGGTGATCGTGTTCGAGGTGATGGAGGTGGTGGATCCAAAGCCTCTCAATAGAATCCCATCTGCAGCGTATGCCCTCGTCAGGATCGTGCCTGTGTTGGTAATGGTGTTGCCAACGATTGATGAGGCGTCATAACCTGAAAACGCATCGATGAGAATGCCACGAGCTCGTTGCTCCGCAGTTTCGATTGTGCCGCTATTGTTGATTGTGTTTCCCTTGCTGTTAGGGTCGCTGGTAATGCCAACCGAGGCTGCGACATCAGATTTAGCAAAAAGTATAATGCCATATGCTTCAATATTTGTCGTGGTGATTGAGCCTGTGTTGTTAATCGTGTTTTCGAAAATTTCGGCGACACCGGATCGGGATTGATTGTGCAAATAGATGCCGTGTGAATCGACGCCCGCAGTGTTGATTGTACCTGAGTTGGTAATCTTGGAGCCGGTGATATTGACGGGTCCGCTGGAAGACAAGGAATAAAGATCAATGCCATTCGACAGGGCGCCTGCTGTCGAAATCGAGCCCGAGTTCGTGATCGTGTTTTGCGTCCCGCCTGCGCCTATTGAAGCCCAGCCATCGGATGAGCTTGCGTACAGGCCGATCCCTTGCGACCGGATTGGACCTGTGGTCTGGATGGTCCCGGAATTGCTGATATGATTGTCATAAAGACTGACGCTGCCTGAACTTGATATGGCCCGCAGCACGACGCCTTCCGCTTCATCGCCCGAGGTTGAAATCCGACCAGTGTTGGCGAGTGTTGTTTCGGAAATCCAAGCCGTTCCAGAGGATGTTGATTCTGCCAGCAGGTTTATGCCCTCGGCATCTTCACCTGAAGTGTTGATTGCGCCTGAATTGTAGATCCTTGTTCCGTTTATATAGGCGTCGCCAGAGCCACTCCGTGCCAATAGTCGTATGGCGGTGGCGTAATCACCGGATGTATCAATCATACCCGAGTTGGTGATCGTGTTGCTTTCTTGTGAGGCACCATCATCTTCGTTGTTTGATGTGAGAAAAACCCCATAAGAATATCTGCCTGAAGTCAATATGGTGTTGGTGTTGGTGACGGTGTTGCGTGAAACTTCAGACGCCGCAATACTTGGATCCGAAGAAGCTTTATCAGCATTTAGCTGGATTGCACTTGCCCTATAGCCCGAAGTTACCAGTTGCCCGGAATTTGCTATGCGATTACCTACCACGCTTTTTTCACTGTACAATGAGGATGCCACAAGGATTATCGCTACGGACTGACTGCCAGTTGTGGTGATTGATCCTGAATTGACAATCTCATTTTTTTCTACTGTTGAATAGATATTCGCAGATACGGCGGCGCCATTCGAAGACCAGAGGATGACGCCAGCCGATCCTTCTCCTTCCGTATGTAGATTTCCGGTTATCTCGATTCTATTGTCGTAGATACGTGACTGGTGAGTTGCGTCCGATCCAAGTGATATTCCTGCGCTGGAATCTCCGGTCGTTTCAACTGACCCAGAGACAAAAACGCGGTTTTGATCTATGGCGGCAAAGTCACCAGAGTCTGCCATCAGATGAATGCCATTCGCGGAAGTTCCCGTGGTCTTGATCGATTCCTCGTTGACGATCCTGCTTAATGAGACGGTTGCAGTGGAGTTTCCCGAATAGGCGGAGAGAAGAATGCCATTTGCCTGATCGTTGACTGTGCTGATCGTGCCGGAGTTGGTGATCCGGTTGTCCGTCGTTGACGCTTCGGAGTACGTCGAGGCGGCGGTCGAGACGGCCGTCAGGATGATGCCGTGGGAGCGATACCCTTCCGTTGCAATCGCTTCGGTATTGTTGATTTCGTTCGTTGTGATCGAGACGCCGGATCCGGACGAGACGGCAGACAGCGCAATGCCGTTGGCGTGATCGTTGAGCGTCGAGATCGATCCGGAATTGGTGATCGTGTTGATGGTGATGCTGGCGCCTCCCTCCGAGTCGGCGAACATCATCTGCCCGTTGGAATAGGAGCCTGCCGTCGAAATGTCTCCAAGGCTGGTGATCGAGTTGCCGGTGAGGGAGGCTGTCCCGGAGGTGGGATCGCTGGTCAGGAGTATGCCCGTGGCGAAGTTTCCGGTGGTCGTCACCGATCCTGGTCCGGACACCGTGATGTGCGTGTCAGAAACGACTGGCGCAGTGCCAGGGTCGTTGCTCATGGCGATGGCAGCGGGGTCGGTCGTGACAAGATCGGTGTTGAGCGTATAGCTGTCGCCATTGCTGACCGTGACCTGCTGGGCGCGGGCGTAGCCTGCGGACAGGACCATCATGGTGGAGGCGAGCAGCGAGCGCTTGAGGCTATTCATGGCACGGGAGACTACACTCTGCGAGTGAGGCGTCCAACGGGATATGGGGGTGCAGGGGGCGCGAGGCGCGCCGTTCCCGCAGGGACTCCGTGGTTCTACCTATGGCCAGGCGGGTGCCGGACTGAAAAACGGCGGGCCGGATGCCGCCTCTCGCCTCCGGGCGCCGTTCCGCGGTAGACTTGATTCATGCTGACGGCGCTTTCCATCCGCGACATCGTGCTGATCGAGAAGCTCGACATCGCGCTCGAGCCCAATCTCACCGTGCTCACCGGCGAGACGGGGGCTGGCAAGTCCATTCTTCTGGATGCGCTCGGGCTGGCGCTGGGCGCGCGGGGCGATTCGTCGCTGGTCCGGGCGGGGGCCGAGCGCGGCGTCGTGACGGCGGCGTTCACCCTGTCGCCCAGCCATCCGGCACTGCTTCTCCTGCGAGAGCAGGGCATCGATACCGAGGGCGAACTCGTCATCCGCCGTATCCAGAATGCTGATGGCCCGAGCCGGGCAGCGATCAATGATCAGCCGGTAAGCCTCAATCTTCTGCGCCAGATCGCCGGCGCGCTGGCCGAGATTCATGGCCAGCACGCCGACCGGGCTCTGGTGGACGTGACCGCTCACCGCCATTTGCTCGATGCCTTTGCAGGTCTTGAAGCCGAGTGTGCCGAGGTTGCGGCGCTGTGGTCCCGGGCGGCAGCCGCCGACGAGGCCCTTCGCAGCCATCGGGAGCGCATGACCCGTGCCGAGACCGAGCGGGATTATCTCGAGCACGCCGCCGCCGAACTCAAGGCGCTGGCGCCGCTTGCGGGCGAGGAGGCGCTGCTGGCCGACGCCCGCCAGCTGATGATGTCATCCGAGCAGTTCGCCACGGCGCTCACGGAAGCCGAGGAGGCTCTGGCGGGAGATGGCACATCGGTTGCCCGTCTCAACGCCGCATTGCGCAAGCTCGAACGCCGGCGTGAACAGGCGGGCGGGCGGCTCGATGCCGTCTGTGCGGCTCTGGACCGCGTGCTGGCTGAAATCACCGAAGCCGAGCGCACGCTGGCGGATGCTCATGTGAGCTTCCGCTTTGATCCACGCGAACTTGAAGCATCCGAGGAGCGGTTGTTCGCGCTCCGGGCCGCGGCGCGAAAATACAAATGCACGGTCGATACGCTGGCCGACGTGCGCGAGCGCATCAATCGCGATCTTGAGGCTCTGGGCGATGGCGGCCGCGAGCTGGCCGCGCTTGAAAAGGAGTTCGCACGGGCCCGTGCGGCATTTGATGCGGCAGCCGAAACGCTCTCCACCCGCCGGCGCAAGGCTGCCAGGGCGCTGGACAAGGCAGTGATGGCCGAACTGCCACCGCTCAAGCTCGAGCGCGCCCGGTTTGCAACGGCGGTGGAGACTGACGCGGGAAAGCCGGGCCCGCATGGCATTGACCGTGTCGAGTTCATGGTTGCGGCCAACCCCGGAACGCCGCTCGCCCCGCTCATGAAGGTGGCTTCGGGGGGCGAGCTCGCCCGCTTCATGCTTGCCCTCAAGGTGATCCTGGCGGCCCGGGGGTCTGCTCCCACCCTGATCTTTGACGAGATCGACACGGGTGTTGGCGGTGCTGTGGCCGATGCGATTGGCGCCCGGCTTGCAAGGCTTGCGGAACACCTCCAGGTGCTGGCCGTCACCCATAGTCCGCAGGTAGCGGCGCGGGCTGGCCAGCACATGCTGATCTCCAAGATGGAAGAAGTGGCGGGAAAGCGCATGGTGACGCGGGTCCAGGCTCTTTCGGCGCAGAGCCGCCGGGAGGAGGTGGCCCGCATGCTGTCCGGCGCGAAGGTCACGGAGGCAGCGCGCGCCCAGGCCGACGAGCTTCTTCGCGGCAGGGCCTGAGCCATGGCGAAGCCTGCACCCCCGCACGTCGCAGATCTCACCGCGATGGAGGCCGCAGCAGAGCTGGCCCATCTTGCCCGGGAAATCGCTCGCCATGACCAGGCCTATTTCGAGCAGGATGCCCCGCTCATTTCGGATGCGGCCTATGATGCGCTGCGCAGGCGCAATGATGCCATCGAGGCCCGGTTTCCCGATCTTGTCAGGGCCGATTCACCCTCGCGGCGCATCGGGGCAGCTGCTGCCGGCAAATTTGCCAAGGTCGGCCATGCTGTCCCCATGCTCTCTCTTGCCAACGGTTTTTCGGACGAGGACGTGCAGGATTTCGTGGCCCGCATCCGGCGGTTCCTCGATCTCGCCTCGACCGAATCTGTGGAGTTGACCGCCGAACCCAAGATCGACGGCCTGTCGATCTCGCTGCGCTACGAGAACCGCCAGCTGGTGCAGGCCGCCACGCGTGGCGATGGCTATGAGGGCGAGAACGTCACTGCAAATGTGATGACCATCGCGCAAGTGCCCCAGCGGCTTCCGGCGCGGGCGCCGGCTCTCATCGAGGTGCGCGGTGAAATCTACATGTCGCAGGCGGATTTTGCGGCACTCAATCGCCGCCAGGAAGCCGATGGCAGAAAGCCTTTCGCCAATCCGCGCAACGCTGCAGCGGGATCGCTGCGCCAGCTTGACCCCGCAATAACCGCGTCTCGCCCGCTGGAATTTTTTGCCTATGCCTGGGGTGAAGCTCCTGAGCTTCCGGCAGACACGCAAATGGGTGTGATCGAGGCCTTTGCGTCATGGGGTCTTCCCATCAATCCGTTGATGAAGCTCTGCCGCTCGGTGCAGGAGTTGCTGCAGCAATACCGGCTCATCGAGGGTCAGCGCGCCGGTCTGGGTTACGACATTGACGGCGTGGTCTACAAGGTGAACCGCCTCGACTGGCAGCAGCGGCTGGGCTTCGTCTCGCGCAGTCCGCGCTGGGGGCTGGCGCACAAGTTCTCGGCCGAAAAGGCCACCACGCTTCTTGAGAAGATCGATATTCAGGTTGGCCGCACCGGGGCGCTGACGCCGGTGGCGCGGCTGATGCCCGTCACCGTGGGCGGCGTGGTGGTCACCAACGCCACGCTCCACAACGAGGACGAGATCGCCCGCAAGGATATCCGGGAGGGCGATACGGTCATCGTCCAGCGCGCCGGAGACGTGATACCGCAGATCCTCGGCTTCCTGCCGGAGAAGCGCCCGGCAGGAGCGACGCCCTATCGGTTTCCCGATGCCTGCCCGGTCTGTGGTTCGCACGCGGTCCGCGAGGAGCGTGAAAGCGGCAAGGTCGATGCGGTGCGCCGTTGCACCGGCGGTCTGATCTGCGCGGCCCAGCGCGTCGAGCGGCTGAAGCATTTCGCCTCGCGCAATGCCTTTGATATCGAGGGCCTTGGCGACAAGATCATCGCCGAGCTCTATGCTGATGAACTCATTCAGTGGCCGCATGACATTTTCACCCTTGAGGCGCGTGACAAGACTTCCCTGAAGCGACTGAAGAACCGCGAGGGCTGGGGCGAGGCGAGCGTGAGCAAGCTCTTCGACGCCATTGACCAGCGCCGCACCGTGGCGCTGGACCGCTTCATCTTCGCTCTTGGCATCCGCCATGTGGGCGAGACCACTGCGCGGGCGCTGGCGCGGTCCTATGAGTCAGCCGAAACATTCCGCTCACGGATGACGTCCGCCGGGGCCATGGCGGGCGAGGCCTGGGAGGAACTTACCGCCATCGACGGCATCGGCGAGGTGGTCGCTGAGGCGCTGGTGCAGTTCTTCGCCGAGCCGCATAACCGGGATGTTGTCGATGAACTCCTCAAGCATGTCAGCGTCACCTCGCTCGAGCGGCGCAGCACCACTTCGCCGGTGGCTGGCAAGACGGTGGTGTTCACCGGATCCCTCGAGCAGATGACGCGCGAAGAGGCCAAGGCCATGGCCGAGAGGCTGGGCGCCAAGGTGGCGGGCAGCGTCTCGAAGAAGACCGACCTCCTGGTTGCTGGGCCGGGCGCAGGCTCGAAACTGAAAGATGCCGAGAAGCATGGCGTGGAGGTGATCGACGAGGCTGAATGGTTCCGCCGCGTGGGCGGGCGCTGAGCGGCCTTCAAGCAGGGGTTAAGGGTTGGAGCCGCTCTCAGCTTCTGCCTGAGAGGGGCGCACAGGCCTTTTTCAGCCAGGCCAGTTCCTTTCCGGACAGGAAACCGCCCAGTTCCTTCAGCACCCGCGCGTGATAGGCGTTGAGCCAGTCGCATTCGCCAGCCGACAACAGGGAGGTTTCGATCAACCGCCGGTCGATGGGGCACAGCGTCAGGGTCTCGAAGCCCAGCATCGCGCGTTCGCCGCCGTCGATTTGCCTGGCTTCATGCACCATGATGAGGTTCTCGATGCGGATGCCGTAGGCTCCCTGCTTGTAGTAGCCGGGCTCGTTCGAC
>NZ_JBIIDX010000169.1:0-7246 GCF_044238155.1 Aestuariivirga sp. | reverse complement strand
CGTGAGGCGGCGGGAAAGCGAAGGTGGGGAGAAGACGGATTTCTAGAGAAATATCCCGCTTCGTGCCGCAAGCGAGTATTAGGACCAGATGAAGTTTAACAGTCTCACGCCCAACTTTCCCTCCCTCTCTTGGGGAGGGGATAAACCTGGGGGTCGCACTGATTGCAAATGATGAAACCGGAACTGGTTGTCGCAGCCTCGCGACCCGCACCCATGGACCCTCCCAACAAGCGGACGGGGAAATCGATTTGGCACATCAAGACTCATTCCGTTTCAGTCACGCTTCAGCCAATGCCCGCAGGTCGCGCTCGAGTTCACCATAACCCACGAATCGACATTCGTAACCAAGTCCCAAGCGGCGGGCAGCAGCTTCAGCCTTTGCTTCCAGTTCGATACTTTGAGTCTGAGCGAGGTACACGATCTTGGTATAGTTGCCAAAGTAGTCCGCCAGAAGTTCCGGATGGCGGTCAAGACCCAAACCTTCCCAGATCAACTTGTCAAAGTGACGAGCCAGATAATCCGTGAGGAAGAACGCCGTAATGTCATCGTCGGCATGAGCCGCAAAGTTGCTGTTGCCCGAAAAAAATGCATAGCAGTGAGGGCCTTCCAGCCGTGAAACACCCTCCTCCTTCAGCATCGCATCGAGCTGTCCGCCGGTTCCGCAGTCACCATAGAGCACGAATACGGATTGATAGCGCCCACGTGCTGCGACAAGCTTCTGGCGCAGTTCAGGCACAATTCTTTCAGGCGTATTGTGCCACTTCGCCGGCAGGCATTGCAGATCGAAACCAGTCCAGCGGTTGCGTTCGATCAGGTCCACAATCTCCCGGGCCAAAGCGCCACAGGCCAGGAGAAGTACTTTTCCCTTGCCCGGCTTGAATTCGAATTCTTCCGATGGCGCGAGATCGACTGAGGTCACCGCAAACCCGGACGCACCTTAACTGGTCGCCAGTTGATTGTGCTTCCGCGCCATGAAGCTCTTTGCGGTTTCCACTGCAACGGCAGCATCACGGCAGTAGGCATCAGCGCCAATCGCCTTGGCAAATTCCTCATTCAAGGGCGCGCCACCAACCAGCACGACATAATCATCACGCATGCCCTTTTCCTTCATGGTGTCGATGACAACCTTCATGTAGGGCATGGTCGTGGTGAGCAGCGCTGACATGCCAAGAATGTCAGGCTTATGCAGTTCCATCGCCTCGAGATATTTCTCGACCGGGTTGTTGATGCCGAGATCGATGACCTCGAAGCCAGCACCCTCCATCATCATACCGACCAGATTCTTGCCAATGTCGTGGATGTCGCCCTTTACCGTGCCGATCACCATCTTGCCCTGTCGCGGAGCACCAGTGGCAATGAGCAACGGCCGCAGGATGTTCATACCGGCCTTCATTGAATTGGCAGCCAGCAAGACCTCAGGCACAAATAGAATTCCATCACGGAAGTCGACGCCGACAATGCGCATGCCTTCAACCAGCGCTTCCGTCAGAACCTTGTATGGAGCCCAGCCCCGGCCGAGCAGGATGTGTACTGCCACCTCAACCTCTTCCTTGAGGCCGTCGTACAGATCATCATGGACCTGCTGCACCAGTTCCTCGTCATTGAGGGAGTTCAGGTCAAGTTCACCTTCATCGCTCATCGGCCGTCTCCAGGTGGAAAAATTTACAACTCAGTCATAGGCCCGGGAGCCGCAAGGCCGCCGCCAGCGGGCGACACCCACTTGCCGGAAAGCGACGGTTGAGGCAAGCGGAAACCCAGAGTAAACATGACTTTAACTATCACGAGACTGGGTTTGCCATGACGCCTGAGGCATTCGACATTGCATTCTGCCGCAGCCAATTTCCTGCCCTGGCCCTCGCCGATGGCGCCGGTCCCCGCGTCTACCTGGACAATCCGGCTGGCACCCAGGTACCCCGCCAGGTCATTGACCGGACGGTCGAGTGCCTGACGGCCCGTAATGCCAACCTCGGTGGCTACTTCACAACTTCGCTCGCAGCAGACGAAATCGTCGATATGGCACATCGAGCCTGCGCTGATTTCTACAACGCGACAACACCTGGCGAAATCATATTTGGCCAGAACATGACCAGTCTGACACTGCACATGTCGCGTTGCATCGGCAAGACGTTCCGGCGGGGAGACGAGATCGTGCTCTCGAGAATGGATCATGATGCCAATGTTGCTCCCTGGCTGCTGCTGGCCGCCGATCTGGACCTCACCGTCCGCTGGATGGATTTTGACCCCGATACCTATGAATTCCCCGAAGACGCCCTGAGCAAGGTACTCACGGAACGAACCCGCCTTCTTGCCATGGGAATGGCCTCGAATTGCACTGGTACGATCAGTGACGTGAAGCGCTTCGCGGCTCAGGCGAAAGCGGTTGGCGCCATTGTTTATCTCGATGCCGTGCAGTTTGCCCCACATCACGCAATCGACGTGCAGACGCTGGGGGCGGATTTCGTCGTCTCCTCAGCGTATAAGTGGTTTGGCCCTCATCAAGGTATTCTATGGGGCCGCGAGGACCTGCTGAAACAAACCTTCGGCTACAAGGTGCGCCCGGCCGGCGACGATCTTCCTCACAAGTTTGAAACCGGAACCCTCTCGCATGAAGGCATGGCGGGAACGCTGGGTGCCATAGAGTATCTCGAGCAGTTCGGCGCCGGCAGCACACGCGTGGAGCGTCTTCGTGCGGCATGGAGCGTCATCGCAGGCTATGAACAGCGGTTGACACAGCGGCTGATCGACGGCCTGCGCAGCTTCCGTGGTCTTACCATTCGCGGCATTACCTCAGGAAACGCCATCGACCGGCGCGTACCCACCGTGTCTTTCACGCTGGACGGCCATCAACCGGAGGCATTGGCCAAAGATTTTGCACGGGACAATATCTTTGTTTGGTCTGGGCACAACTACGCCATTGAACCTGTCATGCGGATGGGCCTCATGGATAAGGGCGGCGTCTTGCGTGTCGGTCTCGCACACTATAACACCGACGCGGAAATAGACACGCTGCTGGCCTCACTCGCTCGCCAGATCAAGGCCTGAGAAGCGCGGCGATGCCTGCGAGCGTTCTGGCAGGACTGTCTGCAGCGTTGATGCGGGCCCAGTTGATCGGACCCAGATCATAGTGCAGTTGCCTCGCAACGACCTCAACAGTCGCGTCAGAGGCGTCGGCCTGACGTGCCGATATACGCGACGCCAGGACTGAGGCTGGCGCCTCAAGCCAAACACCCAGAAAGTTTGAGGCTATCCCGCCTGCACAGGATTCAAAGAGCCGCCGCTCTTCCAGCTTGGCAAATACGGCGTCAACCACCACACTGTATCCGGCCCGGAGCGCCCGGCCCGCACGTGACAGACAAGCCTGATACACGGCGTGGGATGCCTCAGGGCCATAATGTTCCGGTCCTAGTCGTTGCGTTTCTTCAACTCCCGCAAGCACCTTTCGTTCAATATCACTGCGTATATGTATGGCACCGGGAGCAGCACCGAGTTGCACTGCAAGATCAGCCGCAGCTGTTGACTTGCCGGTTCCTGACAAGCCACCAATACAAACCAACATGGGTTTTTCCATCTTTAGATGGTCAATAGCCGCACGGAAATAATCAAGTGCTTGGCCGCGTGCCTGCATTGACTTGCTGGGCGCCAGCTCACGCGCCAAATCGCCACTGACCACTGCCCGCACCCCTGCACGCATCGAGAGAAACAGGGGTAAGGCTGCAAGACCTGTCAGATTCTCCTCGGCACGTCGCAGGTGAAGATAGCGATTGAGGATGATGTTTGCCGAACGTTTTTCTTTCTGTGTCCAGAGATCCATCAGCAGAAAAGCCAGATCATAAAGAACGTCAACAGTTGCAATCGCTTCGCTGAACTCAATGGCATCAAAGAGTTTGGGTTCATCATTCTCGACGATGATATTGCCACAATGCATGTCGCCGTGGCACCGGCGTACAAGCCCCTGCGCGCTGCGAGCATCGAGTAATTTCTTGCAGGCTTTCAATGAAGCCTCGCAGAAAGCATGAAAGGTCAACGTCTCGCCCGGCGGGAAAATGTCTGGCGCACCAGTGAAGGCCCGTGAGAGTTGCACGCCCAACCCCATCATGATGGCTGAGCCCGACACAATACGACGGGGCGCAACGTCATGCGCGGCGACTGCCATTGCGGCAAGTTTCAGGGCGAGTGAAGGCCCAACCCCACCGTGCCGAACCTGCCAGGCAAGCAGCGCCCTTGCAGCAAAACGCCGCATGACCAAGACTGGCTCCCCACAAACCTCCGACAAACCGAGATAAATTTCCGGCGCAAAGATGCGGTTGACCTCAAGCTCCCTGGCAAGCGCGTCATGCCGCATCTCGCGGCGGGAGAAATCAAGGTAGGGAAGCTTCACGCTCTTCTTGACTTTGAAGGCGCGCTCACCGACCAGAAACACGTACGCAGCATGGGTCTCCAGTTGCTCCACAGCAGCACCGGGGAAACCCCACGTCTCACCTTTCAGGAAGTCTGGCCGTGACACGGCACCAATCTACCGTGCCTCCCATGGTCAAACCTTGACAAGCATCAATTGCCGCGGCGGCGTTCGCGGCGGGCTGCTCCAGCAGCAGCGGCATCAACGCCCTTTGCCAGCTGCGAGACTGGACCCAGTTTCTGTTCGACAAGTTCGATCGAAGGCCTCGCGCCTTTCGAATAGGCTTCCAATGACCTCCGCATGGCAGCCAGATGTTCCGGGCTCGTGCCGCAGCAGCCACCAATGATCTTCGCCCCTGCATCGAGCGCGATGCGGGCATAGTCAGCCATGAGTTCCGGTGTGCCGGTGTAGTGAATGTGACCATCAACATATTGTGGAATGCCACAGTTTCCCTTCGCTACAACTGCTGCATCCGGTCGCGCCTCGGTGATGCCGAGTACCGTCGCGATGAGTTCGGAGGCGCCAACACCACAGTTTGCGCCGATGGCTGCAGGCTGCACGGCAAGCGCCGCAGTCAGCGCCCCGAACGCCTTCGGCGTGATGCCCATCATGGTCCGGCCGTTGGTGTCAAAGCTCATGGTGGTGACGATGGGAAGCCCGGCCCTCGCGGCACCCTCGACGGCAGCCTTGAGTTCTTCCTCGGAAGACATGGTCTCGATCCACAGCACATCCGCTCCGCCCTCTTTGAGCGCTAGCGCCTGCTCGGCGAAGGCCTTGACGGCCTCATCATGGCTGAGCGCACCCACCGGCTCCATGATCTCTCCGGTTGGGCCGATTGACCCACCCACATAGACAGGGCGGCCAGCCGCGTCAGCTTCCGCACGCGCATTGCGGGCCGCTGCGATGTTGATCTCGCGAACCTGATCCTGCGCATTGTGAAGCTTGAGGCGATGCCGGTTGCCACCAAAGGAGTTGGTAAGGACGATGTCTGCACCAGCCTCGATGAACCTGCGGTGCAGCGAACGCACCCGGTCCGGATGCTCGAAATTCCACATTTCCGGGGCATCTCCGGAGACCAGACCCATTTGAAAGTAGTTGGTGCCGGTGGCGCCGTCAGCGAGAAGCCAAGGCCTGGACGATAGAGCCTCAGTAAAGGAAGGATGGGTCATGGCAATCTCCGGAACCTGGGGAATATAAAGAAATCCTTATATCGCTCTCTAGAGAATTGCCAAGTGCAAAGCTTCAGGCCTCACGAGCCCCATAGAACAGGGTGACCACATGCTGGGCCTCGGCAAAAAACAGCCAGCGCTCGACCACGGCGGCAAGCAGCGCCGCAAGAGCGGCCAGAATGGCAGACAACGGTAATACAGGCGCCAACAGCATCAGCGCCAGGGAAAGGATGAGCATCAGGATCACCAGACGGCGCAGCTTCTGAGCATGTTTACGGGCGACAGCATAGCCCATTTCTGCCTGAACATAGTTAGCCGAGGTGTGGGGAACCTCCCACTGACTGACTCGTCCGAGTTGGCCAAGACCAGTCGCCGCTTCAATTGTATGAGTTCGAGGAGCGTTATCGATAATACGCCAGTAGGCCAGTTTCGCTCCCCCGGTGATCACCAGCAACAGGCACGAGAGATAGATCAGAAAGGCCGGCAAACTGCCGAACGCAACAGTCAGAGCAGCCAACAGCACTGACCCGGTCGCAAGACTGAAGGACAGATAGACTGGAACCGTGAGTGCAGTATTCCAGGCGCGGATCGTTGTGAGGCAGGCATAGATCTTCCCGGTACAGAATACTGTTGCCATGGCAAGTGCAGCGCTCAGCACCCCAAGCGGCGCAATGAGCGATGGCGCCTCGTACAGGCCAGACCACACCACGCCAAACAGCAGGGCCGGCACATAGGCAAACACAGATACCACTCCCTCGCGCGAAAGCCATGAGGATCGCCACTGCGACCAGGCCCTCCAGGCACGCTCGGGGTGGCCCAGATGAAAGGTTGATGAAAGAAGTCCTGCCGTGATCAGAGCAAGACTGAGCAATATTGCGCATACACCGAAGGCGAGATTGGATGCCTGGCCGTGGCTCATGCCCGCTACGCCAAGCAGAGCGAGCAGACCATAGCCAGCACCGGATGCAGTGGTGAACAGAATCACCGAATAGGCGGGATGCATAGTCTCAGCCCTCCAGCCTTCCGGAAAAGTCGATGTCAGCGTCACGGCTCTGGATCTTGCCGGAGGATAACAACCGGTCTGCCCATGCAAAAAGCCGGTCAAAGGCTGTTCCGTCGGATTGCGGCAGGGCCTCAGGTGGCGACGTCATGCTATCCCGCCGCGCCCGTGGGGGCAGGTACTTGTTCACTGGCTTGTAGCCCATCTCCGGCAGGAGATCATAACCACCTCGTTCCGCGACAAGTTGAGACACCGCGGAATTTGCATCTCCGAGGTCGCCGAAATGGCGTGCGCCGGTCGGGCAGGCCTTTACACAGGCGGGAAGCCTGTCTTCAGGTTCGAAGTTTTCGTTGTAGATCCGGTCTACGCACAGCGTACATTTCTTCATGACGCCATGGCTCTGGTCATATTCACGAGCGCCGTAGGGACAGGCCCAGGAGCAGAGCTTGCATCCGATGCAGGTCTCTGGATTAACCAGCACAATGCCATCCTCTGCACGCTTGTAGCTGGCGCCAGTTGGACAAACCGTCACACATGCAGGCTCTTCGCAATGAAGGCACGAACGCGGGAAGTTGACAATGCGTGACTGAGCTTGACCTGGCTCCGTCACCTCATAGCCGTGAACCCGATTGAGCCAGGTACCTGTTGGGTTCGCCTCATAGGCATTCACGTCGTTCAGCG